>CAZCDY010000243.1:0-4042 GCA_964497145.1 uncultured Gammaproteobacteria bacterium
GCTTACCAACACCGAGCGCCAACGCCTTGTAGTGACAAAATCGGCCACCCCGATTTAATAAAAACAATAAGTTACGCGATAAAGCGTCGAACTCGGGGGGTGTCGGCTGCCACCTGCTCACTGCCAAACCCAGCAGGCTTCCCTACAGGGATGCGCCGCAGGAAGCCGTGTTCCAGACGGCCGCGCTTCAGATAGTCCTTCTGAACCTCTAGATCGAAGGCCGTGTTCATATCCATGACCACCGACTTGATCCTTTGTCGGGTTGGCTCATACAGGTCTTCAAAGAAGGGATGGATCGCTTCGCGACTATGTCCTGACCCAACCCACAACACCTGCCGTCGAAAGGGTTCCACGATCACAGTGGCATAACGGTAGCTCTTGTGCAGAGCAAACTCGTCCATACCCAATAACTCGATGACTCGCCTATCTCTACGCGTCTGCCTGGACTTTCCCGAAAGGCTCCCAAGTGGTTCCGGACGAGCTTGAGCCAAGCTCTCTCAGCCAGAGGATGCGGCACCAGTCACAGTCAAAGGTCGTAGCCTTAGTGACCAATGCCAGTCGCCCCATTCACCACGGATGCGGCAACCAATTTTCTGCGTTCTAGATCAAGGGCGTAGGAGTGTACCTTGTTGCCGTAGGGGTTTACGAAGAAAAAGAACACAACATTTCTGTCCCGCGAGACTATGTGCGCGTCGAACTGCTCGGAAAATTGCTTGCCATCTTCATCTTTAGACCAAAATGACTTCACTGAGACCGTCTTCGACTTTTCGTCCAGTGAGATCAAAAATTCACGGTAGGAAAGTTCATCAAATGAAGGTTTCGTGAAGAGCTTGATTCCATACGAGGAGTCTGTGCCACAGTTAAACGTGGGACCGCACCACCCCGGCTCGCCAATGAACCTGAAGTCCCTGCTGGCGGTCGCATTCATTCGGCACTGAAACAGAGTTTCTGCAGAGGCGGTGGAAGAGAAAAACAATAACAGAGCTAACGCCAGAACGGATTTCATCGAGTCCCTGTTTGTCATTGCCGTAATGTATGCGAATTCAATCACGAATGGCCCAGACCTGCGCAGCATCCGACTCAGGAAGTTCATATAGGTCGATTCTTCAGCAGTGCTGCCCACGCATCGGGGAATGACGGGGTCTTGTGGATTGAACGTCCCATTCTGATCTCACCGCTTTTCAGGGCGTTTAACAGGAATTCCTGGCCTTTCTCGGAGCTTGGCACCACTAGCAGGAACGGACGGCCATCGACGCCTTTTATCGTGAAATATCCTGCGCGGAGATTCTGTTCATTGACAGTCATGTAATCATCCATGTCCTTGCCCGCCTTGACACTATCCCAACGATCTCTTGCGATAGTGCTTCGACGATACATGCCCACAACTGGTTTATGCTCCTGATTAAAGACCATAGGCGCAAACTGCGGGAACACGCCTGACTTCTCTTCAACTTCAAGACTTGGCGTGGAATACGCACGCCAGGATGTCTTCCCGGTAAATCTTGTCGTACAGCGCATAGAAGCGGAAGTCAGGCTCTGCCTTCGCTTTCGCGTGTAACTCCCTCTGCAGTCTCTGAACACTCTTTGGAGTTGATAGGTTGCCCACCCTCAAGGAACTCCTCGAACGCTACCAGGAAGAGGTCACCCCGCTGAAGAAGGGCGCGGAGCCCGAGACCAACCGCCTGCGCCTGATGATGCGTCATCCCCTCGCCCGCCGGTTCGTCGCCGGAGTCCGTGGCGTGGACATCGCCCGCTGGCGCGACGAGCGTCTGCGCGAGGTTACCCCGGCGACCGTCAAGCGGGACCTGGTCCTGCTCGGCCACGTCTTCGAGGTCGCGCGCAAGGAATGGGGCATCCATGTCCACAACCCGGTGCGGGACATCAAGCTGCCGCCCGGCGGGCGTCCGCGCGACCGACGACTGCGGCCCGGTGAAGAGGCACGCCTGTTCACGGCCTGCCGCGAGGCGCGCAATCGCTGGTTACTGCCAATGGTGCAGCTGGCGTTGGAGACCGCGATGCGCCAGGGTGAACTGCGACGTCTGCGCTGGGAGCACATCGACCTGCACCGCCGTACCGCACACCTGCCGGATACCAAGAACGGCGAGGCGCGGACCGTGCCACTGTCGACGAGCGCCGTCGCCGTACTGCGCGCCCTGCCCCGTGCCCTGAACGGTGACGTTTTTCCTGGTGTCACCACCGAGGCGGTAAAGCGCTCCTACATGCGCGCAATACGCCGGGCCGGTATCGAGGGCCTCCGCTTCCACGACCTGCGCCACGAGGCCACCACCCGGCTGTTCGAGAAAGGGCTGAACATCATGGAGGTCGCGAGCATCACCGGGCACAAGGATCTGCGCATGCTGCGGCGGTATACGCACCAGAAGGCAGAGGACCTGGCGCGGAAGTTGGATTGATCGACCAATGATCGATGAGGCGGTCATGGGTAGACGTTGCCACTTCATGGCAAGAGCGCCTGCAGTTTCTCCGCGTAGCTCGCTGCCTGCTTGTCATTGCCCGCGTCACGATTGAAGGTGACGAGCGCACTGAGAATATCCCGGTCGTTGGGATGCGCATTGTGCGCCCCCTGCAACACCATGATCGCCTGCTGGGGTTTGCCCGTGGAGTTGAGCGCAACCGCGTAGACATAGACATACCGTGGGTTTTCCGGACTGAGTTTGGCGGCACGCTGTAGTTCCACCACACCATCCGGCAGACGCTGCTGTCGGATCAGAGAAAGTCCCAGGGCATGGCGCAGATCAGCGTTGTCGGCGCTGATCTTGATGGCGCGGCGCAATACCTTTTCCGCAGCGGCCTCATCGCTATTGCGGCGATGAAGATCGGCCAGGTTGGCATATGCCGGAACGAAGCCCGAGTCCAGCTCCAGCGCGGTCTCGTACGCAGCGATCGCACTGTCGGTCGCTCCACGCGCCGCATAGTGGTTGCCGAGGTTGACCTGCGCCTCCGGTCGTTCGGCCATCGCCAGCTGGCTGTCGACGTACTCGACCATCGCCCTTTCGAACTGCGCACGCTGCGCCTCCTCCAGCTCTCCCGCCGGGATAGCGGCGAGCACCCTGGCCACCTCGATGCGCACCGCACGGACCGGGTCGGCCAGCAACGGCCACGCCAACCGCACCTGGATGTTAGACGGCAAGCCATCGAGTGCACTCAGCGTGGCCGTACGCACCATCGGGTTGTCATCCGCCACCCCGGCAGCGAGCACGTCCACGTTTTCCCGGGTCAGGTGAGGAGCGATTCCCGCCAGCGCGGTGGCACGTGCGATATCGGGCGTCTCGGCATCCCGAATCAGAGCCGTCAGCGCCGGGCCCGCCGACGGCTTCCGGTCGTGCTCAGCCTGCAATGCGGTGGCGTAGCGCTGAAAGCCCAGCGGTGCGGCGCCGTACCAGTCAACCACCTGTTCAGCCGCCCAGTCCGGCGTTTTGTCCTGATGGCAGTTGTTGCAGGCATTCGGCGTTCCCAGCTCTACCGAGAGATCTGGGCGCGGGATGCGCATGCTATGATCATGGCGCGCATCGATCACCATGTAATTGCGCGGCGGCATATGGCACTCGGCACAGCTGCCACCGGATGCCTCGTCCTTGTGAAAATGGTGACTCTCTGCGTCGTACCTGCTTGCATGGTGACACTGCAGGCAGCCAGCGTTGCCGGGTACTTTCAGATCAGCGCTGTGTGGGTCATGACAATCACTGCAGGTGACCCCGGCGTGGTACATCCTGCTCTGTACGAACGAACCATACACATAGACCTCATCGTCCATCTGCCCGTCCGCAAAATACATCCCCGCGTCGAGGCGACGAGGTAGGTAATGATCCATAAGGCGATCACCGTGCACGTACGTGTGGGTGATCGGGCTTCGTCGCGCGTGGCAACGCGCGCACATCTCGATCTCTTTCTCACTTTTGCGGGGTTTGCTGCGTCGGGCGCTCCCTGTTTCCGGGTCTATCGACCAGGTCATACCCTTGCGCTCGTCGAGTAGCAGATGGAGGCCCTTGTCGGACTGATGTTTTTCCCACCCCGGCTTCTTCTC
>CAZCDY010000244.1:0-4032 GCA_964497145.1 uncultured Gammaproteobacteria bacterium
AAATCGGCCT
This sequence comes from uncultured Gammaproteobacteria bacterium, assembly GCA_964497145.1. Classification (GTDB taxonomy): domain Bacteria; phylum Pseudomonadota; class Gammaproteobacteria; order Chromatiales; family Chromatiaceae; genus Thiosocius. Next base: position 11 of record CAZCDY010000244.1, read on the forward strand.
GACAATGGCAGCGCCCTTCACCCGAGAAACGACGTTTGCGTTCTGTCTCGCACTCCGCCACGGAGGCAAAAGGGCCGATGATGTTAACCGGGTTTTCCGGCGTGGACCCAGGCGGGTGGATGTGGCAGGTACTCGATCTCGTACCGGCGCCGACGGCGTAGCCGACCGCCAGACAGATACTCAGACCGAAAAGGCGCGACCACATGAGACAACGCTACTCTTCATAGGGCGCGATTTCAGTCGCGTCCAAGGTATAACCGGCTTCCGCCATATCATTGTCCATGCGTTTGACACTCATGGTGCCGGTAACCCAAACAACGTCGAACTCACCAAGCTTGGTGCCTTTACCGGGTTCTGTCAGGACGAAAACGGTCTGATTGGCGGGTGGAGGCGGCACGTGGATGCAAGCGCCATAATAGGGGACGAGCAGAAAACTGCTGGTTTCCTGGCTGTCACCCTCAAGCGGCACCGTAAAGCCCGGTAGCTTCACCTCCCTTCCATCCAGTTCGGGCCTGACCGGAGCCTCGTCCCATAGCTTTCGCAGCTTTTCCATCAGCTCCGCCGCACGGGGGTCGTCGTCTTCCATATTCTCCGGCTGATATTCCGCGAGCAGCTTCTCGGGTGAATAGTCTTCCGGGATCAGCGAATCCCAGTCGATTTCCTTGACGCCTGCATCGGCGCCGTCAGCCGGCATCTCCAGCGGTGACGAAGGTTCGGACTCAACGACTGCCGGCTCGGCGGCGTTTGCAGTTGGAGGCAGCACTTGGGCAGCCGGGGCAACGGCCGCCGGCGGTTGCTCGGAATCACAGGCTGTCAGGAACAGTACCGGTAACAGAAGGGCTTTTCGAAAAAGTCTATAAATCATCGGCGTGTAGGTGATTTTCCAGTGGGGGGAGACGCAGGTGTAAAATACACGCGCCAGCCTGAATCTTGCGGCCGAAGCAGCATAACGAGTGACATCTGGCGAATCAATGAAGTTCCCGGGTCGCCACCCCGGCTTAAGCTGTGCACCCCGTCAAGGACGGCGAACACGATGTCTTTCCACGCTTTCCATTGGGTATACTCCGGCTTCACGAACAGTCATCCCGGCTCGACACCTGGAGCAGACTGATGGCAAGGCTTGAACGCCTCAGGTCCGGCCAGGTCAAATACATGGCAACTTCCTCGAAGGTCAATTGATGAACCGAATCGTCCTTCTTCATCGTACCGGCGCCTGCATCATCGCGATGTTGCTCGCTGCCGGCTCCCAGGCTGACGAGTCACACTCACACCGCCCGCAAACCAGCCACGTGCATGGCATTGCAGCGCTGAACCTCGTGCTCGACGGCAAGGCCGTTCATATCGAGTTGAACAGCCCTGCCGCCAACCTGGTCGGTTTCGAGCATGCGCCAGTTTCAGAAGCGGAACACACCGCACAAAAAAATGCGCTTTCGACCCTGAAGAATGCAGACCAGCTGTTTCGTTTCAACAAGACCGCGAACTGCCATGCAGCGCAGGTCGAGATCGAATCCAGGTCGACTTCGGCAGCAAGGCCTCCGGCCCAGGACGGGCATCGGCATCACGAATCTGACGATGAAGAACACGCGGATACACGGCATTCCGACATCACTGCGATGTACCGTTTCACCTGTGATGCCCCCGGTGAAATCGACACCTTGCGCGTCGGCCTGTTCGATGCCTTCCCGGCGATAAACAATCTGGCCGTGCAGTACATCACCGATAGGGGACAGGGTGCCGCGACCCTAAGCAGCGGCGAGCCGCTTCTGACATTCTGATTGTTTTGAGTATCACACCTCGGGGATGACGGCTGAACAACCGTGCCGGTTTGCACGAGTGAATGGAGCTGTATGCACGCAATCGAGATCAACGACCTGGTATTCCGCTGGAAGCGGGACGGAGCGACCGTCTTATCGCTTGACGCCATTCGCATTGCGCGCGGCCAACAGGTCTTCATCTCGGGCCCAAGCGGCAGCGGCAAGAGTACACTGCTCAGCCTGTTGGCGGGTGTCACCACACCGGAGCAGGGTTCGCTGCAGGTTCTGGGCAAGCGGCTGGAAAGGCTTGGCAGCGTCGAGCGCGACCACTTCCGCGCCAACCATATCGGTTACATCTTTCAGATGTTCAACCTGATCCCCTATCTCTCGATGGTCGACAATGTCACCCTGCCCTGCCGATTCTCCCGGCAGCGCCGCGACAAGGCAGTCAGGCGCAGCGGCACGCCTGAGCGCGAGGCAATACGGCTGCTGGACCACCTGGATATGGCTCACGATGATCTGCTGGGGCGTCCCGTCACCACCTTGAGCGTCGGACAGCAGCAACGCGTGGCCGCCGCGCGCGCGCTGATGGGCTCCCCGGAGATCGTGATTGCCGATGAGCCCACTTCTTCGCTCGACGCGAACCGGCGCGAGGCATTCGTTCAACTGCTGTTCAAAGAATGCGGCGAATCCGGGGCGACACTGGTCTTTGTCAGCCACGATGAATCGCTGGAGCCCCTGTTCGACCGGCGCATTCCGTTGAAAGAAGCAAACCGCGCTGCCCATCCGGAAACGCAGGCAGGATAAGCACATGCCGATAGCAACACTCGCCTGGCACAGCCTGATGAATCGACGATTCACCGCCGCACTGACCGTGATCTCGGTTGCGCTGAGCGTTACCCTGCTGGTGGGCGTGGAACGCCTGCGCAACGAGACACGTTCTAGTTTCTCCAATACCATCTCCGGCACCGACCTGATCGTTGGCGCACGCAGCGGCCCGGCACAGCTACTTCTGTACTCTGTGTTCCGCATTGGTGACGCAACCAACAACATGTCCTGGAAAAGTTATCTGGACCTGTCTAACCACCCCAAGGTGGCATGGGCAGTCCCGATGTCACTGGGTGATTCGCACCGCGGATTTCGTGTACTCGGCACCACGAAGGATTATTTCCAGCATTACCGCCATGCGCGCCAGAAGGCGTTGCAGCTGGCGCAGGGCCGCGTGTTCGATGACGTCTATGAGGCAGTAATCGGATCGGAGGTCGCGCAAAAACTCAGCTACAAGCCAGGCGATCAGATCATTTTGGCGCATGGTGCCAGTGATGTGGCCTTTGCCCGTCACGGCGACAAACCGTTCAGCGTCGTCGGCATTCTCGAGCCGACAGGCACACCGGTGGACCATACGGTACATGTCGGCCTGGAAGGATTGGAAGCGATCCACATCGGCTGGCAGTACGGCGCTCCGCTGCCCGGCACCGCCACCACTGCCGGGCAGGTGCGCCACTCGGACCTGACACCGAAAACGATCACGGCGGTTCTGCTGGGCCTGAAGTCGAAAGTATCGACCTTCCAGGTACAACGCTTCATCAACGAATATCCACAGGAGCCGCTCAGTGCAATCCTGCCTGGAGTCGCACTCAATCAGCTCTGGAACTTGATCGGTATCGCCGAAAACGCGCTTCTGCTGGTCTCCGTGTTTGTCGTGATCGTCGGCATGTTCGGCATGCTGACCGCACTGATGACCGGACTGAACGAAAGACGCCGTGAAATGGCCATACTGCGCTCTGTCGGTGCACGGCCGGTCCATGTATTCGCATTGATCATGGGGGAGGCCGGCTTTCTCACACTGCTTGGGGTGTTGCTGGGGTTTGCCGCACTCCATGCGATTCTTCTGGTAGCCCGGCCGATCATGGAAAGCCAGTTTGGGATCTCGCTCGCTTTTGGTGCTCCGTCATTCACCGAGGCGGGATTGCTCGCCTCGGTCATACTTGCCGGATTTCTTGTCGGCGTCATACCGAGTTATCGCGCATACAAGCTGTCATTGATCGATGGCCTTTCCGTCCGAGTCTAGAAATCTGCTGCTCGGACCATCTCACATCTGAGATCGAACACATGTCGACAACACAGCTCGCGCTGCTTTTGAACAAAATCTGGGCCAAGCAACTCATCGATCCGGCTTTTTCAACCGTCGCGAAAATCGAAGCGACCCACTCGCTTCTCCCGCGAGCACCTAACTCGCTGATCCCCGTGGGCATTCCCAGCCCGCTA
>CAZCDY010000245.1:0-1309 GCA_964497145.1 uncultured Gammaproteobacteria bacterium
GGATGGCATGCTGCTGTCGACCCAGGACGAGGCACGCTTCCTCGCGCTGAACGGCATCCAGACGCAGTCGGCCCAGACCTATACGCTGCTCGACCAGATCGACGACATCCAGGCGCTGGGGGTAGAGGTGCTGCGCATCAGCCCGCAGTCGCACCATGTTCCGGCGATCATCCAGACTTTTGCAGACGTCATCGCGGCACGCCGTGACAGCGCCGACGCCGAGGCGGAACTCATAGGCTACATGCCAACCGGGCCCTGCAACGGCTACTGGGCGGGTCGGCCGGGGCTAGACTGGCGACCCTGATCGGCCACGCGTGCTCCGCAGTTGCGCGCATGCAGGTCGGCCAACCGCTCCAGCAGGCGTCGTGCAGGACCGGGCAACGGTGGCTCACCAAGCGAATCCAGGAAGTTTTTCAGATGCAGCCCGGTAGCCGTGTCTCCCTCGATCTGCAGCAATCTCTGAAAAAAAAGGCTGTCGGCATCCTCACGTTGCGTCGCCAAGGACAGGAACGCCTGCGCGTCGCCGCTGAAACGCACATCGGCCTCCCTTCGGGCAGGGGCCGGTCCGAAGCCGTCCTTGTCGCAGACCAGCCGGTAACAGATGCCGAGATCGGCGATCTCGAGACTGACTGTCTTGCCATGCAGAAAATCCAACTCGCCATCGGCCAGCGCATGCGCCAGCAGGTGATTGAGCATCACCGACAGACCTCCGGCATGCAGCCGTTGCGGCAACCATTGCAGCGGCCTGGCGAGGAAACGGCATATCTGCGGGGCTATGCGAGGCATAGGCCCTTCAGTCTTTCCACGGATCAATGGCTGGTACCGGCTGAACGATTGATCTTGTTGGAAACATTGTACTTACCCGATGGCTTGACCATCGGCAGGCGTTTGCGTTCTTGCAAAGTCGCCGCATCATAGACGATCACGGCACCATCCATCTCCCAGATACTGAGCAGGGCGTGCCTGCCCTCACGGTCGAACTCGATGTGTGCTGCGGTCTTGCCCGGTTCCGGTCTTAGCGTTTCCACAATCTCGAGTGTCCGCTTGTCGATGACATGCACCTTGTCTTTGTTCGGTCCGAAGAACACATCGACCCAGGCATAGGGCGTATTCTCATGGCTACGCATGAAGAAGCCCGGGCCCTCGGTGGGGATGCGTTTGATGGTCTTCCAGGTCGTCATATCGATAATGCTGACCTCATTCTTCTTCAGGTGCGGCGTTGCCAGTACCGTGTGCCCCTGGTATTCCCAGGTGATCCCAGATCCAAGGTGCGGCATCCCGTCGAGTTCGAGATCGGCGATCCTGCGCC
>CAZCDY010000245.1:1413-4032 GCA_964497145.1 uncultured Gammaproteobacteria bacterium
TCCGAATAAAGAACCTCCCATACCTCCGGGATATCTTTCAGCGCCGCCACGAAACTCTGTCGGGGTCCCGCATCGTAGACCGCACTGACCCGGGAACTCTTGCCGTTCTCGTCCTGCACCGGGATCACCCTGATCGGCTGCAGATCCGCGGCATCCAGCAAAACGAGACTGTGAGGCAGGTAATTGGCGACCATCGCATAACGTCCATCGGAGGATACGGCAAGGTTGCGCGTATTGATCCCCGCACGCACCTCGGCCACCATCTGCAGGCTCCACATATCGAACTTGCTGACCCAGCCATTGCGTGATGCGAAGTAGACGAAACGGCCATCCGGTGAATACTTCGGCCCGCCATGCAATGCTAGGTGAGTCTTGAATCGGTGGATGGGCTCAAAGGTGTCACCGTCGAGGATGGTGGCGTGGTGATCACCCAGCTCGACCACCACGAACAGGTTCATAGGATCTTGTGGCTCGCCTGGATCTTGTCCCTGCCCCAGGCCGGCGTCTCGGCCAAGGGCGTATAGACGAAATCCACCAGTGCCGCGATCTGTCCCTCATCCAAGACCTGCCCAAACGGTGGCATCTGTGTCGCAGCACGCCCGCTGCCCACGATCTCGATGGCTGCATCCCTCGTCAGCCTGGTCAGATTCTCCGGCAGCAGCGCAGGCCCCATGAGTCCCAGGCGATCGGCACCATGACACTGGGCACAATGCTGCACATACAAGGCCGGTGCATCACCCGGTCCGGCCGAAACAACCGGACCGATCAGAGGCAGGATCAGGATGGTCACCACACCAAGTGATTGCAGCAGCTTCATGGCAGTGCCGGGTCGATACGGTAGGCGGCGTGACAGGCGGTGCAGTTCTGCATCAATGTCGCCAGCTCCGGCAGCACCCCTGAGGTATCACCGAACTGTTCGGCATTGAGCGCCAGCTGATCGAAACGCGAATGGGTATCGAATCCGAGCCGCTTGAACTCCAGCGGCAGTTTGCTGGCCAGACTGGCTGGCCCACCCTGCTGCGCCGCACCACCCACCTGGCGCGCGGCCGTCACGACGGCCGCCGTGTCCTCGTCGACCACGGCCTGACTGATCGTCTGCAGGGCAATCAGGAAATCTCGCATCTCAGACAACACAAGATCACGTTCTCCGGGCGTCATCAAAACCGCCATGCGTCCATCGCTGGCCGGCACTGTGTCGCCACGAACAACGAAAAGGTAAACCAACGCCGCCGCCGCGAGCCCGAAAACCAGAGCAAAAACGCAGCATAAACGCTTCATCTCAAGCCTCCCGTATCGCTGGGCTGCAGCGTCGTTCATAGGGCCGTACCTCGATCCGCGGGTCCGACGAGTTCACGCCGATCTCCTGGTCGCTGAGATAGCAGCCAGGATCCTCGGCCCAAGGATCACCGGTCAACTGCCAGGCACGGGTACGGCTGTTGCCGCCGCAGATATCGAGCTGTCTACACAGTGCACAACGACCCTGGAGCGGACGATCCGCGCACTTCAGTCCCGCCATCAGCGGATCAGACACGTCTTCCCAGATTGTGGAAAAAGCCCGTTCCTTGACGTTGCCCAGGGTGTAATCCCACCACATGGTGTCCGGATGAACGTTTCCGAGATTGTCGATATTGGCGATGTTCACACCGGAAGCGTTCCCCCCCCAGCGCCGCAGCATCCCGGCCAGTCGCCCAGCCTGATCCGGCAGATTGCGCTGTGCCCAGTGCAGCAGGTAGACACCATCGGCGTCGTTGTTGCCGGTGACAAATTCGCGCGCTTTTCCACGCTTGATCTGATTCCAACAAGTGTCGATCAGCAGGTTCATCGCCGCGCGGGTGATCTGATGATGCGCATCATCGCCACGATTCTTGTTGCCGCGGCCTGCATAGTTCAGATGGGAAAGGTAAAACTTGTCGATACCTTCACGCTCCATCAACTGCAGCAGGTCGCGCGCATTGTCCCGGGTCAGTGTGAAACGCATGCCGACCTTGATCCCCGCATCGAGGCACAGACGGATGCCTGCCAGTGCCTCATCGAACGCGCCCTGCCTACGACGAAAACGGTCATGTGTCTCGCGCATGCCATCGAGGCTGACTCCGACATAGTCGTAACCAACCTCGACGATCTGCGCGATATTCTCCCGGCTGATCAGGGTCCCGTTGCTCGACAGGCCGACATAAAACCCCATGGCCTTTGCGCGCAGCGAGATATCGAAGATATCCGAACGCATAAGAGGCTCGCCGCCCGACAGAATTAGGACCGGCACACCGTAGTCCTTGAGGTCATCCATCACTGCGTACACCTGAGGGGTCGACAGTTCGCCGGGGAAATCCTTGTCCGCCGAGGTGGCATAACAATGCTTGCAGGTGAGATTACAGCGTCGGATCAGGTTCCAGATCACCACCGGCCCGGTGGGCGGGGCGGCCTGTGGACGGCGGGTCGACTCGTCGGGATTGGCCATTGCCTGCAGATAACGTGTGAGTCGAAACATAATGCCCCTCGATTGAAGATTGTCAGGCGACCAGGCGCAGGCCGGTCTTTTTCAAAACCGCGGTACTCAGCAGCACGTCATGTCCGCGTACGTCCTCACCGAGCACCCGTCTCAACTGCGCGGACTTTTCC
>CAZCDY010000246.1:0-2947 GCA_964497145.1 uncultured Gammaproteobacteria bacterium
TTTAGCTTTACCAACACTTAACGGTGACAGCGCCTATTATTTTGGCCAAGCGGGCGCAGGTGCGCTGATTCGAGACTGCAAAAATCTTGGCCGATCGTTGCACATCTCCGTGTGGTGTATGTCGTGGCAAATCACCGGCAATCTTGACCGGGCGCAACCTTCACAATTGACTCCAGTCGGGTGGAATGTTGCACTGCAACAAGGTGACTGTCATGCCTTGCGCAGAGAAGGGGATCCACGATGAAGGATATTACCAAGCACGCGGTTCGTTCCCAGGAACTCACCGACAAGGTCGGCCGGCTTTACAGAAAACGCGCGAGCCTGGCGCAGGAACGCTTCAAAGAACGGACCCAACAGGCGTTCGACAATCATATATCCGCGCAGTTTTCCAAGCCGATGGCTCCCTGGGACGTCTGGAACCAGTGGTTCGAGTATTCCAACGACTTCGCACAAAGAAGCGTGCTTTTCTGGGATACCCTGCGGCAAAGGGGCAACAACTTCGTCGAGCATGAGCAGGCCGGCAAGCCGCCGGTGCTGCATTTCGATTACGAAATGGTACTGGACGCGCGCCGTTTCGAGCACGCGGTCAACTACGCACTGGTGCGCATCATCCCGCCGCAGGGCGTCACCGTGGACCCCAAACGCCGGCCTTACATCATTATCGATCCACGCGCCGGGCACGGTCCTGGTATTGGCGGGTTCAAGGACGACTCGCAGGTCGGTGTGGCGCTGCGCGAAGGTCATCCCGTCTACTTCGTGATCTTCTTCCCGGAGCCCGAGCCCGGTCAGACCCTGCTCGACGTGTGCGGCGCGGAGGAAAAATTCGTGCACAAGGTACGGGAGCTGCACCCCGACAGCCCCAAGCCGGTGATTGTGGGCAACTGCCAGGGTGGCTGGGCCGCGATGATGCTGGCCTCCTCGAACCCCGACGAGACCGGGCCGATCGTCATCAACGGCGCGCCGATGTCCTACTGGGGCGGGGCCTGGAGCGAGGGAGAGGGCGACAACCCCATGCGTTACGCTGGTGGGGCGCTCGGTGGGACCTGGATGGCGTCGCTGGCTGCCGACCTGGGCAATGGTCTGTTCGATGGGGCCTACCTGGTCGAGAACATGGAGAACCTGAACCCGGCAAACACCCTCTGGAAAAAGTACTACCACCTGTTCGCCAATGTTGACACCGAACCGCCGCGCTTCCTTGACTTCGAGCGCTGGTGGGGTGGCTTCTATCTGCTCAACCGCGAGGAGATCGAGTGGATCGTCGATGACCTGTTCGTCGGCAACAACCTTTGGACGGGGGGCGTGAAGGCAAAGGGTGGCAAGGCCTTCGATCTTCGCGACATCAAGTCGCCGATCATCCTGTTCGCTTCCATGGGTGACAACATCACCCCACCGCAGCAGGCGTTCAACTGGGTGGCGGACGTGTATGGCTCCACCGATGAGATCAAGTCCCGTGGCCAGACGATCATCGGTCTGCTGCATGAGGACATTGGCCACCTCGGGATCTTTGTCTCGGGACAGGTCGCCAGAAAGGAGCATGCCCAGATCGTCTCGGTGCTCAAGTCCGTGGAGGCCCTGCCTCCAGGACTGTATGGCATGAAGATCAACGAGATCCATGGCAAGAATGGCTCGGTGGACTATGACGTCGAGTTTGTCGAGCGCCAGCTGGAGGAGGTCGTGGTGCGGTTGAATCGACTGAAGCGGGCCGATGAGAAGCCGTTCGAGGCGGTAGCCGAGATCGGCGAGTTCAATCAGCGGGCCTACGAGCTGTTCGCCCGTCCGCTGGTGCAGTCGATGTCCAATGAGTTCAGCGCCAAACTCGGCCGGGATTTCCATCCGTTGCGCTTCCAGCGCTGGGCCATTTCGGATCTCAACCCCTGGTTGCAGTGGCTCGGCCCGGCGGCTGACATGGTCAGGTCCCAGCGGCAGGCCGCCAGCCAGGAGCAGCCATATCGCCAGGTCGAGACCATGGTCTCGGAACTGGTGACCGCCTCGCTGGACTATTACCGCGATATCCGCGATGCAACCTCCGAGGCCATGTTTTTCCAGACCTATGGTGGTCTGTTCTCGGCCTACCTGGCCGACGGGCACGAGGAGAAGGAGCGTCGGCTGGCGCCCCCGAGCGATCCGCGCGAGTTGCCGTTCGTTCGCGACGCCCTGGCATCGATCGCCGAGGGTGGGTACACGGAGGCCGTCACCCGCACCGCTCACCTGCTTGGCCGCCACGGCGAGCCGCTGCCACTCGAACGGCTGCAGCTGAAGGAGGAATTGCTTAGCGAATACAAGGACCTGTTGCCGGACATCCCCAGGGACGAGGCCCGGCGCATCCGCGGGGAGCAGGAGATTATCTGCCGCTACGAACCGGAGCGTGCCGTCTCCTCGCTACCGACTCTGCTGCGCGATCCGGCAGACCGTCAGCGCCTCAGCACGCTGCTCGAGCGTCTGCTGGCCGACCCGCGGGTTCAGGCTGCGGGGATCACCGAGGCCCAGCGCGAGATGCTCGGCCGAATTCGCGGTGTGCTCGACGAGGAGCCCGTCAAGCGCATACCCAAACGACCCACGAGGCGGGTGCGCAAGGCCCCCAGCCCATCAACCCAGAGCCGAACATGAGATCCTTTACCAACCAGACCTACGACGAGATCGAAGTCGGTGCGTCCCTGACCCTTTCCCACGTCCTTACCGAGGGCGACGTGGAGGCGCTCGCCATGGTCTCCGGCGAGATCGATCCCTTCCACATCGACACCGAGGCACCGCCGCAGCAGATGGTCTCGGACGCGGTGGGCGCCGAAGCCCTGGTGTCCGGCATGCTCAACCGGCGTCTGCCCGGGCCGGGTACCAACATCCTGGCGCAGAACCTGACGTTCTCCGGAACCCTGACCGTGGGCGACGAGGTGACGGGCACGGTAACCGCGCTGGAGAAGCGTCCGGAGGGCCACCAGATCGTTTTCGA
>CAZCDY010000246.1:2996-3968 GCA_964497145.1 uncultured Gammaproteobacteria bacterium
CTGCGCCGACCGAGCGCATCAGCTACACCGACCTTGCGACCCCGGAAATCATATTGCGTCGCAACGACGGGTTCAGCCGACTTTTCAAGCGCTGCCAGGGGGCGCCCCCGGTCATCTGCGCCATCGTTCATCCCTGCGACCGTGACTCGCTGCTGGGTCCCGTCGAGGCGGCGAAGCGGGGCCTGATCGACCCGGTGCTGGTCGGCCCCGAAGCCAGGATCCGCGCCGTGGCGGAGGCCGAGGGGGTTGATCTCTCGCCGTATCGCATTGTCGCGGCCGAACACAGCCACGCAGCGGCGCAGCAGGCGGTGGCCATGGCGCACGCGGGCGAGGTCGAGTCCCTGATGAAGGGCTCGCTGCACACCGACGAGCTTATGGGGGCCGTGGTTGCCTCGGGGACCGGCCTGCGTACCGACCGCCGCGTCAGCCATGTGTTCGTCATGGACGTGCCGGCCTACCCGCGCCTGTTGCTGGTTACCGATGCCGCCATCAATATTGCGCCGACGGCCAAAGACAAGGTGGACATCCTGCAGAATGCCATCGACCTTGCACCGGTGCTCGGGATCGATCCGCCACGGGTGGCGATCCTCGCGGCGGTGGAGACCGTCAACCCGGACATGCAGGCCACGGTGGACGCGGCCATGCTGTGCAAGATGGCCGACCGCGGTCAGATCACCGGCGGTATCCTGGACGGCCCGCTGGCCTTCGACAATGCGGTCAGCGAAGAGGCCGCAAAAACCAAGAAGATCGCTTCCCCGGTGGCGGGCCGGGCCGACATCCTGCTGCTGCCGGATCTCGAGGCCGGCAACATGGTGGCCAAGCAGCTCCAGTACCTGGCCGGCGCAGATGCGGCGGGCATCGTGCTGGGCGCGCGCGTGCCGATCGTGCTGACCAGCCGCGCGGACAGCGTGCGCACCCGCCTTGCCTCCGCCGCGGTCATGGCATTGGTCGCCCAGGCTCGACGCAGCCAGG
>CAZCDY010000247.1:0-2026 GCA_964497145.1 uncultured Gammaproteobacteria bacterium
AGAGATAGACACCCGAGATGTTTTCAAAGAACGCAGAGCGCGCCAGCGTCGGCGCGACGACGCTCAGTGCGGTCCCGCGGCTACCTCCGAACGAACCGAACCAATCCGCGGATAAAACGTAGATCAGGGCGTGGAGGCTGAGGAAGAGCACAACCCGGATCGACAGATCCAACAACACGAAAACCGCTGGATCTCGATGTTTACGATCAGGTTGTTGCGTCAAAGCGAACAGAAAGAAGCTGACATAATTCACGACAAAAATCACAGGCAATCCATTGGTAACGACCTGCCTCAGAAATCGCACAAGCGCTGGTCCGCCTGCTGCGAGGGCCGGAGCAAAGCCCGGAGCAAGCAAAATGTAAATCAACAGGATCGGGAGCAACGCTGCGAGACTGAACAACAAGACGTTCTTGAGAAACTGAGCGCTGGACATTTGAAGCGTGAAATATCTGTCCATTCTAGGACGGTGACACACTCGCGCCGTTAGGTCGACCAATGAACGACCTGACCCTAAGGATCCATGATAGATCGAGCCCTGTCCAACGGAAAGACAATTCCTATTCGATTGATCAATGCTACTTTCGATTCTCGGCATTCAATAAAATCGAGAAGCTTTTCTGCGCACACGAAACCGTGTGGCGTGAACTATTTTCTTGAAGCTCTAGGAGGTGTAGGTTGTATCGAAAAAACGTAAATGGCCTGCGCGAGGCCAGATGACTGTCACGACGGAGACAAGTTCAACATGTTAACAAGACGCCATTTCATCGCGACCAGCGCAGCTCTGTTCTCCGCGCCAATTTCAAACCCTGTCTTTGCCAGTACATGGCCAACGACATCGCAAAAGGCGGCTTGGGATGCGCAGGTGACGCCTACAGATTTCGATCTCGAGACGTCGAACCCTTGGGGATTGCAACCGCGCTTCCTGCCACGTCGGGTTGAAGCCCGGTCTGGTCTGACACCCGGCGACATCCATGTCGATGCCGTGGCGCGGTATCTCTATCACATTGAGAAAGGCGGCACCGCGATGCGTTACGGCGTGGCGATTGCGCGCGGCAATCTCTACGAGCCGGGGACCTACACGATCCGTCGGAAGGTCGAGTGGCCACATTGGACACCGACCAAATCGATGATCGAGCGCAACCCAGAATACACCGAGTTTGAAAACGGCCAAGAGCCGGGACCAAGCAATGCCCTCGGCTCACGCGCACTCTATCTCTTCGTCGGACAGCGTGACACCTATCTGCGCATCCATGGAACGCCCCAGGCACGTTCAATCGGCGGGCGTGCCAGCTCCGGATGCGTTCGCATGGTCATGGCGCATATCAATGAGCTTTATCCCCGTGTTGCTATCGGCTCCACCGCATTCCTCTATTCGGCGGAAGACAGTGTCACGGCGCGCAGCTAACGTTCTACTTGGCAGGTAGGTCGGTCCAGCCGCCAGAGCTACGCGGCCGGTTTGACGCAGATCGGATTGCCGCCCGATGTCCTGAGCGGCAAGAGCGTGTCCTCGACCGGCCCGGAATGCATGTACCAATAGCAATTGTCTTCCGGCCGCAAGCGTGCGGTCGAGAGATCCTGGTTTGGAGCCGCGAGCGCCACGATTTGCTCCGGGACCGGCGGCAGCGCGCCCGAGCCTTGTGAATTCGAGAGGGTTTCCGAGCAGGCTCCGAGCGCTACGCCGAGAAGGATAAAAATTGCGCTCCGTGTGTACATAAACTCACTGTCCTGCTGCTTTGAAGTCTTAGATGCGTCTTTCTCGCATCCGACGGAATGTGGTGCAACGCAAAGGCAAGATCACAGGCGACTTTCCTGAGGAAAGTGGCCGAAACTCAATGGTTTCGACCCAAACCGCCTGCGATCACCCCATTAACCACGCGGCTATCTGGAAGACCGAACTTTTCTCTTGAACCTCTAGTTGCTGTAGGGCGTATTACCTCCCCATAATTGCGAATCCGAGGATAATCGATGCCACATGACGGTGCTCAAAACAGCCACGACCATTCTCCTGTATCTGAGGGTGCCTGCG
>CAZCDY010000247.1:2167-3914 GCA_964497145.1 uncultured Gammaproteobacteria bacterium
TTGCGACCACCGGGATGACCGCCAAACCCTGGGATGCCGAAGATGCCAACGCGGATCAGGCCGCACATCTGAAGAAACAAAAACTGTTCACGATGCTCAGTGGCGGCTTCTGGGCGGCGGGGTTCATCTACCACATCATTGAGACTGGGTTCGGCGGTGCCATCGGATTGTTCTCGGGCCATGGTGATGCGCCGATGCCCATGGCAGAAGCGGGACTGTTCGCAATAGCAATACTGTTTGGCGTTTGGCTTGTCGCACCCAAAGCGTGGTCGTCGGCGCGTCGGCTTTCTCCAGACATGAACCTGTTGATGGTGGTCGCCGTGGCCGGGGCCATCGGGCTTGGCGAGTTTTTCGAAGCCGCAACAGTGGCGTTTTTCTTTTCGCTGTCACTCTATCTTGAAAGTTGGAGTGTGGGGCGCGCGCGCAATGCTGTGTCAGCGCTTCTCGACCTCGCACCCCCGACAGCCCGTGTGCTCTATGACGATGGCTCAGAGGCCGACGTTCCCGCCGCGGCTGTAGCTGTCGGTGCGCGGTTCATCGTGCGCGGTGGCGACCGTATTCCCCTCGACGGGGAAGTTGTCGACGGGGCAGGGGCCGTCGATCAGGCCCCCATTACGGGTGAAAGCGCCTTGGTGCCAAAAGAAGCGGGCGATGACGTCTATGCTGGCACGATCAATGGCGAGGGCACGCTGACTGTACGGGCAACGAAAGCCGCCTCCGACACGGTCTTGTCCAAAATCATCCGCATGGTGGGCGATGCACATTCACGCCGCGCCGAGGTTGAACAATGGGTGACGAAGTTCGCCCGCATCTACACACCGGTTGTACTGGGGCTGGCCGTTCTGATTGCCTTGGTTCCACCGCTTGTCGCAGGCGGTGACTGGGGCTTTTGGTTCTACAACGCGCTAGTTCTGCTGGTCATCGCCTGCCCTTGTGCCTTGGTGATCTCAACGCCGGTTTCAATCGTCGCAGCCCTTGCGGCCGCAGCGCGCAATGGCGTGTTGATCAAGGGCGGGGCCTATGTTGAAGCGCCGGGTCGCACGACGGCGCTTGCGATGGACAAGACCGGCACGATCACGATGGGAGAACCGGAAGTCGCTGCGGTCTATCCGATTGGCGAGACGTCCGAACGCGACCTGCTTATGCGCGCCGCCGCGCTTGAAGCAAGATCGTCACACCCGCTGGCACGGGCAATTCTGAGCCGTGCAGAACAAGACGGCCTCTCCGTTTCCGCAGCCGACAACACACGCACCGTGCCGGGCCGCGGCCTCGAAGGAGACATGGGCGACCAGTCCATTTGGCTGGGGTCAGACCGATTTGCCGAAGAAAAAGGGTTCGGGTCCGCAATTCCATCTGATTTGCGCAACCGGATCGAAGAGGCAGGCAACACGCTTGTGGTGGTCGGCGACGACACCGGAGTCAGTGGTATCCTGGAGCTGCGCGACCAAATCCGGCCTGATGCCAAGGGCATTGTTGCGCGGCTGCACGCACAAGGCGTGAAAAAGATCGTGATGCTCACCGGCGACAACACGGCCACGGCAAAGGCAGTGGCTGCAGAAGTCGGCATCGACGAGGTGCGCGCGGAACTGCTGCCCGAGGACAAGGTTACCGCCATCGAAGAACTGGTGGCAGAGTATGGAACTGTCGCGATGATCGGGGATGGCGTGAACGACGCGCCTGCAATGGCGCGTGCGCACTACGGGATCGCCATGGGGGCCGTGGGATCGGACGCCGCAATTGAAACGGC
>CAZCDY010000248.1:0-3895 GCA_964497145.1 uncultured Gammaproteobacteria bacterium
ATTTCATTAGGGTGCAATACGCTTTGCTATTGCACCCTACGTGCTGGCTGGTAACCTGCGGCGCAGATCCTGTAGACAAAGGTCTGCCCACATGCCACGGAATCAAACTGTGCGACTGTCCCGACTATGCCTGGCCCTGGCGGTGGTATTAATCTTGTCTTTCGGCAAGGCGTCGGCGAAGGACTTCGATGATGCGGTGTCACAGCACATCGAATACCCTACCTGGTTCGAGAACACACCGTTCAACGATCTCGAAGCGGTGTTGGATGATGCCCGGTCACAAGGCAAAAAGGGGCTGATGGTCCTGTTCACGACGGAGGGTTGCTCATACTGCGAGCAGTTCATTCGCAGGAGTCTGGGGGACCAGCGGACCGCCTCGCATGTCCAGGCGAATTTTGCCGCCGTGGGTCTTGAGATCTTCGACGACCGCGAGATGACGGATCCGCGCGGTGAGGCCATGCCGATCAAGGCCTTCGCCGAGCGCGAAGGGGCGGAGTTCTCCCCGACCCTGCTGTTTTACGGTGAGGACGGCGAGCGGCTGGTCCGCCAGGTCGGTTATCAGTCGCGCAAACGCTTCCGCAGGACCCTCGATTACCTGACCGACGGCCATGCCGAGAAGGAATCTTTGAGCGCCTACCTGCGACGCATGGATGAGAGTGGCACGACCGCATCGGCCAATGCGGTTCTGAATGACGACCCGATGTTCATGTCGCCACCTTACGCGCTCGATCGCAGCCGTTTCCCGGCCGAGCAGCCGCTGCTGGTGATCTTCGAACAGGCCGGCTGCAAGGCGTGCGACGACTTCCATGCCGACGTCCTTGCGCTGGAAGAAGTCAGAAAGCATTTGCAAAAGTTCGAGATCGTTCGACTCGACGTCAGCAATGCGGAGATGGCCGTCGTCACGCCCGACGGCCATCGAACCACCGCGGCCGAGTGGTATGGACAGAGCACATTCTCACGCCTGCCGGCATTGGTTTTCTTTGACGAGAACGGAAACCAGGTCCTGGAAACCGATGCCCTGGTCGGGCGCATGCGGATGCAGAACTCGGTCCAGTTCGTATTGCAGCGTGCCTATGAGAAAGGCTGGACCTACCAACGCTTTGCACGGACCTCGGCGATCGAGAGGTTGAACCGGGAGCGTGAATAAGCCCCATGGGAGATGGTGCAATACGCTGCGCTATTGCACCCTACCCGAGGCCGATTCGTCATGATCGTATTGTGCCGATTGCACATATCGGTGCAATGCGCTCCGCTTATTGCACCCTACCCGGAACAAATCCCCTCTGGTCTTGCGGCGCCAATCGCAAAGCGTATTGCACCGAATCGCATCCAAAATCATTGCATCCCGCCTACCCAAACCCACAGCCTCCAATCACAGCCGTAGGGTAATGAGATGGTCTCCTCCCTCCTTTAAACGGCGTCGCAATGCGCCATGATGGAAGTACAAGCAACCATCAAAACAGGAGAGAGAAGACCATGGCTAAGATTACGACGGTTGGGCTGGATTTGGCAAAGCAGGTATTTCACGCGGTGTGCTGCGATGCACGGGGCAAGGTGGTCCGGAAGCGAATGCTCAGGCGGGCACAAGTGCGGGAATATTTCTCCAATCTCACCCCCTGTCTGGTGGGCATGGAAGCCTGTGGTGGCGCACACTACTGGGCGCGCGAGCTTCAGGGTTTGGGTCACGAGGTGAAGTTGCTGCCGCCCCAGTTTGTGAAGGCTTTTGTGCGCGGCAACAAGAATGATTACAACGATGCCCTGGCGATTGCCGAGGCGGTGGTACGTCCGGAGATACGCGGAGTGGCCGTCAAAACGGTGGCGCAGTTGGACGTTCAGGCGCTGCACCGATTGCGCGAACAATGTGTGGCAGCACGTACGGCACTGGGTAACCAACTGCGCGGCCTGCTGGCTGAGCACGGCGTGGTGCTGTCCCCGGGAATTGGCAATGTGCGCCGGTGTTTGCCGGCACTGCTTGAGGATGCCGAAAATGGCCTGAGTAATCTGTTCCGCCGTCTTTTGGCGCAGGGTTATCAACGCCTGCAAGAGCAGGACACCCATATCGCACGCTACACGACGGAACTGAAACGGCAGAGCCAGCAGGATGCGGCCTGCCAGCGGCTGCAGACGATCCCGGGCTATGGGCCGATTGTAGCGAGCGTATTTCACAGCACGGTAGGTGATGGCCAGGCCTATCGGCGCGGCCGGGATGTCTCGGCGGCCCTGGGGCTGGTGCCGCGCCAGCACAGCAGTGGTGGCAAGTCGGTATTGCTGGGCATCAGCAAGCGCGGTGATCGCTATTTACGCAGCCTGCTGGTGCATGGTGCCCGGTCTGTGGTCAGGCAGGCCGCGCGCAAAGATGACCGTCTCAGTCGCTGGATCAACCGGATCAAGGCTGAGCGCGGGCATAACAAGGCGGTGGTGGCACTGGCGAACAAGCTGGCACGCATCGGTTGGGCGGTCTTGCACAACCGCAGCACCTATCAGGCCGCCTGAACCCGCCATAAATGCGATATTGCTATAGGAGTTAACCTACCGACGATTGCGAAGACTCAGCGAAAACGATGACACCACAGGTCAGACCGGCGTATCGAAAACCTGGCTCATGCACAGGCTGAAAGGCCGTTAGGGTGAAGAGGACGATACGCGCGCATCTCATTGAGGCCAGAGGACCGTAGATTCCTCATCAACAGGCCGGATATATGCGAGCAATCCTGTCCCTGTCAGCGACAAGCTGAGTTTTGCAAACCGGGAGGAGACCATATATGCATGAAGCGGAGCGCAATGCACCTTGCCGGCTTGCCGATCAATCCCCCTGCAGCACGTCCCAGTCGTCCTGTCCCTCGAAGACGAACAACTGTGGATCTATCGGCACATTGCGCTGCATGTCGAAGAAGCGGAAACGCGAGATCTGGCCAAACTTGTCGTTCAGTTCCATGTTCAGCAGTTGTTTGTCTTTAAACGCCAGCAGGACGCGATTGAGATCGCTCTCGGGATCACGCGGAATCAGCTCCAACCACTGCAGCCCCATGCGCTCTCCAATCTCGATGATCTCGAAATCATCCTCGACCTCTGCATCCATGGCGAGAAAAGCGGCAGGCGTACCCTTGAGCGCCCACTTCTGGTAATGCCGGGTGACCTGTTTGAGGTCTTCCTCGATGATCCAGACATCCCGGCCGTCGGCCAGGATGATCTGCTTCTGCGGCAGCGCATAGTCCCAGCGGAAACGCCCCGGACGATCGAGCAGGAACAGGCCGTGCATCAGCCCCGTCGTCGCGTTCTCGGTATCGAGCACCGACTGCTCGAACTTGGCCTGCAGCGTCGACAGCCCGTCGAGGAATTCATCCAGGGCCTGACGACCTGGCCCCGGGGCGGCAGGCACCGCCGCGTGCAGTGCCAGCAGCAGCACCAAGACAATCGATCTGAACAATATCAATCCTTCACCGGTGGCGGCGCCAGCACTTCGCGGTTGCCACGTTCATCGGCCGTGCTGACGATACCGATACGCTCCATCTCCTCGACCAGGCGTGCGGCGCGGTTGTAACCGATCTTCAGGCGCCGCTGCACACCGGATATGGATGCACGACGTGAATCGGTAACGATCTGCACCGCCTCGTCGAACAGCGGGTCCTGGTCCTCGGTGTCGACACCCGAGGCCTCGGCAGATAGACCGGGTATCGCCTCACTTGGTTCCTGCAGGATCTCGTCGACATAGTTCGGGGCCCCGCTCTGCTTGAGATGGCTGACCACACGATGGACCTCGTGGTCGTCGACGAAGGCCCCATGCGTGCGCTGCGGAATGCTGGTACCCGGCGGCAGGTAGAGCATGTCGCCGTGACCGAGCAGGGCCTCGGCGCCCATCTGGTCGAGGATGGTGCGCGAGTCCACACGCGAGGAG
>CAZCDY010000249.1:0-3797 GCA_964497145.1 uncultured Gammaproteobacteria bacterium
CGGCAAGACCATGCTGGCGTCCCGCCTGCCCGGCATCCTTCCACCGATGGATGAACGGGAAGCGCTGGATGCAGCCGCTGTCGCGTCCGTCAGCCAGGCGGGGCTGAACATCGAGCACTGGGCCATCCGCAGTTTCCGTGCACCGCATCACACGGCCAGCAGCGCCGCCCTGGTCGGTGGCGGTTCGCGACCCAGGCCAGGCGAAATTTCCCTGGCGCACCACGGTGTATTGTTCTTAGACGAACTACCTGAGTTCAACCGCAATGTACTCGAGGTGTTGCGAGAACCGATGGAATCCGGCCGGATCATTATTTCGCGCGCCGCCTGTTTTGCCGAATTTCCAGCCCGGTTCCAATTGATTGCCGCCATGAACCCCTGCAGGTGCGGTTTCCACGGCGACAAGAGCGGCCCTTGCTGGACCGCATCGACTTACATGTTGAAGTCGGCCGCCCCCCGCGGGCCGTGCTCAACGGCAGAGGCCAGAAGCCCGAGGCAAGCGCCCCGGTACGCGAGCGCGTTATCGCCGCGCGAAATATCCAGCTTAAGCGTGCCGGCATTCCCAATGCACAGATGAGCAACGCCCAGGTGCGAAAGATCTGCCGCCTGCCAACGCCCCTCGAAAGTTTCCTCGAATCCGTGGCCGAGAAAATGTGCCTCTCGCCCCGCGCCTGCCAGCGTATCCTCAAAGTCTCCCGCACTCTGGCCGACATGGATGGAAGCAGTGCAATCAATGAAGAACATCTAGCCGAGGCTATTTCGTACCGGGGATTGGATCACGGCCCGGCCGGCCAATGAACGATTGGCCTTGAACATCCCTTTTCTGGTTCAAAAACTGTCGCTAAGGGCCAGATTCAAGCCTCTGAAAGAATATTCCCCTGCAATTCCGTGAGTTGTAACAGGTAACTGCAGGCCCGACCCCTTAGTGTCCTTAGCAACCAGAAGAAAAATGGGAAATCAAGACAAGACCGCCTGACTCACACGAAAGAATCTCTGGAATAGCCAAGCGGATTCACCCACCTCTCAGCGCATCGTGCATCCTACACCCTCCACATATGCCAAGCGGTCCAGCTTGAAAGACCCAGCACCAAAACCAGGATCGTTTGAAACGTAATGGAAGGCCCCTGAAACACAGTCATCAAATTCGATTTCAATCTGACCCCACTCGCTGACTTTTCTGTTCGCTGCAATCAGGACCTGATTGGTTTTAACATTGGGTCAAAGAGCCTGGAGGAGCATTAACACAAGAGGGGAGAAACTGAATCCAGAAATTTCTAAATCGTCAACACTCAATGTGTTTATACCTTTGATTAATGAAGAACTATCGCAGAATTCATTTCTTGTTGACCTTGCGATGTGATTTATAACAAATCTATTCGATTTTGGAATGAAATCAACCCTTGTTTTTGTAGACCTAAATATTGCGACATCCTCATTGCTACGATCAGAGGAGAATACCCACTGAGCAACGTTTCCAAACCCATCTATAAATTCTTGAATATCAGAATTGTAGTTTTCAACTACCTCTCGGGAGCTTAAATACATTCTCCCAACAAAGAAAAATGGTGCGTAATACAATTTACGTAAGGCCCGAACCTTCATCGCCGTCAAAAATGCGCCATAGTCTCGATATTCCGTTTTTGAGAGGTGGTCCCGCTTGTTTGGACAGCCAAACCCATTTCTATAAGTGGATTCCAGCCTCTGGTTTAAGCGGCCTGGGTTAAAGGCAGCTGTGAAAAATATACCTGATCTGGTGTTCTGCGTCCCAGGCTCGAATGGGGTCGTCTTTGATTGTACAGATCGAAATAACGGCGCAGTCCAGATCGTGTCTCCGAGACCGTTTCGTAGGCGTGCAGATAAACCTCTTCGTATTTGACCGAACGCCACAGCCTTTCAACGAAGATATTGTCCCGCCAGGCGCCTTTGCCATCCATGCTGATCCGAATGTCGTTCTCTTTGAGCAGGCCAGTGAACGCCAGCGAGGTAAATTGACTGCCCTGGTCGGTGTTCATGATCTCCGGTGTGCCGTAACGAGCAATGGCTTCTTCGACCGCCTCGATGCAAAAATACACGTCCATCGTGATCGATACCCGCCAGGCCAGAACCCGGCGAGTGTACCAGTCCACCACGGCTGTCAGATAGACAAAACCACGGGCCATGGGAATATACGTGATGTCCATCGCCCAGACCTGGTTGGGGCGGTCGATCTTCAAGCCGCGCAGCAGGTAAGGATAGATCGGATGTTGCGGATGCTTTCTCGTCGTCCGTGGCTTGCGGTAGAGGGCTTCCACGCCCATGCGCTTCATCAGCGTACGCACATGCCTGCGGCCAACTTTAATGCCTTCCAGAGCCAGCAGGTCGCGCAGCATGCGCGAGCCAGCAAAGGGCATCTCCAAGTGCAGCCGATCGATACGCTTCATCAGATCAAGATCTTGATCCGAAACGGGCCTGGGTGCCGCATAGACGGTGGAACGGGCAATCCCCAGTGCCTCCGCCTGGCGAGTGATCGCTAACTTGTGGGTCCGGTCTATCATCGTTTTGCGCTCAGCAGGCCGGCCTTGGTGAGCGCACCTTCTAAAAAATCATTCTCCAGAGTCAATTCACCGATCTTGGCGTGCAGTGTCTTGACGTCAACCGCTGGCGACTGTGATGAGTTAGATCCCTCAAACACCTCGCTTATGCGTTCCAGCAGTTGCTTCTTCCACTGGGTAATCTGGTTGGGATGTACATCGAACTGCTGGGACAGCTCTGAAATGGTCTTGTCGCCTTTGACAGCGGCCAAGGCCACTTTGGATTTAAAGGCCGGTGAGTGGTTCCGGCGAGGTCTTCTGGGCATGATTGCCTCCTGATATGTATGCCAATAACATGGCTCATGTCAGGCTGGAAATCCACTTAGAGCACTGTCCGATTTTTTGAGCCCACCTCTCCGTTCATTGCCAAGTAGGAGGCCGCAGAGTGTCTCAAATCGTGGAATCTGAAGTTATCGACATCTGAGCGCTTCAACGCAGTTTCCCAAGGAGTGCGCAGGTCAATTGGTTTGTCTGCCTTGTTCCTGCCTGGGAAAAGGAAATCGGAGTCGATTTTCCGGACCTTGTTGTGTTCACGAAGAAGTTCCAACGCATGGCCAGCAATTGGAACTACTCGTCTTTCCTTGTTTTTTGTCTTATGAAGGGTGATTCTCTGATCGGTCAGGTTCACGTCGGGCCATTTTAGCCACATTATCTCAGACTTCCTCATACCCGTGGACAGTGCGAGAACCACGACCAAGTACAGGTACTCGTTGTCAGATTCTTGGCAGGCATCCAGAAGATTTGTTCTTTCATCATCATCAAGGAAGCGCACGCGACCATGAGGTAATTTGGGTTTCCTGACTTTTCTTAAGGGTGAATCTTCAAGCCACCCCCAATCATTTATTGCCACTGTAAATGTATGTGAAAGCGCTGCCATATATCGGACAACAGTTGCAGGCGCCAGACTTAGTTTCGTAGTCAGCTTGTCTCGGCATTGCGAAATGAGTGCGGGGGTTACATCGGCAAGCGTGTAAGCACCTATCTCTTTCGCCCACCACTCAAGCTGGGATTTCTGATTGATGTTTCTTGACTTGGTGGGAAGAACCTCCCGAATGTAACGCTGGATCATCTCTTCAAGCGTGTGTTTTTGTGCCTCAGCCGTTTTGAAAAACCTGCGCTCTCGTATTGCAGACTCGGTGTTCTGCGCCCACTTCTTCGCGTCGGTTTTGCGGCTAAAAGTTGCGCGCTGGGAGGGGAAGCCTTTTAGTCTGATCTCGACCCTGTAGGAGG
>CAZCDY010000250.1:0-3743 GCA_964497145.1 uncultured Gammaproteobacteria bacterium
TCATTCATAGGAAGGTCAGCGCTGGCCGATCCGTTCGTAGGACCGCCTGTGCCGGCAGGCGACGTGTTTGACCCCGTAGAATAGACAACAGCGGGTGATCTGATTTGGGCCGTCATAAGCTCGGCGGCTTGACGCTCGGCCTCGCGACGCTGCTGCTCTTGTTCCTGCCGGCGTCTTTCTTCAAGGAGTTGTTGATCCCGGACCAGTGCATCATTGGCACGCTCTGCTTCGAGCGCCTCGCGCTGCGCGCGTTCCGCGTCCAGAAGGCTCTGAAGAGAATTCAGGCGGGTTTCGTTTTCTCGCTCAAGGGTGGCCAGCCTTTCATCGCGCTCTGCCACGGCCGCCTCCAGCGCGCTCGTCTGATCCGCAAAGGCATCCCGTAGGTCACTTACAGCTGATTGGATCTCGGCGTTTCGCTCCGCTTGCGCCGCAGCCAGTGCTTCGCGGAGTTCCGCGAGTTCTGCCAAGACTTCCGCGCTTGGTTCGATTTCTGGTGTGGCCGGGGCAGGCACTTCGAGCGCTTCTTCGACAGCAATTATTGCGTCGTTGACCCGCTGGTCGGCTTCGTCGGCGGGGAACTCCAATCGCCCGCCATTGGAGAGGCGATCATCTTGAAATGGCTCTACGTCCGAGGTTTGAAGGCGGTCGGCATCGGTTTGCCATTCCGTTGCAAGGAAGTACGCGACGCCCGCACCGCCCAAGCCAAGCGCGAGCGCAAGCGCCGTGACACCGAACCGTGAGCGTGACTTCCTTCGGCTGCCATCATTGAACTTGCCGAGGCGTTCCTGAAGGTTGGGATCCTCCGCCATCGGTCAGTTACTCACATAGATGGTGGAGGTGTCGCGGTAGATGCAGAGTGCATCCTCGCCCAACCGCAGTGTCCAGAATTCATTTACGCCAGAGACGCGAACCGTGTTTCCGTTCTGCGTCCAATTGATCGTCCTCTCGCGGCCACGATTGTCGGCTTTGAAGATCGCGGGTTGGCGCCCGGTCTCAGGGAACGTGAAATAGGTGAACCGACCGTCGTCGTAGACGGTGACAGGGCGGAAATCTCCGTCGCCCGCAACCTTGTAATTGTAGTTGCGCGGAGCCTGAAATCCCTTTGGTTGGGCGCTGGCCAACGTCGCGCGTCGCTCGTCTTCCGGATAGCGAAACCGCACTTCGAAAAACATGCCGGTACGCCCAGGGATAGACCCCTCTCGGAGATGGAATGTGTAGCTACGCCGGTTGGTGATGACGCTCATGTTGGTCGACGCGCCTTGCACGTGCGGTTTGATGGTCAGAACGTTCCCGAGCTCCGGGATAGGATCGACCTGAAAGCTTTCCGTATCGCCCACGATGACGGCCTCGAAGCGCTCGCCCTGACCAAACTGAATCGTAGTCGAATGCCGAAGGTCCGTTTCAATCCGGAAGACCTGTTGCTCGTCATAGACCGCATAGCGGATACGAATATCCTTGGGCCCTCCCTGTGGTGTCGCCTCGGCAAGCGCCTCGCCTGATAACAGCGTGATCAACAGAAAGGGCAGGGCGGTACGCAACACCATCGCTCAGTTCTCCAAGGTTTCGGCATCGACGCGGTACGACGTCACGACGAAGCCAAGCGGGTTCGCCCAGACTTGCTGAAGCCGCTGACGGGTCTCCGGCCGAAACTCATATCGGAGTGTGGCCACGTAGGGCCTCGTCACCGTACGGTTGTCGCGCGGTTTCCGAAGGGTCTTTGTAAAGCGGACCTGGGCAACACCGGCTTCGACCTGATTGACCGACCGGATCACCACATCGATCTTCGCGTCGCGGCCATAGACCGAGATCGGGTAGTCAGGATTCGTGGACGACCAAAGATCCCGAAGGGTGCGCGCGGCATCTTCATCCGACCTCTGCAGAACGGAGTTGATCCGCTCTTCGCCATCCGTCAGATCGTAGGTCTCACGATCGTCCACATAGGCGACCAGGTTGGCCTGAATGACAGCGTCGCTTTCATCGAGCGTGAGCGCTTCGACGGCGGCAACCCGGTCCATCTCTCCCGTTTCCTTGTCGACCACCACCACGAACGTCTCGACCGTCTTCAACGGGAACAGCGATACAGCGCCGACGAATCCGACAACGCCCACGATCACGCCCGCCGCGGCAACGAAGTAGGCAAACCGTTCTCTTCGTCGAGGGCCGAAGATGAAGTCTGCCTCAAAGGCGTCCTGATCGAACTCGGCACGCGTCATGTCTTGCGAAATGACTTGGTGAGCGCGAGCGCGGCTGCTGGTGTGCGCCTGATAAGCTCGTTGCTTTTCGTGGCTGCACCGCTGACATCACGACGCAGTTCATAGGGTGTCCGACCGGTGAGCACACGTCCGGCACCACCTGCACCGTATTCGCCTGCATTGACCACGCCGCGGCGCGCCAGCCCTGTCAAACCTATGGCGTTCGACGCGATCCCCATCACACCGGTGAGGTTTGAAGCGATAAACGGAACGGCGGCCATGACGCCCGCGGACAGGAGCAGAATGACCAGAAAGGGGAGGATCAGACTGACAGTTTCAACGTTGTCTGGATCGGCGGATGCATCCCCGATCGCCTCGGCGATGGCCACGATAATGCCTGCGGCACCTGCCGCCGCAACAGGCATCAGGGCGTAGCCGATTGTGGCGCGTGTCCATGCCTCGAACAGCGACTGGGTCGGCTTGAAGAGCGACGTCAGGATCATGAACGGTGCGATCACGATCATCAGTGTGAAAACGATCCGGGCATAGGCAATGATCCCGGCTGTCACTGCCGCGAACACGGCGGAGAGGACAAAAAAGATCGCGCCAAGGACAGCCCCGAACACCCAACCCGCACGGTCCCCGATTGCGTCGCCATAGGCGGTGATCCGGTTCACCATGCTGTCCAGGCTTTCGTAGACGCCAGCTTCATCTCCGGAATCGGTTAGGTCTAGGATTGCCGCACCAATGCTATCTGGAACGTCCACGGCAATCCGGTAAATGATCTCGAAATTCGCCCAACTCTGCGCAAAAATAGATATGAGCGTAAACTTCAGACCAAATGCGAAAGCGCTCCCAAATGTCATGGGGCGAAGCTGCATCACAACAGAAATACCGAGAATCACAAGTAGAACGACGCCGCCGACGGACAGCACATCGCCGATCACTGCCGCTCCGTCCGCAAAGCCGGATTCGGCAACACTGTCGATCGCTTCATCGACTTGTTCGAGTATGTCTCGAATGATGCCCATCAGCTTCCGCAGGCCGCGTCACGTTCTACCAATAGCCGGTCAGCAAGTTCTCTGAGTTCAGACGTGTCAAATGGGCGTTTTTCGTCGTCGGAGACGCGGTATTCCTCGCTTGCTTCCAAGACTTTATCCCATTCGATCGTGTCAAAGAAACAATCGCATGAACCGGTTTCTTGCCATTTTTTGGCAGCCATGATGCGCAATATCGCGCGGTAGCCGTTGCGAATGTAGGCGGTCTCCGCGAGGTCCTTCGGTGGCCGCGGCGCTTTGCATTCGCTCTGATCTTCGTTGGGCTGCGCCATCGTTTCAAACCCGCCCTGAGAGGTTTGAGCGCGCACGCTGATTGTGGAAGCGGCGATCATGAGAGCAAAGCAATAGACTGTGGCTGTACGGGTCATTCGGGGACCTCCATCGAGCGAAATTTTCGTTCATCCGCCAGCGTGGCCGCATCGACGACACCGAGTTGCCCGCCGTTGACCCCCGCCGCTGCCTCGAGACGCCAGATTTGGGTGAGGATGATCCC
>CAZCDY010000251.1:0-3730 GCA_964497145.1 uncultured Gammaproteobacteria bacterium
CGCGATCATGCTTTTTTTGAGCAGTCGCAGTTCCAGCGCCTGTTCGGCAACAACCTCCTTCAGATCGCGGGCATCACGACGCAGATCCTTGACCTCGCTCGACGTCGCCGCACGCGCCGTGTCACCCGCAAGACGCTTCTTTCCAGCCTCGAGGAACTCCTTGGACCAGCTGTAATACAGGCTCTGGGCAATGCCTTCACGACGGCACAGCTCGGCAATGCTGTCCTCGCCCTTCAGGCCATCAAGAACGATCCTGATCTTCTCCTCGGCCGAATACTGTTTGCGGGTAGCTCGGCGGATGTCCTTGACGACCTTCTCGCCGTGGCTCTGCTTGGTTCCGGGTTTCTGTCTCATCTCCACTCCTTGGTGGTTACGATGTGCCAGAAACCCTCTCTTATCAAATCACCCTAAACCCGGATTTCCCAAGTGAACTGCAGATTTCGCTCCGGTCATCGCCGTATTCCTGTTATCCTTCAGAGAGTTGGGCGGCATGAGGACGAGGTTTCATGGCTCACCTATCGGGTGCGGCGTCTCGGGACGATCTGAGGCTGGATTTCGACCGTCGTGTGCGTCTGGAGTTCCGGGGATCGCAGCTCAGTTCGGACGGTGGCCTGTTGATCGTGCGGGAACTCGATGATGCGCTCGGTCTGTCCGATCTGGCGAGCAGAGCGCTGGTCGACACCCGGACCGGGGCGAACCGCGTTCACCGGATGACCGGGCTTTTCCGGCAAGCCGTATATGGGCGCCTCGCCGGATACGAGGATGTTAACGATGCCGAGCGGCTGGCCCATGACCCAGTGATGCGGCAGGTTGTCGGTCACCGTGCCGTAGACGGTCAGGCCGCATCCACGTCGCAGATGAGCCGGTTCGAGACCGAGGGTCTGGCGACCAAAGAGAACCGAGCGGCGCTCGCGGATCTGAGCGGACAGTGGATCGACCGCTTCCTCGACCGGACGGGGCTGAAGTACATCGTGCTCGACATGGACAGCTCGGTCAGCCCCACCCACGGCGAGCAAGAGGGTACCGCCTGGAATGGGCATTTCGGCTGTTCGTGCTACCACCCGCTCTTTCTGTTCAACCAGTTCGGGATGCTGGAACGCTGTGCCCTGCGGTCTGGCAACGTCCACAGCGCCGACGGCTGGAAGGCTGTGCTGGAGCCGGTCATGCGGCGCTACGCCGATCGCGACATGCTCAAGTTCTTCCGCGCTGATGCCGCCTTCGCGCTGCCCGATCTGTACAAGACCCTGGAGGCGGCGGGGTATCTCTATGCCATTCGGCTGCCCGCCAACGCCGTTCTACAGGAGCGCATCAAGCATCGGCTGAAGCGCCCTGTCGGGCGCCCGCCCAAACATATCCGGCGGTTCTACGAGGACTTCGAGTATCAGGCGAAGAGCTGGGACAAGCCGCGCCGGGTGGTGGCGAAGATCGAGTGGCACCCCGGCGAGTTGTTCCCACGTGTGGGCTTCGTTGTGACCAACATGCCGATGGACCCCGAGTGGGTCAGCGGGTTCTACAACCGCCGCGGCACCGCCGAGCAGCACATCCGCGAAGGCAAGTACGCTATCCGCTGGACGCGCCTGTCGTGCCGTCAGTTCCGGGACAACGAGGTCCGGCTGCAGCTCCACGCCTTGGCCTACAACCTCGCGGTCTTCCTCGCCCGTGTCGGCCTGCCTGAACCGATGACGGACTGGTCGTTGACCAGCCTGCAGCTCAAGCTCATCAAGACTGGCGCCCGCGTCGTGCGCCATGCCCGCGCCATCACCTTCCAGCTTGCCGAGGTCGCCGAGTCGGGGGCGATGGTCCGCGCAGTCCTAGCCGCGATCCAACGGCTACGGGCGCCTCCGGCGGTGACATGATGACAGCATCGGCCTGCAAGATCGAAGGAACACGGCTCGGCCAGTGTGTCCACGGCGCGCCATCCACGCACATCTGGAGCCTCGCAGCAGCGGAAAGAGGCTCCAACCGCGGCTATCGCGCGGTCCGAGTGGCACGCGAAGGCCGCGTTGGGTCCAAGAACCTTGTCAGGAGGCGATCTGAACGGCACCATGACGCTAAACGAAGGTCACTTGGGAAAGACCGGCTTAGTTCGTGTCGGAACATCTACACCTTGCTTTGGGGGCAAGCGACCGGCATCGGATGATTTGCACCTTTATTTTTGTTCAAAACGGACCGTGTTGTTGCCAGTGTTAACCTACTTGGCATTGCACCAATCGTGCCGGCGCGGACGGGTTACAAACAGATGCGGCATCGGATGATCCAGAGTATCTTCGGGCTGTTAAACTTCTGTGCTGTTGTGTTGGGCTTGGTATTTAACGACTAACCGGAAGGCGAATCATGTTTAAAACTCTAATCAGTCTGTGTTTTACTATTTTGCTGGCTTATTCGGCCCCTGTTTTCGCCCAAGAGGCAAATCAACCACAAACCCTTTTCAACAATGTGCACGTTTTTGACGGCGTGAACGAGCAGCGCATCGAGAACGCCAATGTTCTGGTCGAGGGTAATCTGATCAAAACGATCTCGACGGATGCTATCAGTGCCGACGGGGCGACAGTGATCGACGGCGGCGGGCGCACGCTGATGCCCGGTCTAGCCGATACGCATGTTCACCTTGCCTTTTCAACGCTACCTGTCATAGAAGTTCTGACAGGTGATCCTGGCTACAACTTTATCCACGCGACGAAGGATGCGGAAGCAATGTTGATGCGCGGCATCACCGTCGTGCGCGATATGGGTGGTAACGTCTTTGGGCTGAAAAAAGCTATCGACAAAGGCTTGGTGCCGGGCCCGCGCATATATCCGTCGGGCGGCACCCTCAGCCAGACAGCCGGCCATTTTGATTTCCGCTTTCCAAACCAGCAACATCCCAGGTTCGGTGGCTCGCTCCCTTCGGTCTATTTGCAGGGTCAAGGCTTTCTTGTCGACGGCGTACCGGAAGTGCTTGCTGCTGCGCGCGAAAACCTTTCCAACGGAGCTTCGCAGATCAAGGTGCTGGCTGGCGGCGGCTATGCATCGCCTGCTGATCCTCTTCTCGGTAACCAGTTCACCTTCGAGGAAATCAAGGCAGCAGTTGACACCGCAGCAGACTGGCAGACCTATGTCACAATCCACGCGTATCATCCTACCGCGATCAATCGGGCCATTGACGCAGGTGTCAAAGACGTAGGGCACGGGCAGTTACTCGACGAGGAGACACTACAGCGCATGGCGGACGAGGGTGTTTTCCTTAGCACTCAGCCCTTTACCGTGTGCCGAGAGCCTCAACTCTCTGATTACTCGAACGAGAAGCTTGCAGAGATCTGCAAAGGCACAGCTTTCGTCTATGAAGCTGCCAAGAAAATCCCAAATCTTAAGGTTACCTATGGCACCGATATGTTCAACCTGCCGGAGGATGTGTTCGGTGAACAGGTGAAACAGATGGAGCGGTTACTCAAGTGGTACGAGCCGGTCGAGATCCTGAAGATGGCGACGGGCAACACCACGGAGCTGTGGGAAATGAGCGGCCTGCGCAATCCTTACTCAGAAGGCCCTATTGGTGTGGTCAAGGAAGGCGCCTATGCGGATATGCTGCTGGTCGAAGGCAATCCGCTCGAGGATCTTGGCGCTGTGACCAACACCGACAATCTCAAGATCATCATGAAAGACGGCGTGATCTATAAGAACACGCTGTAGGCTTCAGATTGGCGGTCACTTGCCAGTGGCCGTCAACTTTTGACTTCTGTAAGACTATGCC
>CAZCDY010000252.1:0-3704 GCA_964497145.1 uncultured Gammaproteobacteria bacterium
ATCTTCTTTGCGGCCTTGATAGTGGTGGCGAGACCTCTGGCCTCGAGCTTGCCGAAGATGAACGGCTTGAACAGTTCCAGCGCCATCTTCTTGGGCAGACCACACTGGTGCAGGCGCAGGGTGGGGCCTACCACGATCACGGAACGACCGGAGTAGTCGACCCGCTTGCCCAGCAGGTTCTGGCGGAACCGGCCCTGCTTGCCCTTGATCATATCCGCCAGCGACTTCAGGGGGCGCTTGTTGGAGCCGGTAATGGCGCGGCCGCGGCGGCCGTTGTCCAGCAGCGCGTCCACAGATTCCTGCAGCATGCGCTTTTCGTTGCGCACGATGATATCGGGCGCATTGAGGTCCAGCAGGCGCTTGAGACGGTTGTTGCGGTTGATGACCCGGCGATACAGATCGTTCAGGTCGGAGGTGGCAAACCGGCCACCGTCCAGCGGCACCAGCGGACGCAGGTCGGGCGGCAGCACAGGCAGCACGCGCAGGACCATCCACTCGGGCTTGTTGCCGGATCCGGCAAAGGCTTCCATCAGCTTGAGGCGCTTGGACAGCTTCTTGATCTTGGTCTCCGAGCTGGTCGCGGGAATCTCCTCGCGCAGGGTGGCGATTTCCTGGTCGAGGTCCAGCTGCAGCATCAGGTCCTGGATGGCTTCGGCGCCCATCTTGGCGGAGAACTCGTCGCCGAATTCCTCCATCGCCTCGTAATACTGCTCATCCGACAGCAATTGCCCCTGCTCCAGGGTGGTCATGCCGGGATCGGTCACCACATAGGACTCAAAATACAGTACCCGCTCGATATCACGCAGGGTCATATCCAGCAGCAGGCCGATGCGCGAGGGCAGCGACTTGAGGAACCAGATATGGGCGACCGGGCTGGCCAGCTCGATATGGCCCATGCGCTCGCGCCGCACCTTGGCCAGCGCCACTTCAACGCCACATTTTTCACAAATGACGCCGCGGTGCTTGAGCCGCTTGTACTTGCCACACAGGCATTCGTAATCCTTCACCGGGCCAAAGATCTTGGCGCAGAACAGTCCGTCCCGCTCCGGCTTGAAGGTGCGATAGTTAATGGTTTCCGGCTTCTTCACTTCGCCGAACGACCAGGAGCGAATCATCTCCGGTGATGCCAAGCCAATACGAATGGCGTCAAACTCTTCTGTCTGTCCCTGGGACTTCAACAAATTCAGTAAGTCTTTCAAGGCGTTTCCTCCACGAGGTTATTGCTACCAGGTTGAGCGGCGCCGTGCGCCGCTGTCACCACTGAGTCCAATGTTACGTTTGTTACTCGCTCTCGAGCTCGATATCGATACCCAGAGAACGAATCTCCTTAACCAACACATTGAAGGACTCGGGCATACCCGGCTCCATTCGATGATCACCATCGACAATGTTCTTGTACATCTTGGTGCGTCCGGCCACGTCGTCCGACTTGACCGTCAGCATTTCCTGCAGGGTGTAGGCTGCACCGTAAGCTTCGAGTGCCCAGACCTCCATCTCACCGAAACGCTGGCCGCCGAACTGCGCCTTGCCACCCAGCGGCTGCTGGGTTACCAGGCTGTAGGAACCGGTCGAACGCGCGTGCATCTTGTCGTCCACCAGGTGATTCAACTTCAGCATGTACATGTAACCGACGGTAACCGGACGATCAAACGCCTCGCCGGTGCGGCCATCGTACAGGGTGAACTGGCCGCTTTCGGGCATGCCCGCCAGCTTCAGCAGCTCCTTGATGGACTCTTCCGCGGCGCCGTCAAACACCGGGGTCGCCATGGGCACACCGCCGACCAGGTTGCCGGCCAGTTCCATGATCTCCTTGTCATCGAGCGACTTCAGGTCTTCAGACCTGCCGGCACCGTTGTTATAGATGGCGTCGAGGAACTTGCGGACTTCCGCAACCTTGCGCTGCTCCTTGATCATCGCGTCGATCTTGTCGCCAAGACCTTTTGCCGCCATGCCCAGGTGGGTCTCGAGGATCTGTCCCACGTTCATCCGCGAGGGCACACCCAGCGGGTTGAGTACGATATCGACAGGCTCGCCGTTCTCGTCGTAGGGCATGTCTTCTACCGGCATGATGACCGAGATGACACCCTTGTTACCGTGCCGTCCCGCCATCTTGTCGCCGGGCTGGATACGGCGCTTGATCGCCAGGTAGACCTTGACGATCTTGAGCACGCCCGGGGCCAGGTCGTCGCCGCTCTGCAGCTTGCGCTTCTTGTCCTCGAACCGCTCTTCCAGCAGTTTGTTCTGCTCCTCGAGCTGCCGCTGGGCAGAGGCCAGGGCGTCATTGATATCCGACTCCGCCAGCTTGAGCTTGAACCACTGGTCACGCTCCAGGTCGGCGAGGACCTCGGCGGTAAGAGCCGTACCCTTGGCCAGACCGGCACCGCTGACAGTCTTCTTGCCGACCAGCAGGTTTTGCAGGCGGGCAAAGGTCGCTTCCTCGAAGATCCGGTACTCTTCTTTCAGATCCTTGCGGTAATCGTCCAGCTGGTACTTCTCGATCTGCAGGGCGCGGACATCCTTCTCGAGGCCGTCCCTGGTGAAAACCTGCACGTCGATCACCGTACCTTTGGTGCTGGACGGCACGCGCAGTGAAGTGTCCTTCACGTCGGAGGCTTTCTCGCCAAAGATGGCGCGCAGCAGTTTTTCTTCCGGGGTCAGCTGGGTTTCACCCTTGGGCGTCACCTTGCCTACCAGGATGTCACCGGCATCCACCTCGGCACCGATATAGACGATGCCCGACTCATCCAGCTTGGCCAGTGCGCTCTCGCCCACGTTGGGGATATCCGAGGTGATTTCCTCGGAGCCCAGCTTGGTGTCACGGGCGATACAGGTCAGCTCCTGGATGTGGATGGTGGTGAAGCGGTCTTCCTTCACCACCCGCTCGGAGACCAGAATGGAGTCCTCGAAGTTGTAGCCGTTCCAGGGCATGAACGCGATACGCATATTCTGGCCCAGGGCCAGCTCACCCATGTCGATTGACGGCCCGTCAGCCAGGATATCACCGCGCTCGATGACGTCTCCCTGGCGCACGATCGGGCGCTGGTTGATACAGGTGTTCTGGTTGGAACGCGTGTACTTGGTGAGGTTGTAGATATCAACAGGCGCTTCGTCGACACCCGCATCCGCCTCGTTCACCCGCACCACGATGCGACTGGCATCCACCGAGTCGACCACTCCGGAACGGTTGGCGACCACGCAGACACCGGAGTCAGCCGCCACATAGCGCTCCATCCCGGTGCCCACCAGCGGCTTGTCGCTGACCAGGGTCGGCACAGCCTGGCGCTGCATGTTCGAACCCATCAGGGCGCGGTTCGCGTCATCGTGCTCAAGGAAGGGGATCAGGGCTGCCGCCACTGATACCACCTGCTTGGGCGACACGTCCATGTAGTCCACGCGCTCCGGGGGCATAACGGTAAATTCGTTGAGATGACGCACCGCGATCAGTTCATCGACGAACTTCATGTTCTTGTCCAGGGTCGCAGACGCCTGGGCAATCACGTGCTCCGCCTCGTTGATGGCTGAGAGGAACTCGATATCGTCGGTTACCTTGCCGTTCACCACCTTGCGGTAGGGGCTCTCCAGGAACCCGTACTCATTGGTACGGGCGTAGGTCGCCAGCGAGTTGATCAGGCCGATGTTCGGGCCTTCCGGGGTCTCGATCGGGCACACGCGACCGTAGTGGGTCGGGTGCACGTCTCGCACCT
>CAZCDY010000253.1:0-3673 GCA_964497145.1 uncultured Gammaproteobacteria bacterium
CTGCCGTTGCCTCGGGACCGGTTGAAGGCCAGGAAGCGATCCCAGATGACCTGGGTGTCGATGTTCCAGCAGGGCAACGTGGCCTTCGCTGCTTTGATGAGCTCTGCCCAACTGGTCTGAAAAACGTTCGAACTCTCGGTGATTTCGATCAGCCCTGAGAAGATAGTTTTGTTATTATTATCTCTAGATAGTGATGTGTCGCCTTCACCTGACACGAGATCATGGGTTTCACTCTCCTCGTCGAAGGCGGAAAACCGAAAGATCCAGGGCGCGAACTTGCCATTCGGCTTCGCCCGCTCGAGCTGCAACTCCGACGTCTCAAGTTCGCTCAAAAGAACCGAAAGATATTGTCGTGAGACACCCATCTTCTCCGCTAGGGCAGAGAGGGTGAAGGCTGCCGTTCCGCGCGACAAACCGTTGTAGCCATCCTTCCAGGCGATGGCATCGAGGATGAGGGTGGCAAGCTTGTGCGCTGCAACAGAGAGATTTGTCTGCGTGATCCGTCGCAGGATCAGGCCGGTCGTAGGTTCCATGGTCGAGGTCTCCTTGGAGATCCGACGCCATGTCGTGAGACAACAACATTCTTGCCAGCAAAACAACTTTGCTGGTTGCAGGTGTTTTAGCGGTGCGCTAGGAAACTCTTGTTCACGGAGTTTTCTAGCACGGCGTCAGGCTTCACGGTCTGGCGTCGTCTCCTTTTTGGGGGCTTTGCACAGCCTTTCGTGCGGGGTTGTGATGACGCGCGCGGCAAGACCGCGTGCAGATTTTGTCAGTAGCGAACTTCTTCAGAACCATAGTTCCCGGCGTGATCACGCCAGTCGACGAAGACGGAACGGTAAAAGTAGCTGCCACATCCATTCGGGATGCTCAGGCCGGATGCGGCCGGCACTTGGCCCACGTTGGATCTTGTCCATCGGTAATCGCCCTGCACGCCGTAGGACCCCAATCGCGTGGAGTCGCTGCGATTGCAGTCGCCATCTCGGTTTTCGTGCTGGCGATACTGGATGTGATAGACCCGTATGCTGCGCACGAAATCAAAGGCGTCGCCTGAGATGTCGATGTCGGCTTGCTCATCTGCTTGGACGCGAACAAGGGGGATCGGAGTCGATTCCTGCGGTTCGGGCGGATCGCGGAACGTGATGTCATAAAGGCGTTCCATAGGCGACATCGGACTGGGATCGTTGAACGACACACCCATCGGACACCGCCAGATTTGTAAGGGCGGCTCGATCGGCCATGGCGTGATCCGCCGAATGAAGACCGCTCTGGCATGCGCGCAGGGCGCGGAGGCAGGCCAGCCGCCCGCAAGGCAGAGGAGGATCGCACAGTCCACCTGATAGGCCTGAGCCGGACCTGACGAGGCCATTAGTCCGGATATGCTTATTGCCGTGGCTGTTGCCACGCCGTGGATCACGTGCTTCATGATGCCGACTCCATCTATAATGGTGCAGCGATACGAAACAACATTACCGATAGCAAGGCGATTTGATTGATGGCGACTTGCGATTGTTCGCTTGTGTCGCGTGACGGCTTCCAAGATCTGATGACGGTTTGAGCTCTTGAGGCGTCCTGGAAGCGGCCAAAATTGCGGCCTCCTTTCACGTCCATTGCCAAACAAACAACTGTTACAAAAAGAAAATATGGCGTTCCAATACGGCCACGAAACCGGTCACGGAAGAACAGACCGCATGAGCCCGTCAAACGGCGTGTCGCAGCGCCCATGGTCCCGGGAAGGGCAGTGTCGGAAAACTGTCGAGCCCGGTTCTCCGGCTGGAAACAGGGAGCAGGAGGAAGGGAGGGGGCAGCGAACCTATCTTGGGGCCCAAGTTGGGACCGAGCATGAGCTTGAATATTTATGTCAGTATCTGCTATGATCGAGCATAATGAGGAGAGTCTGATGCCAAACGTCCACCTGACCGAACCGATGCAGAAATATGTGCAGGCACAGATCGAGTCCGGCGCCTACGCCAATCTGAGCGAAGTCGTGCGCGCCGGCGTAAGGATGCTGATGGAGAAGGATGGCGCGCGGCAGTTCTATGCCCTCAAGGCCGATCTCGAGATGGCAGCCACCCTGGCCGAGAATGGGGATTTCGCCGAGTTCGATGCCCAAGCCTTCGAACCGGATGCGTTTGATCGCTGACCCGCATGACGATTCGGCTTTCCGGACAGGCCAAGTCCGACCTCGAAGAGATACGCACCTACACCGTCGAGACCTGGGGCAGGGACCAATGGCTCGTCTATTACCGCCAGTTGGTCACCGCCTTCGAGCGGATCACTGGGGATCCCGACGCGGGCCGGGACAGGAGTCTCTTTGTCCCGGGGATGCGGTCCATCAATTGCCAGCGTCACGTGATCTTCTACAAGCGGCTCGATGCGGCGGATGGCGCAGCAGTCATCCTGCGCATCGTGCATCAGCGCCGCAACATGCCCGCGCTCGTCTACTACGAGGATCTCGACGGCGGTTAAGCCCATGCGTTTGCTCAGTCCAATAGCTCGATCAGTCTTCCATAGTCTTCACTGACCTCGCGCGCCTCCTGAAACGCCCGTTGGCGCTCGGCATCAAGACAGCGGAAGTATTCCTGAATGTCGGCAATGTAGCCCTCGAAATCAGAACGCAGCAGATCGGCATAGGCACGAATGTCTTCTCGCGACTGAGGCAAGAACGGTCGTTCGGGAGGTACGCAATCCGCAGCCGCGGCTACCGGCATGCTTCCAAGCAGGAGCGCGAACAGCAACGGTGCGTTGCGCGCAATAAACAACCGCAGGGCAAAACTCCTTTCCCGCCTTTAAGATTATCATTCTGTCGGCTATCACCGTTATCGGAGCAAGGCGAACTTCGTCAACACGTTATTATTGTCTTGCTATCATTAATGTTGTTTTGTATCGCTCACGGTGTTGCGACCCCGTGGGCCTGATACTGCACCCAGGCAGAACAAGGACCCAAGGGAAGGCCATGATAGAAGAAGCCCCGAATGTGGTTACAGAAGACGGACTGCGCGGCTTGCTCGCCGAGGGCTACCTCATTGAGGTGGTCTGCAAGGAGAGAGCGGAGAAGCGCCATAATAGCTGGTACGGCTCGTGGGTCATCCGCGCCGTCGCCACTGATGGGCGTGACGATAAAATGCTCGTCACCAGCCGAAGCGTCCTCAAGCTCCGCGACTTCAAAACCATCGTTGGCCTTGTCAGTTTCCTGGCCGACATGGGCTGTACGACCGCTAGCATCCCACTTGAAGAAGGTGGCCGCGAGCGCCACGCCGCGCCTCCGGTCAAAGGCAGCTGACCGCGCGACTGCGCTCGTCGTTGCTTTGGGTACAGGCGTTTGTTCCGCGCCCCCGGCCCTGGCCGACGGTTTCATCTTTTCGGTTGGCCCAGACGGCCAATTGATTTCCTCTTCTCAAGAGGCAAACGGGCGCCTTTTTCTCTTCGCAGAACCTCGCGTTCCTGACGCAACGAGCGAGACAGCGATCCCGGCTCCATCTGCCGCCCGCGCCACCCCAGAAATCCTCCATGCGATCGAGACCACGGCTCTACGGTATGCCGGGCATGGTGCGCTGCGTCGCGCGGGGCTTTCCGTCACTGATTGGGCGCTCCTTTACCGAGCCAACATCGAAGTCGAGAGCGCATACAATCCCGCTGCACGTAGTCCTGTCGGTGCCATAGGCGTCTGCTCCGG
>CAZCDY010000254.1:0-3663 GCA_964497145.1 uncultured Gammaproteobacteria bacterium
TCTTTCCAGATGGTTACCGATTTGGCATTCAGGCAATAGGCGATGATGGCCGCGGTATAGTCGGAGCCTTCCCGCCCCAGGGTGGTGGTGAAGTTGTTCTCGTCGCTGCCCAGAAATCCCTGGGTTACGCCTTTGGGATGGGGGTCGAGCGGCTGGCGATGCTGCGTTATGGCGTCAATGATCTGCGACTGTTCTTTGAGAACGACCTGCGTTTCCTGAAACAGTTTGCATAATGTCCTTGCGGTGCAACGCGCTTTGCTTGTTGCATCCTACGAAAATGGAAACGCACCAAGAGATTTTGCGGCGCAACGCGCTTTGCTTATTGCATCCTACGACAATGAGATGACGGTAGGGTGCTGTTGAGCGACGCGAAGCGCGCCATCGACTAAGCAGTTTTGGTTAGGTAACGACAATGAAATTCAGTGAAGCCTGGTTGCGCGAATGGGTCAATCCGGATATCGGCACCGAGGCGCTGGCAGACCAGTTGAGTATGGCCGGCCTGGAGGTCGGCTCGGTTGAGCCCGCGGCACCGCCGTTCAATGGCGTGGTGGTCGGGGAGGTCCTAACTCGCGAGCAACATCCTGACGCCGACAAGCTCAGTGTCTGCAGTGTCAACATCGGAACCGAGGCGCCGTCGCAGATCGTGTGTGGCGCCCGAAATGTCGCCGGCGGTATGCGGGTACCGGTGGCCACGGTTGGCGCGCGTCTGCCGGGTGGCTTCAAAATCAAGAAGGCGAAGCTGCGTGGTGTCGAATCTCTTGGCATGATCTGTTCGGCCTCCGAGCTCGGCCTGGCTGAATCTTCGGATGGCATCATGCCTTTGCCGGGCGATGCACCGATTGGCGCTGACGTTCGCGATTATCTGTCACTCGACGACCAGTGTATCGATGTCGATCTGACCCCCGACCGTGCCGATTGCCTCAGCCTGGCTGGTGTGGCGCGTGAAGTGGGTGTGCTCAATCGTGTGCCGGTCACGCCGCCACAGATCAATCCGGTCATTGCCAGTATCGATGATGAGTTTCCTGTGTCGCTGGAGGCCGGTGAGGCCTGTCCACGCTATCTGTGTCGCGTGGTGCGCGGCATCGATGCCAAGGCCAGCACGCCTGACTGGATGATCGAAAAGCTGCGCCGCGGCGGTGTCCGCACCATCTCGCCGGTCGTCGATATCACCAACTACATCATGCTCGAAATGGGGCAGCCGATGCATGGCTTTGACCTGTCCAGGCTGGATGGTGGCATCCGCGTCCGCCTGGCGGATGAAGGTGAAAAGATCTCGCTGCTCGATGGGAGTGAAGCGGTCTTGCGCGGCGATACCCTGGTGATTGCGGATCAACAGCGTCCGGTGGCGATGGCCGGCATCATGGGTGGCGAAGATTCGGGCGTTACCGATACCACGCGGGATGTCTTGCTTGAGGCCGCATTCTTTGCGCCGCTGGCCGTGGCCGGCCAGGCACGAAGTTACGGCCTGCACACCGATTCCTCGCATCGCTTCGAGCGAGGTGTGGACTCGCAGCTGCAGGGTCAGGCTATCGAGCGTGCGACCGCGCTGATGCTCGAGATTGTCGGCGGTGCAGCGGGTCCTGTCTGCGAGGCCAAGTCTGAAGACCACCTTCCTGTACCGCAGGCCATAACTTTGCGACATGAGCGAGTGACGCGGCTTCTGGGTGTGGATATCGAAGCGGAAACCATTGCCGACACCCTGGTCAGGCTCGGTATGCAGGTCACCGAGATCGAGCGCGGCTGGTCTGTGATCGCACCGAGTGCACGCTTTGATATTGCGATCGAGGCCGATCTCATCGAAGAGATTGGGCGTGTATATGGCTATGCGAACATCCCGTCCAGCCTGAGTTCCGCCCCGGTGAGTATCGCTGTGAGGCCCGAGGCCGAGTTCAATCTGCTGGCCGCCAAACAGTTGCTGGTCCATCGCGGGTACCAGGAGGCGATCACCTACAGCTTCGTGGCGCCAGAGTTGGCCCAGGTGCTCACGCCAAATGCCGAGCCCATCAAGCTGTCCAATCCAATCTCGGCGGATATGTCCGATATGCGGGCCAGCATCTGGCCGGGTCTGATCCAGACGCTCAAGCACAACCTGGCGAGGCAGCAGTCGCGTATCCGTCTGTTCGAGAGTGGCCTGACCTTTGCGCGCGTGGACGGGGAGCTGCAGCAGGTACCCAGGCTTGCCGGTCTGGTCTATGGCGAGGCGAAGGCGGAGCAATGGGGCCTGGCATCGCGCAAGGTGGATTTCTACGATTTGAAGGCCGATCTCGAATCGGTGCTGCACCAGGTGGCCGATGCCGGGGAGTTCCGCTTTCAGGCAGAGGAGCACCCGGCGCTGCATCCGGGGCAGAGCGCCCGTTTGCTGCGGAACGGGGTCGCCATCGGCTGGATCGGTCTCTTGCACCCGGCGGCGCAGAAGACGCTGGACGTGCCTGAAGGCGTGTTCCTGTTCGAGGTTGAGCTGCAACCGATCGCTCTGGGTGGCATCCCGAAATTCGTAGCATTGTCCAAATTTCCGGCCATACGGCGTGACTTTGCCCTTTTGGTCGACCGCGACCTGGCTTACCAGGCGGTACTCGATTGCGTGCGGGATGCGGCACCTGCAGTTGTGAAGGACATCCAGCTTTTCGACGTCTATAC
The DNA here is from genome assembly GCA_964497145.1 of uncultured Gammaproteobacteria bacterium. GTDB lineage: Bacteria > Pseudomonadota > Gammaproteobacteria > Chromatiales > Chromatiaceae > Thiosocius. The sequence goes on from CAZCDY010000254.1 coordinate 2,638, forward strand.
TGGTGACAACGTAGATTCCAGTCTAAAAAGCCTTGCTTTGAGCTTGATTTTACAGGAATCTTCTCACACTCTTACCGAATCGGAAGTTGAAGAGGCGAGCAGTGTGGTGCTCATGGCACTGGCAGAGCGCCTGTCCGCAAAACTGAGAGATTGAGTCAATGGCACTGACCAAAGCAGAGATGGCAGAACACCTGTTTGAAGAACTCGGGCTGAACAAGCGCGAGGCGAAGGATATGGTGGAGATGTTTTTCGAAGAAATTCGAATGTCCCTGGAGAACGGCAGGCAAGTCAAACTGTCGGGTTTCGGCAATTTCGACCTGCGCGAGAAGAAGCAGCGGCCGGGGCGAAATCCCAAGACCGGCGAAGAGATTCCGATCTGCGCACGACGCGTGGTGACGTTCCGTCCGGGACAGAAACTGAAAGCACGAGTAGAGGCATATGCTGGATCCGAACAGCAGCAACATTGAATTACCGGCGATCCCCGGTAAGCGTTACTTCACCATCGGTGAAGTCAGCGAACTCTGCCAGGTAAAGCCTCATGTCCTGAGGTACTGGGAGCAGGAGTTCCCGCAACTCAAGCCAGTCAAGCGCCGTGGTAACCGCCGTTACTACCAACGTCATGATGTGGAGATGATCCGCAACATCCGCAGCCTGTTGTATGAACAGGGCTTCACCATAGGCGGTGCGCGCCAGCAACTGGCCGGTGATGGCCCCAAACAGGAAGCGCATTCCAAACCTGAGCTGATCCGCCAGCTGCGCGGTGAACTCGAAGAGCTTCTCGCCGTCCTTGATGCCTGAAAGGCCTTACTGCATTGACAACAAAGCGCCGCATCCCTAGGATGCAGCGCTCTTTCGGAGCGTAGCGCAGCTTGGTAGCGCACCACAATGGGGTTGTGGGGGTCGGAGGTTCGAATCCTCTCGCTCCGACCAATTAAAACAAGACTTAGGCGATAAACCTAAGTCTTTTTTTATGGTGCGCCCGGCAGGGCGCATCTACTTGGAGGTGGAAGTCCTCTACACACCCGG
>CAZCDY010000255.1:0-3659 GCA_964497145.1 uncultured Gammaproteobacteria bacterium
CGTTTTGAGGGCATCCCGGCAGAGACCGATCTGATCGTCGACGCGATCCTGGGGACCGGACTGGAGCGTGACGTTACCGGTGGCTGGGCCGAGGCGATCGTGGCGGTCAATGCGCACCCTGCACCCTGCCTGTCGATCGATATTCCCTCCGGTCTGCACTCTGACAGCGGCGCCATCATGGGCACCGCGGTCAGGGCCTCTGCGACCGTCAGCTTTATCGGGCTCAAACTGGGCCTTTTCACCGCCGACGGCCCCGCATGCAGTGGTGAGATAGTATTCGACGGGCTTGGTATGCCCGCCGCGGTATATGCCAGCAGCGTGCTGACCGCGCGGCGCATCGACTGGTCAAAGCAGGCCAGCCTGCTGGCACCGAGATCACGCAGTGCGCATAAGGGGCACTTCGGCCATGTGCTGGTCATCGGCGGCAATCATGGATTCGGTGGTGCGGCGCGCCTGGCGGCCGAGGCAGCACTGCGGGTCGGCAGCGGTCTGGTCAGCCTGGCGACCCGTCCACGGCATGCGGCCGCCGTACTTGCGGCCCGCCCCGAGATCATGGTGCATGCGGTCGATGGGCCGCAGGCGCTGCTGCCGTTGCTGCGCCAGGCAACGGTGATCGCGATCGGCCCGGGTTTGGGTCAGGATGACTGGGCGCGCAGCCTGTGGGCCGCGGCCTTCGATGGCCGGCGGCCATTGGTGGTCGACGCCGATGCGCTGCGGCTGCTCGCGACCGAGCCCGCCCGTCGCGATGACTGGGTGCTGACGCCGCACCCCGGTGAGGCGGCGACCCTGCTGGCGCTGTGCAATGCCGAGGTGAATGCACAACGCCTGGATGCGGTTCAGGAGCTGCAGGGCCGGTATGGTGGCAGCGTGGTGCTGAAGGGGGCGGGCAGCCTCGTCGCCAGCGAGGGCAGTGCGCCGCCGGCGGTGTGCAGTGGCGGCAATCCGGGAATGGCCAGTGGTGGGATGGGTGACGTGCTCACCGGGGTGATTGCCGGGCTGTTGGCGCAGGGGCTGGAGCTGCGCGATGCGGCCGAGTGCGGTGTCTGCCTGCATGCAGCGGCGGCAGATGCCGCGGCCGCGAAAGGCGGCGAACGCGGCCTGCTGGGCAGTGATGTCATCGCCCGCTTACGTGCCCTGGTGAACCCGTCGTGAGTGCGCTGCTGCTGCAGCTGGACAGCGAGGCCGAGCAGGAGGCCTTGGGCGCCCGCCTGGCGGCGTGCCTCGAAGGCCCCTTGTTGATCTTTCTGGAGGGCGACCTGGGTGCCGGCAAGACTACGCTGACGCGCGGATTCCTGCGCGGTCTCGGTCACCAGGGGGCCGTCAAGAGCCCGACCTATACCCTGATCGAGCCCTATCAGATCGGGGCCCGCAAGATCTACCACCTCGACCTTTACCGTGTTGCGGATCCAGGCGAGCTCGAGTACCTGGGGCTGCGCGAGATGCTCGACGAAGCTGCCGTGCTGCTCATCGAGTGGGCAGGGCGGGGTGAGGGCTGGCTACCGACGCCGGACTTGCGGATCACCATCCACCATCGGGGGGAAGGACGGGAAATCGAGCTGAATGCGGTCACAGCGGCCGGGAAGGCGGTTTTGTCCGGCCTGGGGTTAAACCTCTAGTCTTTTGTAGGAAACTGACATATCCGGCCGAAATTTCTAGGAAAATTAATTTTGCTGTGCTAGTTTTCAGTCATCGGCTCAGGGAAAACGGGACCTCTGAACCCATGAGAAAGCTACTGACCCTCTTGTTATTGGTGCTTGTCACGCCGCCGCTGCTTGCTGCGCAGGTCGCGGGTGTCAGGCTGTGGACGGCTCCCGACCATACCCGGCTGGTATTCGATACGGATGCGCCGGCAGAGCACAAGGTGTTCTCTTTAAGCGGGCCGGATCGCCTGGTGATCGATTTTGTCGCTGCCTCACTGGGCGACGGCTTTTCGGAAAAAGACATCCAGGACAAGCACCTCGGCGGCATGCGTAAGGCGAGCCGCCCGGATGGCAGTCTGCGGGTCGTGCTCGACCTCAAGCAGCGGGTACGGCCAAAGACATTCCTGCTCAAGCCCAACGCGAGTTACGGGCACCGCCTGGTGGTCGATCTCTACCCGGTCGAGGCCACAGGCAAACCGCGGGTGGCCAAATCGGCCAGCGATATCAAGCGTGCGCGGGATGTCGTGGTGGCGGTGGATGCGGGACATGGTGGCGAAGATCCCGGGGCCAGCGGCTCACGTCACCGCACCAAAGAAAAGAAGGTCACGCTTGAGATCGCGCGCCGCGTCAAACGCCTGATCGATGCCGAACCCGGGATGCGCGCGGTACTTACCCGCACAGGCGATTACTACGTCGGGCTGCGCAAGCGGATGGCCGTGGCCCGCAAGCATCGCGCCGATCTGTTTGTCTCGATTCATGCCGACGCCTTCCGCGACAAACGGGTGCGCGGTTCTTCCGTCTACGTCCTGTCACAGCGCGGGGCATCGAGTGAGGCCGCGCGGTGGCTGGCAGAAAGCGAAAACTCGGCAGACCTGGTCGGCGGTGTCAGCCTGGACGACAAGGACGATGTCCTGGCCTCGGTGCTGCTGGACCTGTCGCAGTCGGCGACCCGGCATGCGAGCCTGAGCGCCGCGACCAGTGTCTATCGCGAACTGGGCCGTGTCGGCAAGACCCACGGTCGACGCGTGCAGCAGGCCGGTTTCATGGTGCTGAAATCACCCGATGTCCCTTCCATGCTGGTCGAGACCGGATTCATCTCGAATCCCAATGAGGAGCGCAATCTGCGCGATCCCAAGTACCAGGAACGTATGGCCAGGGCGATCACGACGGGGGTAAAGGAATTCTTCACCCAGGCGCCGCCACCCGACACCCTGCTGGCCAAAAACCAGGCCAAGAACACCCGCCACGTCATTTCGCGTGGCGACACCCTGTCCGAGATTGCCGATCGCTACCGGGTCAGCCTGGCTTCGCTGCGGCGTGAGAACCGTATTCGCAGCGACAACCACATCCGGATCGGCCAGGTGCTCGTGATACCGGGTACCTGAGCGGTTTCGCCCGATGGAATAACCCTCTCGACACGGCGTCTATGGTAGGCAGACCGGGGAAACACCCGGGTAACACCTACCAGGATGGAGAGAGATATGCGGTTTTTTTATATTCCTTTGGCTCTTCTGCTCGCGATGGGCACGGCCGCTGCGGACGATGTCCGCCGGATCGTGTTCCACCTGGACGAAGCGGATCCGGCACGCCAGAATCTGGTGCTGAACAATGCCTCGAACGTCAACAAGTACTACCAGGACAAGGGCCAGGAGGTCGTGGTCGAGATCGTCGCCTATGGGCCGGGCCTGACCATGCTGATACCGGGCAAGTCTCCGGTCGCCGAGCGCGTCGAAAGCATTTCGCAAAATTACGACAACGTCAGCTTCCGGGCCTGTGCGAACACCCATGCCAAGATGTCCAAGAAGGCGGGTAAGGACATACCGCTGATGCCGCAGGCTGAGATGGTCCCCTCCGGTGTGGTCCATCTTGTAGAGCGTCAACAGGAGGGCTGGTCCTACGTCCGACCCTGATCTTTAAGAATTTCTGATGGAAGGCTTTGGCCCGCGTTCGCGCGGGCTTTTTTGTTGTGGGAGGCCCGGAAGGTGCAGCCGTAGGGGGAATAGCGTAAGCGTATTCCGC
>CAZCDY010000256.1:0-3598 GCA_964497145.1 uncultured Gammaproteobacteria bacterium
CGGTGTCGACCAGGCAGCAAGCAATATCACGGTCGCAAGCACGGCCAACTATACCAAGCTTCCCGACGATTTCTTCCCTTTGTCCGCAACCTGCTTGCCACCAATAATTGTGTGCGACAGCTACTGACAGGGCTGTGGAAAGCCCCGGTTTGATGGCTCTCAATTGATTGAAAAATAGTAAGAGGCATGGGGCGTCGATCGTGTGCAATGTGTTTTTCCAACCTTTCCACAACGGGCCGGGTATTCGCCTTCGGGCCCGGGGGTTGCCGTCCGGTCAACACGGCACCGTGAGCGCAGAGTCGCCCGTGAAGCAGACCAGGTTCGCCCGCCTCATCCGGTCCGGTGCCTCTGCATCGAGTTGGGTAGTGCTCGTTAGCTGTTGATGAGAAAGGATAAAAAGCCAGTCGTTTTTTCGTCTGCTTTTCGCTGCCTTTCGGTCGAGACAACCGCCACCCGGCCCGCCTATAAAAATGCTCATCGAAGCAAGGCACCTCAGTTCGCCATACAGGCTTCGTCAGCAAATAAGAGGATAAGAAAATGAGGAATCTCGCCTTTTGCCTGGCTCTGACCCTGGTCCCTTTCAGCAGCGGTACGGCTGCCGAAGGATCCGGCTTCGACGATTGGCAGCAGCAAAAACTGCTGCAGCCGACAGACCGGGACCTGGCCCGGGAGGATGCGGGTCGGGTATACATCTTCGACGGCATGAAGGACTCCGATATCGAACTGGCCATGCAGGCACAGTTCGATCGTGTCGCCAGCATGATGTTCGTTCGCACAGTGGTAACGGACGAATCCGGTACCCCACTGCGAGACGGGCTGACCGGCGACTATGTCGTTGAAGACGATGATTGCGACTGAGCGGAATCAGGCAGCGACGCGATGTATCGGCGATATGCCATCCCGCGAGGTGCGACAGAGGTGGGCTGTGCTCTTGCCTTGGCTTTCGAAACCGGCTCAGTCGCCCCGGCTCCAGGCATGGTAGCGCCCGACCCATTCGAGCAGACGTTTCGGCGCATGCGCCTTTTTCCAGTTGCCCGCTGCGTACTTGTTTGCCTCTGTCCAGGTCGGGTAGATATGGATGGTGCCGAGGATCTTGTTGAGTCCGAGGCCGTGGCGCATCGCCAGGATGAATTCGGCGATCAGATCACCGGCGTGATCGCCAACAATCGTGACGCCGAGAATCCGGTCCTTGCCCGGCACCGTGAGCACCTTGACCAGGCCCTCCGCTGCCCCGTCGGCGATCGCGCGGTCCAGGTCATCGATGCCATAGGTGGTTACCTCGTACGCAACACCCTGGTCTTTGGCGTCGGTCTCATTCAGGCCGACACGCGCCACCTCCGGTTCGGTAAAGGTGGCCCAGGGGACGACCGAGTAGTCGACCTTGAACTTGCGGAAGCGCCCGAACAGGGCATTGACCGCCGCATACCAGGCAGTGTGCGCCGCGGTATGGGTGAACTGGTAGGGACCGGCGACATCGCCGCAGGCATAGATGTTCGGGTAGTTGGTCTGCATGTACGCGTTTACGCCGACCGTGTGGCGGTCGGTGACCTCGATCCCCACCTCATCGAGACCATAACCCTGGGTGTTCGCGGCCCGACCAACGGCGACCAGCAACTGATCGAACGCCAGTTCCAGCGTCTTGCCGGCGTGTTCGGCGACCAATAGCTTTTCGCCATTGTCGATCCTGAATGCCTGCGCTCTGGTGTTGATGCGTACATCGATACCCTCATCACGGAAACGCTGCAGCACCATGGCCGACACCTCGGGATCTTCACGCATCATCAGTCGCGGCGCCATCTCGACCTGGGTGACCACGGACCCGATGCGCGCAAAGGCCTGGGCGAGCTCGCAGCCGATGGGGCCGCCGCCCAGTACGAGCAGCCGCAGCGGCTGCTCGCGCAGATTCCAGATGTCATCGGACGTCAGGTAACCGACCTCCTCGATGCCTGGGATTGGGGGCACGAAGGGGCGGGCACCCGCGGCGATGATCATTGACTGCGCGGAGATCTCGCGTCTGCCCATCGGTGTGTCGACCTCTACGGTCCAGGGCGAGGTGATGCGCGCCTCGCCCTGGACGCAGTCCACCCCGAGCTCGGTGTAACGTTCCACAGAGTCGTGCGGCTCCACCGTCTTCACCACCCGCTGAACGCGCTGCATCAGGTCGGCAAAGCGGAAGTCCACCTTGACCGCCTGCATGCCCAGTTCGCTGGCGCGCCGGCTCTGCGCGATGAATTTCGCCGAACGCAGCAGCGCCTTGGAAGGCACGCATCCGGTGTTGAGACAGTCGCCGCCCATCTTGTGGCGTTCGACGAGAGCGACCCTGGCCTTGACCGCGGCCGCGATGTAGGCCGAGACCAGGCCGCCCGAGCCGGCGCCGATCACCAGCAGGTTGTAGTCGAACCGCTTCGGTTTCTGCGCCTGCCAGCGTGCATACACCTTGCGTGCCTGCAGCATGCCGACGATGCGCTTGGCGATCAGCGGGAACACCGCCAGTAAGGCGAACGAGCCAATGATCGCCGGCGACAGTATGCCGCTGACGCTCTCGATCCGGGTCAGCTGGGTGCCGGCATTGACGTATACCAGGGTCCCGGCAAGCATGCCGACCTGACTGACCCAGTAGAAGGTCCAGGTCCGTATCGGAGTCAGCCCCATCAACAGGTTGATAACGAAGAACGGGAATATGGGTACCAGGCGGAGTGCGAACAGATAAAACGCACCCTCTTTGTCGATCCCATCGTTGATCGCACGCAGCTTGCCGCCGAACCGCCGCTGAACGCTATCGCGGAACACCAGGCGACTGGCGATGAATGCCAGCGTGGCGCCAATGGTGGAGGCGAACGAGATAATCAGGGTGCCCCAGGCGAGGCCGAATATCGCACCGCCCACCAGGGTCATGACAGCGGCACCCGGCAGGGAAAGGCCGGTGACCGCGACGTAGATCAGAAAGAACAGACCGGCGGCCATCAGTGGACGCTCTGAGCGGTAGGCCTCGATGCTCGACTGCTGTTCCTTGAGGAACGCGAGATCCAGAAAACGCCCGAGATCCAAAATAAAGAAGGCGGCGATCGCGGCGACGATCGCCAGCAGCAGTACGACTCTGTTTTTAGACACCCTTATCTCCTGTTGATCGCCGCTGACCAGGCCGACGCTGGACAAGACCCGCGGACTCCAACAAATCATTCAATCGTGGGCCGATGCGGGGCGCGCCCGTCGACCAGGAGCGGGCCGCTATCGTTGGCGCCGCCTGGTCACGCTGTCGAGCTTGTCTGCCATCTGTTGCTCGCGGTCCACGCGCGTACCAACCTGCAGGCAGGTATGGATGCGCGGCGCGCCCTCGGCATGAACGATCTCATGGCAGCGCTTGATTGTGGCGAATACCTTGTCCCACTCCCCTTCGACGTTGGTGCTGTTGCAGTTGACCTCAAAGGTCAGGCCCGATTCCTCGAGTACCCGCTCGATGGCCACGACGAAGGGTGATACCGATATGCCGGAATCAATAGGTACAAGTGTGAAACCAACGATCGCATGCATGGCCTGGGTTCCTTTGAGAACGATATGGTGTGATCTTAAGCCAAAAAACGGCAGCAGCCGGTTGAGG
>CAZCDY010000257.1:0-3594 GCA_964497145.1 uncultured Gammaproteobacteria bacterium
TGTACAGCAGGTCCATGTGTCTGTCGGCGACCGCGTCGAGGCGGGCCAGACGATGGCCGTACTCACCAGCCGGGAGCTGGCCGCGGCGCGGAGCGATTATCTGGCCGCCGTCGCCAAGCTCGAACTGGCACGGGAGAACCTGGGTCGCGAGAAACGGCTGCTGTCGGACAAGGTCGGCACGACGCGGGCAGCAGCCGCTGCACGACAGGCCTACCGCGAGGCCGACATCGAGCGTAACCAGGCGTTGAACGCCCTGTTCGCGCTGGGTTATTCGCGCGAGCAGGTGGCGCAGATCACCGCGCTCGAAGACAAGGGCTTCAGCGCCTACCAGCTGCGTGCCCCGTTGAGCGGCATCGTGACCCAGCGGCATATCACCATCGGCGAGGTCATCGGGCAGGAAGCGGCAGACGTGCCGTTCGTCGTTGCCGACCTGTCGTCGGTCTGGGTCAACCTCACAGTCTATCAACGTGATCTGGCGCAGGTGCGGGCCGGCATGCCGGTGACTATTCAATTCAGCGGTGACATCCCTGACGCACGGGGAACCATCGCCTTCGTCAGCCCGGCCCTGGATGAGACCACCCGCACCGCGACGGCGCGGGTCGTGCTGGAAGACCCGCATTCCGACTGGCGCCCCGGCCTGTTCGTCTCCGGCCATATCGAGACGGGCCGGGAGACGGCGGGCGTGGTGATACCAAATTCGGCGCTGACCGAGCTGGATGGCGAGACCGTGGTGTTCGTGCAGACCGATGCCGGTTTCGAGGCTCGCGCGGTCCGCCAGGGGCGGGCAACGCCCGAGGCCGTGGAGATCATTGACGGCTTGGCCAAGGGCGAGCGCTACGCCGCGAACAACGTGCTGGCCTTGAAGGCCGAGACCAACCGGGCGGCGCTCGAACACGCCGGGCACGTGCACTAGGGGCGAATCGACATGACCGAAAAGCTGATCGATTTCGCCCTGGGCAACCGCCTGCTGGTCGTGGTGCTGGTCCTGGTGGTGATGGGGGCCGGCTACCGCGCCTACACGCTGTTGCCGGTGGATGCCTTCCCCGATGTATCCCCCAACCTGGTGCAGGTCTTCACCATCACCGAAGGCCTGGCGCCAGAGGAGATAGAGCGGTACGTCACCTATCCCGTCGAGGCATCGATGACGGGCCTGCCGGGCATCGAGGAGATCCGCAGCATCTCCAACTTCGGGCTGTCGGTGGTCAACGTCTATTTCGAAGACGAGATGGACATCTACTTCACCCGCCGATTGGTCAACGAACGCCTGCAGGAGGCCCGCGAGCAGATCCCCGAGGGTTTCGGCGAGCCGGAGATGGGCCCCATCTCCACCGGCATGGGCCTGATTCTCTACTACTACCTTGAGGACACCTCCGGCAACTACAGCCTCGAGGAGCTGCGCACCATCCAGGACTGGATCGTCAAGTATCAGCTGCAGACGGTGCCGGGTGTCACCGAGGTACTCGGCATCGGCGGCTTCGAGAAGCAGTACCAGGTCAACATCGATCCGCAGGCCCTTCTGCGTTACGACCTGTCGCTGCACGAGGTGATCGCGCGCATCCGCGAAAACAACGTCAGCGTCGGCGCGCAGTTCCTGACCGTGAACGCCGAGGAGTTCGTGGTGCGATCCGAGGGCCTCGCTCATGGCGTCGACGATCTGGCGAACATCGTCGTAAAGACAGACGACGGCCGTGCGATTTACCTGCGCGACGTCGCGGCCATCGAGGTCGGCGGTGCAATCCGCCGTGGCCTGCAGACCCTCAACGGCGAGAAAGAGGTGATCGCCGGCATGGTGGTACAGCTGTACGGCACCAATGCCTCCACCGTGATCGAGCGGGTCGAGGCCAAGGTCGCGCAGGTGCAGAAGGCCCTGCCCGAGGGCGTGCGCATCGTCCCGTACTACGAGCAGAGCGAACTGGTGCAGGCCTCGGTCTCCACCGTGCGCAATGCCCTGCTGCAGGGGGTCGCGCTGGTCGTTATCGTGCTGCTGGCCTTTATGGGCGGCCTTCGCCCGTCGCTGGTGGTCGCGCTGTCGATCCCGTTCTCGGTGCTGTTCGCGACCCTGGCCATGGGTTACTTCGGCATCTCCGCCAATCTGATGTCGCTGGGCGGTCTGGCGATCGCGATCGGGATGATGGTCGACGGCGCCATCGTGATGACGGAAAACGTCGACCGCCTGCTGCATGAAACCGATCCGGACGAACCGCGGCATCGCACCGTCGCCCGTGCCTGCCGCGAGGTGGCGCGGCCGATCCTGTTCGCGATCACCATTGTCGTCATCGTGTTCCTGCCGCTGTTCACGCTACAGGGGGTCGAGGGCAAGACCTTCCGCCCGCTGGCCTACACGGTGGCATTGGCGATGCTCGGCTCGCTGCTGTTCGCGCTGATCGCCGCGCCGGTTTTCGCCGACCTGTTCATGCGCCGGCGCAAGGCCTGGCGCGAGCAGCAGGCGACAGGAAACGGCAGCCTGCTGGCGCGCGAACCCATTGTCGTCCGCGTGCTGCTGTTTCTCTACCGGCCGATGCTGCACTTTTTTGTCCGCCAGCGCTGGCTGGCGGTGCTGCTGGCCATAGCCATGCTGGCGATCGGCGTGCGCGTGTTCCCGCTGCTGGGCATGGAGTTCACGCCCCGGCTCAACGAAGGTGACCTGATCGTCAACCTGACCATGGCGCCGTCGATCTCCCTGGAGGAGACCAAACGGCTGACCATGATCGCCGAACGGCGCATGATGCAGATCCCCGAGGTCGAATCGGTGGTCAGCCGCATCGGCCGTGGCGAGGTGGGTGCCCATGCCGACCCGATCAACAGCGTCCACGCGCTGGTGGTGCTCAAGCCTGCGGAGGAATGGCGGCCCGGCACCGACCAGGCGGTGGTCGAAGAGCAACTGCGAGAACGCCTGGCGGGCATGCCCGGCGTGTTCGTCAATCTGACCCAGCCGATCCAACTCTCCGTCGATGAACTGGTCGGCGGTGTGAAGGCCGAGCTGGCGGTCAAGCTTTACGGCGATGATCTGGACGTACTCAAACGGTTCGCCGACGAGATCGCTGCGGTGCTCAACACGCTCGAAGGCGCCAAGGACGTGCAGACCGAGCAGATCACCGGTTCGCCGCAGCTACTGATCCGACCGCAGCGTGAGGCCCTGGCGCGTTACGGCATCAACCTCGGCGAGGTACAGGAGACCATCCGCGCGGCTATCGGTGGTGTGACCGCCGGTCAGGTATTCGACAGCGTGCGCCGCTTCGATATCTATGTTCGCTACCAGGAGCCGTATCGACGTACCGCAGAGGACGTCGGCCAGTTGTTGGTCACCGCACCCGGTGGTCAGCGTGTGCCGCTGAGCGAGCTTGCCAGCATCGAGACGCTGGTCGGTCCGCGGCAGATCACCCGCGAGAACAACCAGCGTTTCGCCACGGTGCAGGCCAATATCGTCGGCCGTGACATCGGCGGCTTTGTTACGGAGGCGCAGGCGGCGATCGAGCAAGAAGTGACGCTGCCACCCGGTTATCTCGTCAGCTGGGGTGGCCAGTTCGAGCTGGCGCAGCAGGCCAATCAGCGCCTGGCGCTGGTCGTGCCTGTCACGCTGGCACTGATCTTTCT
>CAZCDY010000258.1:0-3590 GCA_964497145.1 uncultured Gammaproteobacteria bacterium
GCATGTCGATCGGCGAGGCCAAGGCCCGCCGCGCCAAGAAAGAGATGGTCGAGGCAAACCTGCGACTGGTGATCTCGATTGCCAAGAAGTACACCAACCGCGGCCTGCAGTTCCTCGATCTGATCCAGGAAGGCAACATCGGCCTGATGAAGGCAGTGGACAAGTTCGAGTACCGGCGCGGTTACAAATTCTCGACCTATGCAACCTGGTGGATCCGTCAGGCAATCACGCGCTCGATCGCCGACCAGGCACGCACCATCCGCATCCCGGTGCACATGATCGAGACGATCAACAAACTCAACCGCATCTCCCGCCAGATGATTCAGGAGATGGGCCGCGAGCCCACCCCGGAGGAACTCGCCGAGCGCATGGAGATGCCTGAAGACAAGGTCCGCAAGGTACTCAAGATCGCCAAAGAGCCGATCTCGATGGAAACCCCAATCGGTGACGACGAAGACTCGCACCTCGGCGACTTCATCGAAGACCAACTGGCCATGTCGCCGGTGGATTCCGCGACCATGGAAGGCTTGGCAGAGGCGACCCAGAACATGCTTTCCGGCCTGACCTCACGCGAGGCCAAGGTGCTGCGCATGCGTTTCGGTATCGACATGAACACCGACCACACGCTGGAAGAGGTCGGTAAACAGTTCGACGTCACCCGTGAACGCATACGCCAGATCGAGGCCAAAGCCCTGCGCAAGCTTCGCCATCCCTCACGATCGGACAAGTTGCGCAGCTTCCTCGACGGCGAAAGCTAAAAAAAGAGAGGCCGGGAAAGCCGGCCTTTTTGTTATCATCCCATCCCACACTTTGGGCCTATAGCTCAGTTGGTTAGAGCAGGGGACTCATAATCCCTTGGTCCCTGGTTCGAGTCCAGGTGGGCCCACCAATTCCATAGCATTCAATGTCTTATGACATAGTGACCACGGGACTGGAGTCCCTTGGTGGGTGCACAGGCCGGCACCGGGTACGGCCCGCTTTTCACAGAACAGGACCGCCAATGGCAAAACCCAACTACGCCTTCGAGAAACGCCAGCGAGATCTCGCCAAGAAGAAAAAGAAAGAAGAGAAGCGGTTGCGCAAACAACAGCCCGCAGAAGACCCGCCCAAACCGGCGGAAGATTAGGCACTCTTCCTCACCAACCCCCGAGCCGGACCACTGTGGCCATCATTGCCAACCCATCTCAGCCCGTGCCCGGCTGCTCCGCCACCTACCCCACAACGGAACCGGAGTCAGCACCCCTGCCCCGCTCTCTGACGTTCGCCGCCAGCTGACCCCTGACTGATGGGGATGCCACCGGCGTGTCACTGGGGGCACTCTGGGAATCTCCCTGGCTGGCGACGGGTCGTCGGGTGTTCCGGGGAGATCTTTCTGGGGTGGGTGAAAACTGGGGTTCTGGAAACCTGAGAATCGGGGATGGGGCCAGGATTTCAGTTTCCCGCTGTGCCCTACCCGGGCAGGTCATCGATCACTGACAATGCGTTGGCCAATCTAGACTTGTCGATTGTCTCCGCCAATACGAAGGGCGGAGCCATTGTTGACCCCGCCCGTTTCATTCAATGAAAAAATCTCAATGTTGCTTAATATGCCCGCCCCCCGGTGCGAGTAATGCTTTTTCGGCCTCCATGGCCATCCGCTGATAGCCCGCAGCGCTAGGATGGAGACCATCTCCACCGTCATAGACCGGAAGCATCCTTTCGGGATCGTCGGAGTCACGGATGGCTTCATCAAAATCGACGAACCCGTCGTGCAAATCGCTCGTTCGGATCCACGCATTGATTATCTGGCGCTTATCTTCATTGTCTGGAGTCCAGTAACCAGGAAGCGCAAAACCCTTGAAGGGCAATATAGTCCCGATGAGGATCTTGAGTCCGGTGGCATGTGCGCGTTCGATGATCTGCTTGTAACCAGCAATGATCTCATCGGCATCCGCGACCGGACCAAGCACGAACCCGCCACCAAGATCAGCCGTACCGAGGCCAAGGTCGTTGACCCCTTCCAGCAGGATGACGTGCGTGACCCCGCTCTGCGTGAGTACATCCGGGTCAAGCCGGGCTTGGGCGTTTGGGCCAAAAAGATCGTTTAGTACACGGTTGCCGCTGATCCCGGAATTGAGCACCGCTACCCTCGGTTTCCCCCGGTAACGGTCTAAAAGCAGACGGGCCAATTCGTCAGGATAACGCACGTTGGCATCCACAAAGTCGTCCCGGCAGCACCCCTCCGTGATCGAGTCACCAAGAGTGGCAACAGCGAAGGATTTGCGGTGTGCCCAGACATCCACACCGGTCAGCCAGAACCATGACGTCGTGGTTCCCTCGTCACCCGGCGTAACCGGCATGACCTCATCGCCGGTAAAATCACCGATCGGAGAAATATACGAGGTCTGCCAAGCCCTGGTGTGCATCGTTGAACCACCAGTGTCGTTTTGGGCGATATATACACTGACAGCCAAGTCCGCTTCGTCGGAAACAGTGAGTTGCACCGGATCGCTCAAAACCTTTGCACCCGCCGCAATGGCCACGGACGGCTCACCGCCAAAGGTAAGTTCCCGCAATGAGCCCGGATCCACCCCAGCACCCATGTCCTGGATCCCGATGCTCGCCGCGTCGATTACCAGTGGCACTGTCCCGAATCTGTTCGACAAGCGGACACGCACCCGGTCGCCGCCGATACTTATACGGACTATCTGCCGCATTTTTCAGCCATACCGTTCTTATTGAACAGGGGATGGAGACCGTCAGCCTCTTCAAAATTATCCTTGCGGGCCTGCCTGGCTCGTACTCCAGGTGCCGACCCAGTGCTTATTGGCCCCGTTGTCCTTAGCAAAGGTGGCTTGAGGAAATACAACGCCGTAAACCAGGAGGGTGGCAATCAGCAGGCGGTTGACCGACGATAATCTACGAAGCACCAGCCTCCTATGCCCCGCAGAAGTGTTGTCGATTGTCGACGAGAAAAATTTCGGCATGATTCGATTCTCCTTTTTAGGCAGCCGCGTATATTGCGCAGAGAAATAGGCTAACTGAATACACTAGTTTGTGATTTCCCCGGTGGTCATGAACTCTCAACAATCACCACAGAACAAATCTGAATCTACCCGCGGCACCCAGGAGCTTAAACGCCTCCCAGGCTCCTGCCCTCTATTAGCGACCCGCAACTGTGCCGTCACGCCGTTTGTCGGCACCACCAATCAGTCGCTTGCCATCATGGACAATGGATAAACCGCTTTCCAGGATTGGCTGCTCGCTGACCGGATGATTGCGTGCTTGGAGCGCCGACACGAGGGCGTCGGCATCGTAGTCAATGGTGATACCTGGAATCGGCAATTCAACCTCTGTACTACCGTTGCGGTTCTGATAATGCGGTATGTTGATCGATTCCTGAGGATCGAGACCGAAGTCGATATGGTTAATTATTGACTGGGCGGTGTAGCCGATGATCCGCGAACCACCGGGTGAGCCGGTAACAAGTTCAAGCTCACCGTCCCCATTTAGAACTATGGTAGGCGACATCGAACTTCGCGGACGTTTGTTCGCTTCGACGCGATTGGCTATCGGAAGCCCCGTGCCCGGGTCCACCGCAGCAAAGGAAA
>CAZCDY010000259.1:0-3587 GCA_964497145.1 uncultured Gammaproteobacteria bacterium
ATTTAAGCCTATAAATTATCTATTTGTATTATGTCTGAGCCTATTCAAGCGCTACTGGAACAACTCCTGACCGCCGCCCGGACCCGCGGCATGTCACAAGCACAACTGGCCGAGGCGGCCGGTCTGACGCCGGTCGGGCTGAGCAAGGCCAAGGGGCGCGGTGACCTGCGTGCCTCCTCACTGGCAGCGTTGGCGCAGCAGCTCGATCTGGAGCTTGCCCTGATACCCCAGCGCAGGACAGATGCCGCGGCCGCGATCAAGGCCGGCACCTTTTTTGGTTCTCGCCCGGACAAGGAAGACTGAGCATGACGCGTCATCGACATGCCGTAATCTGGACCCGCATCGGCGGATCCCCGCAGAAGATGGGCGACCTGGTCCTGTCTGAAGCGCAGGCCAGCTTCACCTACAGCGACGACTACCTGGCCGGTGGTGGTCCCGGTTTCTGTCTGCTTGGCGACGGCGCCATCTGGGGTCGCGACACGGTCACCTATCCGGTCAGCGAGCGCATATCGGTGTTTCCGCGACTGCTCAGCCTGATCCCCGGCAACAACCCGCGTAACCTGCAGCGCCGTCACTACCTCGACCTGCTGCGCAGCCAGCTCGGTCGCGAACCACCGCCCGGCCTGGACACCGAGTGGCAACTGTTGCAGATGGGTGGACACGGCGGCATCGGTCATATCGATGTATTTGCCGACGATATCGCCGCGGCCGATTGGTACGACGTCAGGGTGACACCCGACGCCGGCATCTCTGCGGCAGCCAGCCGCTCTCAGCTGTGGCGCATGCTCAAGAACAACGTGCTGGATGAAAGCGTGGAGTTCGACCCCCTGGTCGTCGAGGCCGCGCTGGGGCCCACGCCCTCGGTCGGCGGCATGATCCCCAAGCTGCTGGTTTCCGTCACCCCGGGCGAGTCGGAGGCCAACTTTTTCGCACCCGAATCACCCGGCAGACAGCCGGTGGTGCTCAAGGTAGAGCCTCCCGAATACCGCGGCCTGCTCGATCTCGAGGCCCTGTGCCTGGATGTGCACCGGGAGGCCGGGTTCGTGGTGCCGCAGTACCGGCGCTACGATGCCGACGGCCTGCATTTTCTCGCTGTCGAACGCTTCGACCGTGATGCCGACGGCCTGCCGGTACCCATGGAATCACTGTTCTCGGTGATCGCCACCGGCGATCACCATTTTCGCGAAACCGGCGACATCCTGCTGGACGAACTCGGCGGCATCCTTACGCGCCTGCAGGATGTGGCCGAACTGGCCGAGGATACCGGCGAGGAGTTGTACCGACGTATTCTGATGGCCCTGCTCACCGGCAACGGCGACCTGCACCTGGACAACCTGGCCCTGCTCGGCGGGCTGGACGACTGCAGGCTGGCACCTGTCTATGATCCGGCACCCATGCGCGCCTGGCCACGCCATAATCTGGTCAGTGCCATCCCGTTCGATCCCGCCCCGCACCCGGATCACGGTGAATACTTTGCCGGCCTCGGGCGCAGCTTTGGGTTGACGAAGGCGAGGGCGAGGCGCTGTATCGAGGCAGCACTTGCAGCCACCAGAGACTACCCCGAGCAGGTCATGGCACTTGAGCAGGTACCGGAGAGTCAGCGCAGCCAACTTGCCGGGATTGCGCGCAGAGAATACGCATTGCTTCAATCCCACGCCTGACCACTTCGGACTTCAAACGGCGCAATGCACTGCGTTTATTTCGCCCTACAGAATGGCTTAAACCACCAAGCTAACAAGCCGACCCTAACCCCGTAAGGCGGTAAGCTGGTCCCCTCACTCCTTAAGACACCGCAAGACGTCGCCGATTATCTGCACGCAGCGCTGGATGATGGCGACCAGGCAGTCCTTCTGCTGGTGCTGCGTAATGCCTGTGAAGCCATCGGTGGGATGTCTGAATTGGCGCGGCGCAGTGGACTCTCGCGGGAGTCTCTTTACCGAACGCTGTCTGTGGAGGGGAACCCGCGTCTGCTGACGATGCGGTCGATTTTGCGGGCGTTCGGGGTGGAATTGTCGGTACGTCCACGCGTGGCCTGATGACTATGCGCTGAAATAAAGGGGCTGCGCTTACTGCTCAGAGACCGATCGTTCCAGTCGCTCAGCCAACCAGACCTTGATGATCGATTGACGGGTGACGCCAAGCCGGCTGGCTTCCTTATCCAGAGATTCAATCATCCATGTGGGAAAGTCGACATTGACCCTTTTGTGCGCCCGAAGGGGGCGACGAGCCTTTGAAATATCAAGCGCATCGGTGACATCCTTGCCATTGTCAAAGTCGATATCGAACTTTTTAGCCTTCATAGACAGCCACCTCTTCAATGCGAGAACGGCGGACGGAGATAATTCGGATAGCGCCATCCCGTGGCGTCACGACAGCCGACCAGTGTTTCCCGTCGATGCGGCCGACAATCAAGAATCTCGGTTCATCAACGGTTTTTGCCGGGATCTCCAGTAAATCCGGATCTGTCCAGAGCGCCTGAGCATCGACAAAATCGATACCCTGCTTTTTCAGATTTTCCCGACTTTTCCGCTCGTCGAACTCAAAAACGAACATGATATAAAAAATATACCATTATTACCGCTTTAACAAGCGCGCGGCATCTTCCCAGATCACCACGCCCCGAACTTATCACACGTCGGATATTTCCCGATTCCCCCCAGGCAATCTTGATCTACCAATTTAGCCAAACTAAACATAGCTAAGTCTATTTCGAGGCGCCAACCATGACCAAACAAGTCAACATGCATGAAGCCAAATCCCAATTGTCCAAACTTGGCGAACTGGTGCAGAGCGGTGAGCGCGTTGTGGTAGCCAAAGCAGGCAAACCCTATTTCGACCTCGTTCCACACCGCGAGCCTGGCGTGGCGCGCAAGCCGGGCAGCCTTGCCGGACGCATTGTGATTGCTGACGATTTCAACGACGCAGAAGATCAAACCATCACCGACTTTGAGGCCGGTTGATGCAGCGTTTGCTGCTGGATACCCATGTCTTTCTATGGTGGCTTGCAGACCATCCACGCCTGGGTTCACAGGCACGGGCCATAATCCAGGATCCCGCGAATCCCGTGCATGTCAGTGCGGCCAGCGGTTGGGAGAGCGCTGTAAAACGTGATCTGGGCAAACTGGCAGCGCCGGACAACCTCGATGCCGCGGTCGAAAAAGAAGGCTTTTCCCATCTGCCCATCACCTTTTTTCATGGCGAGCAGGCTGGCGGGTTGCCCAGCCATCATCGAGACTCTTTCGACCGGATGTTGATAGCGCAGGCACAGGCAGAGGGCTTGGTCATTGTCACCGCGGACGTGAAGTTCGCGTTGTACGGTACTCGGACTTTGCAGGCCGAAGAATAGTCGTTTTGTGGTCTGATCTGCGCCCTGCGGAATGCCATAAACCGCCGATCCGAAAAACCTTACCCGACCAGTAGGGCGCAATAGCGTAGCGTATTGCGCCGATCCCTCCGGAAAGCAAAAAAACAAACAAAGGATCCGATACAATCCGCCGCTAACCCCATCGCACGCAGACCACAAGCAGTACGTCCAATGCAGATCGAACAAACCAGACAACAACTCCAGGCCAATCCAAAAAAATGGC
>CAZCDY010000260.1:0-3569 GCA_964497145.1 uncultured Gammaproteobacteria bacterium
GATTAGGTGTATGCGCACCCGGGTGCATAATAATTGCGCGCTGGGCGCTGCGCCGTAGAGGGGACCCGCCTGTTATCGCCGACGTAAAACCGCGGCTATGTGCCGCGGAGGCAGTTTGGGCTCGGGCGCCACAGCCCGCAGCGGTCTTTCAGTGTATCCGCTGAGCGGGGCTATCCCTGCGGTCTAGAAATCCAGGTCGTCATCAAAGGCCAATGCGATCTGGCACTCGTCGCCGGTGCTTTGGTCGGCTGCCTGCATCATCGCAGTGATCTCGTCGCCATAGGTTTCCCAGAGCTGATCACGTAACAAGTCGATAAATGCGATCACGGTATAGGCCTCGGCCGCATCCCAGTGGGTGGGCAGGCGCGTAATGGACAGGCTCATGGTGTGGGGTCTCCGTTGGCGGTCGCTTGGGGGCGGCGCTGACGTTTCTTGGCGGGCAGTTTTCGCGCCGCCCGTTCCTTGGCCTCACGCATGCGATAGGACTCGCCCTCGATGACCAGGATCTCGGCGTGATGCACCAGCCGGTCGACGATCGAGACGACGCAGGCGGCGTTGGGGAAGACCTCGGGCCATTCGGCGAAGGGCCGGTTGGTGGTGATGATGGTCGGCTTGCGCTCGTAGCGGCGGTTGATGATCTCAAACAGCAGATCGGCATGGCGGGTGCCATAGGACAGATAGCCGATTTCGTCGATCACCAGCAGGTCGGGTCGCGCATAGTGGGTGAAGCGCCGGCGCAGCGCGTTGTCGCCGTCCTGCGCGGCCAGCTCACCGAGCATCTGGGCGGCGTTGACAAACAGCGCGCTGTGGCCGTGGATCACGGCCTGATGGGCGAGGTTCTGCGCGATCAGTGATTTGCCGACGCCATTGGGCCCGACCAGGATCACGTTGACGGCCTCGGCGATGAAGTCGAGGGCCATCAGGGTCGAGACCGCGGCTTTGTCGCACTGGGCCGGCCAGTCCCAGTCAAAGTCGGCGAGCGGTTTGAAGCGACCGATATGGGCGGCGCGCAGGCGCCGCTGCAGGCCGCGCTGCTGGCGCTCGCGGGTCTCCCATTGGGTCAGCTGCGCTACCCAGGCCAGGGCCTCGTCGGTGAGTTCGTCCCAGTGGGCGAGCAGGCCGTGGAGTTTCAGTGCACTGACCTGCTGTTGCAGGGCGGCACGCGGTGAGGGGGTAATGTCAGTCGTCATCGCAGGACTCCGTGGGTGGGGTGTGCAGTTGGTCGTAGGGCGCCAGCGACGCGGGTCGCACGACGATGTGCCTGGCCTTGTCGTTGTCCGGTAGCGTCAGGGTCAGTGGCGGCGGTTGCTCGCGCTGCTCGCGGCGGCGCTCGAGGACCTGGCGTACGGCATTGGGGTGTGGCACCTCGTGTGCCAGTGCCTCGGCGATGGCTTGTTCCAGTTCATGGGCACCATAGTCGTCGAGGAGTTGCTCGAGGTGGGCTGTCGCACGTGTCAAAGGAGTGCCCCGCTCGGCGGCGAGTTGCAGCAGATCGCGACTGGCCGGGACGGCCTGGGCCAGGCGATCGATACCGCGGTGCGCGCGGGCGGCGCGCTTGGCCGCGACCAGGTCGGCGACATGGGCCGGGTCCTCGATCTGTTGGCCCTTGTCGAAGGTGCGCAGATGGCTGGCGATCACGGTCTCACCGTCGAGCACGCGCACCCGGGTCAGTGAAGCCGAGACCGTCAGGGTGCGGCGCACCGCGGTGTGCGGCACCGAGTAGTCATTCAGATCGAAGCGCACATACGGCGTCTTGCCGACCCGGACCTCGACCTGTTCATCGGTCGGATACGGATTGTCCGGCAAGGCGATCAGGTGCGCACGCTCCTGGGCGAAGGCCTCGCTGACGGTGAGCGCGGGATCTTCCGGGCAGGGGCGCTGGGCACTGGTGCCGGCACACCAGTCGGCGGCCTGTGCGTTGAGCGCATCGAGGCCCGACCAGGTGCGCCCGGCGAAGAAGTTTTCCCGGATGTAGCGAATCGCGCGCTCGACCCGGCCCTTCTCGTTGCCCCGGGCCGGGGCGACCGGGCGCGGCTCAAAACGGTAGTGGGCCGACAACTCGAGCAGGGTCGGATGGAAGCGGATCGCCTCGCCCCGGCGCTCGAGCACGGCCGAGCGCAGATTGTCGTACAGCAGGACCCGTGGGACGCCCTGAAACGCATCGAAGGCGGCGACATGGCCGCGTAGAAAGTTGTCCATGCGCTGATTCAGATAAAAGCGCAGGAAAATCTGCCGACTGAAGCTCAGCACCATGACAAAGGCCATCAGCGGACGCTGGGCGCGGCCGATCTGCAGGTGCCCGAAATGCCCCCAGTCGACCTGGCCCTGTTCGCCGGGCAGGGTTTTCAGGCGCAGATAGGCCTCACGCGGGCGACGCGGTCGCAGTTGCGCGACATGCGCGCGGAACTGGCTGGCGCCACCGGTATAGCCGCGTGCCTGAGCCATCCCGAGCAGGCGTGCGGCACTCAATGTCGGATACTGCGCCAGGGTCTCGATGATCAGCGGATGGTAGGGATCGACGATCGAGGGCCGTCGGGCCCGCTCGGCCTTCGGCAGCCCCGCCTGTGACAGCACCCGGTCAACGGTCGAGTGGTGGATCCCCAGTTGCCGGGCAATGGTATTCACACCCCACTGCTCGACGAAGTGATGGCGCAGGATCTTCGCTTCCAGGGCCTTGTCGATCATCGCGTCTCCGAGAGCGCACGGACGATCACGGGGGATAACGCACACGCGCGGTGGACCGCAGGAAGTCGCGGCGCAGGAACGGGTTGCAGTTACCGCCACAGCGGTGGCACTGGATCTCACCCGAGCGGTAAACCGTCCCGTTTAGCGGCGGACTGTCCGGTCGTTTTGTACTTACCGGGAGTACAGCAGTCGCCACCACG
The DNA here is from genome assembly GCA_964497145.1 of uncultured Gammaproteobacteria bacterium. Lineage (GTDB taxonomy): Bacteria > Pseudomonadota > Gammaproteobacteria > Chromatiales > Chromatiaceae > Thiosocius. The sequence goes on from CAZCDY010000260.1 coordinate 2,886, forward strand.
GGTGCGGAACGGTGATGCGTTACTTTTTGTTGCCGGGCGCGAAAGCGGCGCTGGCGCAAGGCATTATTCAGGCGCCCGCGACGGGTGGCCCGATAGCGGGCGCCGGCCCGCTGCACGGAGGCCCTGCGCGCCAGCTGCGCACAGCCGTTGGCGCAATAGACATGGCCCCGGTCGCAGCGGCGACACAGGACCACCTGGCAATGACAGCGGGCGCAGTGGAAAAGCCGTGCGCTGGGGTCCATCGGCATCCCTTGCCGATGAGCACTGGAAAAACAGGGTGTTGGGTGCCACACTGACCCTGCTGTGCGACTGCACGGTGGGGGCGTAGCGTCAGGCTTGACCGTCAAATCAGAGCTGGCGCTACGCCCGGCTCTTCGGCCTGTTCCTCTTACCTCTTTTTCGTCTCGCTGTCAGCCCATCAGCACCCGGCGACCGGCCAACGTTGCCCCAGCGCGGCGCTTCCTACGCACCCGTCGCTCATACTGTCCTCAGCGGGCCGCGGCAAATAACCGCGGGAATTCGTCGGCACATACATCTGCGCCCAGTGCGATCTGCGCACGCAGCGTACGGGCCTTCTCACGGGCTGTGGCGAGGTCGATGTCGGTGGTGCGGCCGAGCTTTTGGTGGCAGGTCTTGCCGTTCGGATCTTTGTGCCTGAGATAGAAGGTGCCCTGGCACGGACTA
>CAZCDY010000261.1:0-3561 GCA_964497145.1 uncultured Gammaproteobacteria bacterium
GGCGGCGAGGATGCCGGTGACGCCACCGACCGCCAGGCCGCGCTCAACGGCGGGTATCAAGTCACTGGTCTGCAGCAGTGAGGCCTTCGGAAGTTCGCCTAATTCTGTGCCTTCGCGTGCGATCACATGGATGTGTCGCTCCTCGATCCGTGCCAGCAGTAGCTCATCGGTGACCGTGCCAGCGGTTTTGAGGTCCGGTACCAAAAAATAGATTCTGCGCACGAGCTTCTCTCCTTGGCGAAGTGGTGATTAGTCTCAACCCGTGCAGCGCTCATCGTGCAAAGGCGAAATCAGCGCTGGTGCGGGGTTCCATCCCTTCGCTTCAAGAGTACACCAATTGTGGCGGGTGACAGTTCGCCGACTTGTCCACGCTCAAACCATGGTGCAATTGGCACCTGTTAGACTTTAGTACGTGTCCTGAGTTTTTCTCGAACGGACGAATGCTCATACTCTGGATTCTGGGTTTCAGCCTACTTGGCAGTATCGGCGCGATCGCCGGCGCCGCGCTATTGCTGGCTCTGCCGGCCGTAATAAGGGGCAAGCTGGTGCCGTATCTCATCAGCTATGCGACCGGCACCCTGCTTGCTGCCGCCTTCCTGGGCATGATTCCAGCCGGGCTCAAGGTGGCGCCCGCAGCTGACGTCCTCACCACCGTCCTTGCCGGTATCGTCCTGTTCTTCATCCTCGAAAAACTGGTTTTGTGGCGGCATTGCCATGACAGCAACTGTGAGGTACACAGCCAGGCCGCTCCGCTGATCCTGATCGGCGATGCCTTCCACAATTTCGTCGATGGGGTGGTCATCGCGGCCGCGTTTCTGACCTCGGTGCCGCTTGGTGTGGCAACTGCTATTGCTGTGATAGCTCACGAAGTGCCGCAGGAAATCGGAGATTTCGCCATATTGCTGGAGAGTGGTTACTCGAAGTCCAGGGCGCTGCTGCTCAATACCCTTTCTGCGATTACGACGCTGCCGGGCGCCGTGCTGGCCTATTTCTGGTTGGCCGAGACCCGTGAGCTGGTGCCCTATGTATTGGCGCTGTCGGCAGCCAGTTTTATCTATATTGCCACCGCCGACCTGGTGCCGAATCTGCACCGGAAGGTCGCACCATCAGATTCGGTCAGGCAGGTGGCGCTATTGCTGGCGGGGATTGCCACGATTGCGGTTTTGAAGGCGACGCACGGTTAATATCTGATCACCAGAAGGGTTCGCAGGCTGAGGTGCTGATGATGAAAAAAGAACGCCAACACAAGATGGGGCCGGTGGGTGAATGCATCTGTCCCAAGTGCGAGGCACGCGTTGCGCATCAACGTGGCGTGCCCTGTCAGGATGAACGTTGTCCCGAATGCGGTGCCAAAAAGATGCTGCGGATCGGCTCGGACGACTATCAGCTGTGGGTAGCGAAACGCTCGAAACAATAGTTTGTCTGGCATCGCACTATGAATCTCGAGCGCTGGGGCTGGTACTCGGTGCTGGTCAATGTCGTGCTGGCCGGCCTGCATGGCCTGATCGCCTGGATGTCGGGCAGCCTCGCCGTGTTTGCAGAACTGGTGCACAACCTGATCGATCTGCTGGGTGCGGTGGCCGTGCTGGTGGGTATTCGCCTCGCCGCACGCAAATCACGTGCCTTTCCCTACGGACTGTACAAGATTGAGAGCCTGGTAGCGCTGGGCCTGGCAGGCCTGGTGCTATTGACCGCTTATGAGATTGCGCGCGATGCCCTGTTCGCCCCGCCAGGTGATCTCAATGCGGAACCCTGGATGTTCGGGTTGCTTGTCCTGACCACCGCCGTGCCGTTGATCTTCAGCCATTTCGAGATGCGGGTCGGGCAGGCCGGCCATTCACCAGCCCTGGTGGCCGATGCGCGCGAGTACCGTGTACATGCCTTCACCACTGGCCTGGCGATCGTCGGCTTGGCCTCCCAATGGCTCGGTATGCCGCTGGACAGGATTGCTGCGGGGCTGATTGTGGTGGCAGTGCTCAAAACCGCCTGGGATCTGCTTGCCGATGCAATGCGCGTGTTGCTCGATGCCTCGCTTGAGGCCGATACACTGGCGTCGATCCGCACCGTCATCGAGGCTGACCCAATGGTCATACAGCTGAACTGGATTACCGGTCGGAATGCCGGTCGCTATCGTTTTGTCGAGATCGGCCTGAGTCTGCGTGCCACGAGTCGCAAGAAGGTCGAGGTCGCCCTGCAACGGATCGAGAATGCGGTGTGTGAGGCGGTCCCGCGTATCGAACGCCTGGTGGTACAGCTGGAGACGGCAGCCTCCGCCGGCGTCCGCTATGCGCTGCCGTTGGCAGATGTCGATGGACCGATCAGTGAACACTTTGGCGAGGCGCCATACTTTGTCATCCTGACCCTGCACAGGGATGACCGATCACTGGTCGAGCGTCGGGTGATCAGCAACCCGTATCGCACACTCGAGCGTGGCAAGGGGATTCGGGTGGCGGAGTGGCTGGTCGCCCAAAAGGTCGATGTGGTTTTGTCGCGCGAGGTCCTGCATGGGCGCGGACCTGCCTACGTCTTTCGCGATGCCGGCGTGGAGCTAAAGGTAACAGAGGCCCAGGAAGTCGATGCGGCAATCAGCCAGCCGGCGATCCAATCCGCATCGGATTAATGCCTGCTGCAGCGCACGGGCCGCAGGTAGAAATGCTTGTCATCATAGTCGGTTGATTTCAGCACGCCCTCGGCCAGCAGGTCTTCGACCAGACTCCAGTCCGCCTGATCCCTGGCCAGCAGGCGCCTCACGTCTGCCTCGCGCATCGGGTGAACGGCGGTAATTGCCAGCAGGTCCGATCGCGCGTCACCGGTGTGGGCGAACTCGCCGACCTCGTGACCGATGAGCAGCTCTACAGACGGCAATCTTGCCGTAAAGATCTCATGCGCCCGGATCAGGCCCGCCTCATCCGTGCCATGCGTCTTTTTGACCGTGGTAGGGCGCGTCGGCACCGCGATATAGGCGGTGCGCGGCGCGATGCCGGCGAGAAAGGCGGCGGTGTCGCTCAGCGATGCAGGATCGTCGTTGATGCCCGCAATCAGCATGGTGTCGGTGATCAGGGTGCCGCTGAAACCTGAGGCAAACTCCCGGATGCCCTGCAGGATGGTCGCGAGAAAAAGATCGTGGTGGGGCAGGTTGATCTTGCGCCAGGCATCCTCATGCACACTGTCGACCTTGACCGAGACCAGGTCGGCGCGGCTCAGGCGCTTGCGTACGTCATCACGCCACAGCAGGGTGCCATTGGTAATCACTGCAATAGGGATGCCGAGATCACGGAGCACGTCGATACTCTCGCCCAGGGCAATATCCAGCGTCGGCTCACCGTCCGGGACGAAGGTGAGATAGTCAATGGCCAGACTGCGCGCCTTCAGTTTCTCGACCTGCGCGGCGACGGCCTCGTGGATCTGCGTTGGCGAAAAGAAGGTTCTTGGCTCGATGATCTTCTCGGTCGTCTTCCCGACCTGGCAATAGACACAGGTGTAGCTGCAGGCCTTGGTGGTGACATTGTTGATACCCAGGCTTTGACCGAGACGCCGGGAGGGTACCGGGCCGAATGCAAT
>CAZCDY010000262.1:0-3547 GCA_964497145.1 uncultured Gammaproteobacteria bacterium
AATGCGCCTTGTGGATCTTGTTGATCGGATAGGCCAGCTGGCGCCGTCCCCAGTCTTCCAGCCGATGGACGGTGCCGCCGCTGGTTTCGATGGTCGCGCGGTAGCGCTCCACCATGGCAGGTACCTGCTCGCTCTGGTCCGGATGGACCATAAAGACGATCTCGTAGTGACGCATTGCTGCTCCTTACGGTTAAACAGCCTCCCGCTCGCGGCGGTGAGGCAAGGAGGACCAACCCTGAGGCTGGCAAGAAAGGCGCGGGATTCTAAGCGCTAAGGCCCTGAATTGCAAACGCTACGGGCCGTGGCCACTACGCCGCTGGCGCAACGCCTCGTACAGGCAGACGCCGGTGGCCACTGAGACATTGAGGCTCTCGACATGCCCCGCCATCGGCAGGTGCACCAGCTGATCACAGGTCTCGCGGGTCAGACGACGCATACCCTCGCCTTCCGCCCCCAAAACCAGGGCCAGTGGCCCGGTCAGATCGGCCCGGAACAGGCTGGTGTCTGCCTCGCCGGCCGCACCGACGACAAACACACGGTGGACATCCTGCAGGTACCTCAGGGTACGGGCCAGATTGGTGACCTGGACGAACGGTAGGGTCTCAGCCGCGCCGCTGGCGACCTTGCACACCACGGGGGTCAACCCGCCCGCGCGATCGCGCGGTGTGATTACGGCGTGCACCCCGGCACCATCGGCACTGCGCAGGCAGGCACCGAGGTTGTGTGGATCGGTGATGCCATCCAATACCAGCAGAAACGGCGGTACCTCAAGCGCACCCAGCAAGTCATCCAGGGACGATTCACCGAGACTCGTCGGCATCTCGCCATGCGCCACCACGCCTTGATGGTTGGCACCTGAGGTCATGCTGTCGAGCGTCTTCCTGTCGCTGGCCCGTGGCCGCAGGCCGGCCGCGCGCGCCTCGTCGAGCAGTTGGCGCAGGCGCCGGTCTTTGCGCGCACTGTCGAACCACAGGGTCTCTATCCGCTGGGCGCCATGCTTGAGGGCGGTACGCACAGCATGAATCCCCACGATCATCTGCCCTGACATCGATCAGGCCTTTTTCTTGCGCCGCTTCCCGCGCCTGCCGCCGGACCCATCATCACCCTTGTTTGACCGCGCCTTTCTGGCCGGGTGGCCTCCACCGCCACCACGCCGCGGCCTTCCCTGCCCCTTGCCTGGTCCCTCGATCTTTTCCGCGAGGACAAAATCGACCTTGCGGTCATCGATATTCACCGCGGCCACCTTGACCCTGAGCGTATCACCCAGGCGGTAGACCCTGCCGGTGCGGTCTCCGGTGAGACGGTGGCCTACCGGGTCGAAATGGAAATAGTCGTAGTCCAATGCCGTGATGTGCACTAGTCCCGATACGTAGACACCGTTGAGTTCGACGAAGATACCGAAACTGTTGACGCCGGAGATCACACCGTCGAAAGAATCACCGACCTTGTCGAGCATGAACTCGCACTTGAGCGTATCGGAGGCATCACGGGTGGCATCATCCGCCCGGCGCTCGGTGGCCGAGCAGTGTTCCCCCATCGCCGCCAGATGCTGATGGGTATATTCGAAGGCCTCTACCGGCTCCGTGGTCAACAGGTGCTTCAGTGCCCTGTGGACCATCAGATCGGGATAGCGCCGGATCGGCGAGGTGAAGTGTGCATAAGCGGGAAAGGCCAGGCCGAAATGGCCGACGTTGTTGTCCGAATAGACCGCCTGCATCATGGAACGCAGCAGTACCACCTGGATGACATGGAAGTCGGGACGGTCCTTCACCTGCTCCAGCAGGTTGGCATAGTCCTTGGCGGTCGGGTCCGCGCCGCCTTCCAGGCGCAGGCCCAACTCGGCGAGAAACTGGCCCAGATCGGCCAGTTTCTCCGCACTGGGTTTCTCGTGGATGCGGTACAGGGCCGGCATCTTCTTCCGCAGCAGATGGCGTGCCGCCGCGACATTGGCGGCCAGCATGCATTCCTCGATGACCTTGTGTGCGTCATGCCGTTGCAGGGGCACGATCGCGTCCAGCTTGCCCTGGTCGTCGAAGCGGAAGCGGGTCTCCACGGTATCAAAGTCGATAGCACCGCGCTCGGCACGTGCCGCATGCAGCAGCTGGTAGAGTCCGTAAAGGTCGTGCAGATGCGGCAGCACAGCGGCGTATTGCGTACACAGTTCCGCGTCGCCATCCAACAACATGGCGCCGACCTGGTCATAGGTCAGGCGCGCGTGCGAATTCATCACTGCCTCGAAGAAGCGGGACCGGTACAGAATACCCTCGGCATCGAAATACAGCTCCGCCGCCATGCACAGACGGTCCACCTCCGGGTTCAGCGAGCACAGCCCGTTGGACAGCACCTCCGGCAGCATGGGAACGACCCGGTCCGGAAAGTACACCGAGGTGCCGCGTTTGTACGCCTCGTCGTTCAGCGCCGTACCCGGCACCACGTAAGACGAGACGTCCGCGATCGCCACCAGCAGACGCCAGCCCTTCTTGGTGCGCTCACAGAAGACCGCATCGTCGAAGTCCCGTGCATCCGCGCCGTCAATCGTGACCAGCGGGTTATTGCGCAGATCGACCCGCCCCCGTTTCGCGCCATCAGGCACCTCGGCACTCAACGAGGCAATCTCGCGCTTGACCACCTCCGGCCATTCCTGCGGGATATCATGGGCCCGGATCGCGACGTCGGTTGCCATACCGGGCGCCAGGTGGTCACCAAGGATCTCTACCACCTCCCCGATAGGCTGGCGCCATTGCTCAGGGTGATCGGTGATGTGCACCACTACCATCTGGGCGTCTTTGGCCCCCATCAGACGGTCCGGCGTAATCAGGACCTGCTGCGCAATTCGCTTGTTGTCAGGCAGCAAAAAGGCCACACCCGCCTCGACCTGGATGCGGCCGACAACATTCTCGAATGCCCGCTCAAGCACCTCGACCACGGCCGCTTCTCGCCGACCACGCCTATCCACACCCGACACCCTCGCCACAATACGGTCGCCGTGCCACAGGCGACGCATCTCACGTGGACTCAGAAACAGGTCGTCCCCTCCCTCATCCGGATGCAGGAACCCAAAGCCGTCAGGATGACCGATTACACGCCCGTGTATCAGGTCTTCATGGTTGACCACGCAATAGCCGCCGCGGCGGTTGCAGACCACCTGGCCGTCACGAGACATGGCGTTCACGCGGCGCGACAGGGCATCCAGCTGTTCAGGATCGGCCAGCTCGAGCGCCTCGGCCAGATCGTCAAACTTCAGCGGGGCCCCATGATCCTCCATGAGATTGAGGATGAACTCACGGCTGGGTATCGGATTCTTGTACTTCTTTGCTTCGCGGGCCTGGTAGGGATCACGATCACGAGTGGCTCGACGGCCTTTGCTTTTGGACACGGAGTAAAGGTTCTCTTTAACTACTGAATTCGCACTATTGTAACGTTGACAGCCCTATTGTGTCGCTGTAGAGTCCGCGCTTCCGTTTTGGGGCTCGATCCCATCACACTGCCGAAGTGGCGGAATTGGTAGACGCGCATGGTTCAGGTCCATGTCTGGGAAACCAGGTGG
>CAZCDY010000263.1:0-3528 GCA_964497145.1 uncultured Gammaproteobacteria bacterium
CCTCCGCCGCGCGGCCCTTTTGCGGGAATAGCCCGCGGGGACGCTTCTGGATGAACAGGATGATGAATACCAGCACCAGGATCTTGGCCAGCACCGCCCCGGCCCAGGGCTCCATGATCTTGTTGGCGATGCCCAGGCCAAGGCCTCCGATCAGGGTGCCCCAGAGGTTGCCGACGCCGCCGAAGACCACCACCATGAAACTGTCGACGATGTAGGCCTGGCCCAGGTTCGGTCCGACATTGGTCAGTTGCGACAGGGCCACGCCTGCGATGCCGGCAATGCCGGAACCCAGGCCGAAGGTCATGGCGTCGACGCGGGAGGAACGCACCCCCATCGCCCGTGCCATCGACCGGTTCTGCGATACCGCGCGCACCTGCAGGCCAAGGCGGGTACGTTTCAGCACGAAGAACAGTGCGGCAAAAACCAGCAGGCAGAAGACGAAGATATACAGCCGGTTGTAGGTCAGCGACAGGACACCGTTGATCTGCCAGAAGCCGCTCAGAAATTCAGGATTGGACACCGGCACGTTCTGCGGCGATATCAGGGTACGCACCAGCTGCTGCAGCACCAGGCTGATACCGAAAGTCGCCAGCAGGGTCTCCAGCGGGCGACCGTAGAGAAAACGGATCACGCCGCGCTCGATCGCGATCCCCGCCGCTCCCGACACCAGGAAGGCGGCCGGCAGGGACAGCAGCAGCGACAGCCCGATCATGTCGGGCATGGCCTGCTGGATCAGATAGGTCGTGTAGGCACCCAGCATGATCAGTTCGCCATGCGCCATGTTGATCACGCCCATGACGCCGAAGGTGATGGCGAGACCGATGGCCGCCAGCACCAGCACGGACCCAAGGCTGAGACCGAAAAACAGGGTCTCCAGATGACCGAACAACTTCACCCGTGCCTCGATTTTTTCCAATGCCTTGGCGGCCGCGGTGCGCACCGTTTCATCCGGGTCGCTATCGGCCAGGCGTACCAGACCGTTGCGAACCTGCGGCTGCAGACTGCCGGCGACATCACCGACCGCCTTGAGCCGCCGCATGGGGTCCGGGTCGCTGAGTCGCGCCAGAGCGATGGCCGCCTGCATCGCCTCGCGCACGGCCGGGTCCTGCTCTTGGTCGAGCATTCCGCTGAACAGATCGGCATGGGCAGGGTCTGTGTGTTCGAGCATGGCGTTGACCGAGGCCAGACGCACCGCGGGGTCGGGGTCGGAGAGTTCCATTGCCGCAAGCAGGTTGCCGATCTGGCCGCGCATCATGTTGTTGATCGGCAGCTTCTTGAATTTGCGCTTGCTGAACTTGCCGTAGTTCTCGTCATTCAGCGCATCTACCGCGACAGTCTCGCCATCCTGCACCTGCATCCATACAAGTCGCTTGTTCTTCTTGAGATAACGCAGCTTGCCCTCAAGCAGGCCGCGCAATAATTCGATGGACTTTGGATCGCCTGATTCCGCCAAGGCGGCGACACCCAGGCCCTTGGTCGCAAAATCGCGATCCAGGATCTGTTCGAAGGCCGCATCCAGGGCCGGGGCACCGGTCTCGATATCTGCCGCCAGCAGCGGGGACACCAGGCAAAGCAACAGCGTGGTTACGAAGATTCGCAACATGACATCAGGCTTCTTTTGGTTGGGGTGAAGGATTGTGGCACCGGCGTACGGGACACCGGTGCCACAGGCTTGCACAGCTTCAGTCAGGGATCAGAAGTTCTGGCCCGAGCACTTGGCCGTCTTAACGTTGTAGTTACCGCAGGACAGCGGGTTGCGCCAGTCGGAGATCAGGTCCTTCGAACCCTCGAGGTAGTCAGACCACGCATCGCCAACCACCAGGCCCGGGGTCTGCGAAACGATCTGGAACTGACCGTCGTCCTGGATCTCTCCGATCAGCACCGGCTTGGTGATGTGGTGGTTGGGCATCATGGCCGACAGGCCACCCGAAAGGTTCGGTACCGCGACACCGATGATGGCATCGGCGACGGCGGTCGGATCGGTGGTGCCGGCCTTTTTGACCGCCTCTACCCACATGTTGAAGCCGATGTAATGTGCCTCCATCGGATCGTTGGTGACACGGTCCTCATTCTTGATGAACTTCTGCCACGACTCGATGAACGCATCGTTGGTCTCATCCTCGACACTCATGAAGTAGTTCCATGCCGCGAGGTGGCCGACCAGCGGCTTGGTATCGATACCCGAGAGCTCTTCCTCGCCCACCGAGAATGCGACAACGGGGATATCCGAGGCCGAGATACCCTGGTTGCCCAGTTCCTTGTAGAAAGGTACGTTGGCGTCACCGTTGATGGTCGAGACCACCGCGGTCTTCTTGCCGGCCGAACCGAACTTCTTGATGTCTGACACGATCGACTGCCAGTCGGAATGACCGAACGGCGTGTAATTGATCATGATGTCAGCTTCGGCAACACCCTTGGCCTTGAGGTAGGCCTCGAGGATCTTGTTGGTGGTCCGCGGATAGACATAGTCGGTACCCGCAAGCACCCAGCGCTTCACACCCTGCTCCATCAGGTAGTCGACCGCAGGGATCGCCTGCTGGTTCGGCGCGGCACCCGTGTAGAAAACGTTCTTGGAAGATTCTTCACCTTCATACTGCACCGGGTAGAACAGCAGACCGTTCAGCTCTTCGAAAACCGGCAGCAACCGAAAGTGGCGTCAACCTTTTCCTTTTCGATCAGCTCTCTCGCCTTCTCGGCGAACAGCGGCCAGTTGGATGCCGGATCAACCACGACGGCCTCCAGCTTCTTGCCCAGCAGGCCACCTTTTTTGTTCTGCTCTTCGATGAGCATCAACATGGTGTCTTTGAGCGTGGTTTCAGAAATGGCCATGGTGCCCGACAGCGAATGCAGTACACCGACCTTGATGGTGTCCGCTGCCTGTGCGGCACCGGCAACCCCAAGTACGGAAACGGCAGAGACCGCCAACGAGAGTCGGCGAAGTTGCGTAGCAAAACTCATATTCAGGATTCTCCCCTTACGGTTAATTTTTGAACTGCCGGCTAAGCGGTACGGCGGCATGCCTCATCCTGGGGCGCTTCCGATACGACCACCGAACCTGCCTGGCTCAGCGAAGCGACAGCTGCCAGAGGAAGTGCAGTTGTTGTGCCAAGTCGCTAAGACTTTGTTTTTGCGCGCGAAAACTGTGCACATCACGAAAGCGGGGGTGCTGGTGGCGCCAAACAGGTGCAGCCAAAAAGGTCGAAGGCACCAGATAGGTGCGCCGGAAGGATCCGGTCAGTGGGTCGTGGCGACCGCCTGGCATCGACAGCCGGTCGCTGCATCAACTTCGGCTACCGTCAATCTAAAAATTAGGCTTCGAACGGATGCTTACGTAAGCTAATACAACATTGTTCAACACCCAATTCCGGAGTCTGTCGGTGAATTCCGCTTCTGCTACAAAGTTCAGTGCCGTTGTCAGCATCCTGCTGGGCGTATCGGCGATCGTGCTCCCGCAACTGTTCGGGACCGCGGCCGTCATGATCCTGGCCGCCGTGATGCTGGCAAGCGGCCTCATCGCGCTGCTCTATG
>CAZCDY010000264.1:0-3301 GCA_964497145.1 uncultured Gammaproteobacteria bacterium
AGACCGTCAGATCAGCTACTTAGCCGGTCTGGCGGTTTTTCATTTTCTGCTTCAGAACAACCAGTGCCGGACTTTTGCCGGACTTCTGTTCGCAGACCCTGTTTGCCGCCTCGATCAGTTCCTCCAACTCCGGGGCGGAGTAGTGCGTAGTGATGTCGCCATTGCGGTGACCGAGCAAAACTTTGCGCGTTTCGTTGGATACTCCAGCTGACCTCAATCGTCTCCCGAACGTGTGTTTCAGATCGTGAATCCGCAGCTTTGGCAACCCGATCTCTCTGCGTGCTCGCTGCCAGGCTGTGTTGTTCATCTGGAAGATCGGCTTCCCTCGATAGATGAAAACGTACTCTTCGTGTTGACCGCGGACCTCGTCCACCACCGATTTGGCCACCCGGTTTAACACAATGAGCCGGTCCTCGCGGTTTTTTACAAACTCGCCTGGCACCAGGAACACCGAGGTGTTGAGTTCTGGTACTTGCACCTCCCAGTCCCAGCGCAGTTGACACACTTCCTGATCCCGCGTTCCGGTATTAACTTTGAACAGACACATCCGCGCGAGGTAACTAGGCAGCTCCTTAAATAGTTCGCGCTGCTCGTCCCATCCCAACGGGTAGGGACGCCTAGCATCGTTCAACGGCAGCATTTGGATCAGGGGCGGTGTGTCCAGCCAAGGTCGACCATTTTCCTCCCGCCATAGCCGGGCAGATAGGTTGAGGATGCGGCGCACCACGCTCAGGCTCAGATTCACCGTCTGGTTCTTAACACCCTCCCGCTTTCGATCAGCAATAAAGGTTTGTAGTGACCCCAAGTGGACCTGCTCAAGCAGTCGGTCCCCGATGTAAGGGTCCAACTGTCTGAGACACACGCCATATGTACGGATCGATGCCAGGTGCAGGTTCTCTTCGAGAAACCGCGCCGCGGCTTCGCGAAAAAGGTGCTGGCGCCTGACTCCGTACAGCTTTTGCTGCCGGATCTCATCTATACGCCGGGCGAGTATCAGTTCGCCTTCTTCAAGGTCGCCTGTTCCAGTGCTTTCGCAAACCTTATGGCTGAGGATCTGTTTCTCGATGTGTCAGATCCCGCCGCGGTTGCGAAGCCCCGGACTTCTTTTGCGTCCCATGTCTCTTCTCCTTTCGGTTCAGAGGCAGGACGCCCGTTGCGGGATTTATAGTGATCCACCCAGGCGTCCAGTTCAACTCGGGCGAAGGCAATGCCCTGATCGCCGATTGGAATGTCGGTGAGGTGAGGCCGCACCTCGGCGTTGAAGCGATTGCGGTCCATGCCCAGATAGAAGGGCGCGTCGCGTAGACGAATCAGCCGGGGTAGGAGGGGATGGCAATTGTGTGCCCGTTGTGAAGTTTTATCTGACATGACCACTAAGAGCGAACAACGGTCTTCTGGTCATTCTTGGGGATTCCTCGCAAGAAATGTGCGCTGCCATTCAGATAGGGTCGATGAATCATTTCCCAGGAATTCGGCATTCGCGCTCTCGCTTGATGTTGGTTCTGTTCGGTTATGGTGCGTTGAGATGTACAGTCACAAGCCTTCCACGTGGCTGTAAAAACATTAGCATGGGGAAAAATTGCTGGGCAAAGGATAAATATTTAGCACAAAGGTAAAGCCAACGGATCACGGAAACGTCGGGACGCATGCCGGAGACCTATCTTCCCGGCATGGTTGGGAAAGAACAGTAGCGTGTGAGAGAGGGACTAACCGCGGGTACTGTGATTTGTAGTACTGTGATTTGTAGTAGTCGGAATCTGATCTGACACGGAATGCCAGATGGCATCATACAAAGCAGACGTTCAAACGGCCAGAAAATTGAATTGAAATGGGCTTCGAACGGCCAACGGACTGCCCTTCGACAAGCACCCGGCCACCGGCAGATTCATGCTGTGGGTTCAACCGGTCGACGCAACACCTAACCTCTAATCACAGAGTGAGGAGTGTTGCTGATGAAACAGAGATCCCGGATCTATTACTCAGACGCGCAGAAGGCCCTGATGTGGGATCGGTGGCAAAAAGGCGATTCATTGGCGGCCATAGCTCGCCTGTTCGACCGAAACCATTCATCCGTTGAGGGGATTCTTCGGAAGTCGGGCGGCATACGTCCGCCACAGCGAAGACGCTCAAGACTTGCCTTGACGCTCTCGGAACGTGAGGAGATCTCTCGCGGTGTAGTCGCCGGTCACTCGGTCCGTTGCATTGCTGTCTCACTGGGGCGAGCACCGTCCACGGTCAGCCGCGAGATTAACCGGAATGGCGACCGACAGCGTTACCGGGCCATCAGCGCCGATCAAGCCGCCTGGGATCGGGCCCATCGTCCGAAGGCGTGTAAGCTGGCCGGGCAACCGGAGCTGGTGCGGCTGATCACGCAGAAGTTACAGTGTCAGTGGTCACCCGAGCAGATCGCCGGTTGGCTGAAACGACGATACCCGGCGGATGATCACTACCACGTGTCGCATGAAAGCATCTACAAGAGCCTGTTCATCCAGGCCCGAGGCGTGTTGAAAAAGGAGCTTTTGGCCTGCCTGAGGACCCAGCGGGCGATGCGCCGCTCCAAGCACGCCAGTCTGAAAGGGAAAGGGCTCGGCAAGATTGTGGACGCGGTCTCGATCCGAGAGCGGCCCGCCGCGGTGGAAGATCGCGCCGTACCCGGTCACTGGGAAGGGGATCTGATTGCCGGATCAAAGAACAGCTTCATTGCCACCTTGGTGGAGCGGCAGACCCGGTATGTGATGCTGGCCAAGGTGGAAAACAAAAGCACCGATGCGGTAATCCCGGCGTTGATCAAGCAAGCCCGAAAGCTGCCAAGCGAACTCTATCGGTCGCTAACCTGGGATCGCGGGTCAGAGTTATCCGACCACAAGAAGTTTACCCTGTCGACGGATATACAAGTGTACTTCTGTGATCCGAAGAGCCCCTGGCAGCGGGGATCGAATGAGAACACCAATCGACTCCTGAGACAGTATTTCCCCAAAGGCACCGACCTGTCAGTCCACTCACAGGCAAAGCTCAGCGCCGTGGCCCGTCAGTTGAATGAACGACCCCGAAAGACACTAGACTATGAGACACCGGCAGAACGGTTTACCGCATGTGTTGCGTCGACCGGTTGAATCGACAGGCCAGAGCGGCCGTTCAACATCCGACCAAGCTACGACCGCAGTAGATTGGTTACCGGCCGTAGGCGAGGCAATCTGACCGAACGTCGGCTTTTTGATCTTCTGACCGGCAGCAACCGACTGTAGCTGTCCTTAAGGATCTGCTTATGGAAACCGTCAGTATGCCTCACGTCACGCTAAGC
>CAZCDY010000265.1:0-3225 GCA_964497145.1 uncultured Gammaproteobacteria bacterium
CGGCAAAACGGAGTGTGTTTTTTCGCTTCGTATTACATTTTCACAATATTCTTATTTACGTTTTACTGGGCTCTGCAGTGATCACGGCGGCTCTCGGTCATTTCATTGACACTTTTGTGATTCTTGCTGTTGTTGTCGCCAATGCGATCATTGGCTTCATACAAGAAGGTAAGGCGGAAAAGGCGATGGATGCCATCCGCAAGATGCTTGCTTTAAAGGCAGCCGTGCTGCGCGGGGGAGAACGAAGGGCGGTAGACGGCGATGGCCTTGTCCCCGGCGATATCGTCTTGCTTGAGGCTGGCGACAAGGTGCCTGCGGATCTTCGGCTTCTCCGGGCGAGCGGACTTCAAATTCAGGAAGCCATTCTGACTGGGGAGTCGGTGCCGGTGGAAAAACATATCAAGCCGGTTAAACACGAAGCGCCGCTAGGAGACCGGGCATGCATGGCCTATAGCGGCACCCTGGTAACAAGTGGGCAGGGCAGAGGGGTAGTGGTCGCCACAGGAGCCACTACCGAAATTGGCAGGATCAGCGATATGCTTTCCGGCGTCGAAACGCTGACCACGCCGCTTGTCCGGCAAATGAACGCATTTGCAAAGTGGCTGACTGTTCTGATCCTCTTGATTGCATCGGCTTTGTTGGTCTTCGGTTATTACGTCCAGCATTCTGAATTCTCTGAAATATTCATGGCGGTTGTGGGCTTATCAGTGGCCGCTATACCGGAAGGATTGCCTGCCGTTCTGACAATCACTCTGGCTGTTGGCGTTCAGGCCATGGCGCGGCGCAATGCTATTGTGCGGCGCTTGCCAGCTATCGAGACGCTCGGCTCCGTATCAGTGATATGCACTGACAAAACCGGGACCCTGACCCGCAACGAGATGATGGTTGCCTCGGTTGTAACAAGTGCGCATACCTTCTCGCTGGGTGGCGCCGGGTATGAGCCGCGGGGCGTTATCAAACTGAACAAGGCAGCGGTAAGCGTCGAAGAACATTGTATTCTTGAAGTCCTGGGCCGTTCAGCGGCGCTTTGTAACGACGCATCTCTGCACCAACGGGACAGCGTGTGGCATGTCGAGGGCGACCCGATGGAGGGAGCGCTTCTTGCGCTTGCCGGCAAGGTAGGTATCGACACGCGCAAGGAGCTTGCCAACTGGACGCGAACTGACGCAATTCCGTTCGACGCCAAACACCGGTTCATGGCGACACTGAATCATGATCATAAAAATCATGCCTTCGTGTCGGTCAAAGGCGCGCCGGAACAAATACTCTCAATGTGCAGCGAGCAGCGTACCGCAACAAACCGCACCGAATCGTTGAATCCAGATTACTGGCACGCAAAGGTTGAGAGTATCGCCGCACAGGGCCAACGGGTTCTTGCCTTTGCTGTAAGGCAAGCCGAGCCCAAGCATACTGTGCTTGAGTTTTCAGACCTTGAAAAAGGTTTGACCCTGGTTGGTATGGTCGGGCTGATTGATCCGCCGCGGCCGGAAGCAATCGAGGCGGTGAGCGAGTGCCATGGTGCAGGCATTCGCGTAAAAATGATCACGGGAGACCATCGGGGAACGGCTGCGGCCATCGGTCGGCAAATTGGCCTGCAAAAACCCGACAAGGTTCTGACCGGTACTGATCTGGATGCCATGGACGCCGCCGCGCTGGGAGCTGCCGTGCTCGACACAGATATATTCGCGCGCACCAGCCCGGAGCACAAGCTCCGGCTCGTGATGGCATTGCAGGCGCATGGTATGACCGTTGCAATGACAGGGGACGGGGTGAACGATGCCCCGGCCCTCAAGCGCGCCGACGCCGGTATAGCTATGGGGCTTAAGGGCAGCGAGGCGGCTAAGGAAGCAGCCGAACTCGTCCTCGCAGATGACAATTTTGCTTCGATCGCGGCAGCGGTACGAGAGGGGCGGACCGTCTATGACAATATCAAGAAAGTTATCAGCTGGACTTTGCCGACCAACGCTGGCGAGGCAATGACCATTATTGTTGCCTTGCTCTTCGGGATGACCCTTCCCATTACGCCAGTGCAGATTTTATGGGTTAACCTGGTCACCGCTATTACATTGGGGATGGCGCTGGCATTTGAGCCGACGGAAGAAAATACGATGAGGCGTCCGCCCCGCCAGAGGAGCGAACCGCTCCTTACTGCTGAGTTGGCTTGGCATATTATCTTCGTGTCCGCCCTGTTCCTTGGCGGCGTATTCGGTATTTACGCCTATGCCATTGATCGCGCATACCCCGTCGATCTTGCGCGCACTATGGCCATGAACACGCTTGTGGTCATGGAGATATTCCATCTCTTTTTTATTCGGAATATCCACGGGACGTCACTTACGTGGAAGGCGGTGCGCGGTACAAAAGTTGTCTGGGCCACTGTTATCGCTGTCACAGCCGCACAGCTCATCATCACTTACCTTACGCCACTGCAAGGCATATTCGGTACGCAGCCCGTGCCGTTCCTGGATGGAGTCCTTATCGTCGCCATTGGAGTTGCGCTCTTTGCCATAATAGAAACCGAGAAACAGCTTCGGCTTCGCTTGTGGCAGCTTCGGTGAGCATGACCCGCGCTGAACGCCGGCCTTAAGACCAAGGAGGAACAGGGTGGGGATGAGCCGACTGGCCCCGGCCTGTAAGATATGCGGAATCGGCCAAAACTGCCGAGATTCGTACAAAAAGGTGCTTCAGAGCGGCCATGCAGTCGCAGTGAAGCGAGAAACTTTTGCGGAATCAATAAGTTATGTAGGCTGAAAAAATGAATCAGGTGGTTCGAAAAATGTGTGCGTGAGTCGCACAAAATCTCACACAAGAAATGTTGAAAATTATTTTTAAGGCAGTACTGCTTGATTATATCAACGCGACGATCGGGTTCGAGGAGCTGTCCCGGGTTTCGACAAGTCGTGCAATAGTCTCATGCGCATGTTCGGGCCGAAAGGGAATCCCCAGGCGAGCAACCTGTTTGCGGTGCTCCATTACCTGCAAGAGCAGGAAGGCATACACCTGGAAGTCAAAGCCCGGAAGGTAGCCCTGGGAGTTGTTGTGTGGCAGCGTTCAATCGGCTATTTTTCCGAGCATTTTGAAGGATTTTCTGAGCATGGTATTTTTCATGGTATTACCAATTATCAGGAACATAACTCTTTGAATACAAAAGAAAAAAATGGCTTGTTTGCAATCGAGTGGGAGTAGGATTGGTTTGTAACATATTGAAATATAATAATAAAATAA
>CAZCDY010000266.1:0-3200 GCA_964497145.1 uncultured Gammaproteobacteria bacterium
ACCCCCACCGCTGCCGCTCCAGCCGGCTGCCTACATGGACCCCGAAGCCTGGGAAGTCGACTACAAAGACCTGATCCACGATCCGGGCGATGCCGTAGTGACCCGCGACTCCCTGCTCGGCCGCAGCGGACATGGACTTCAGTTGATATCGGGTTACGATGCCCCGCCAGCCCTTACAGTCTCATGCACCGTGTTATTGTGTGAGCAACACCAGTTCCTGACCGGTAACCCGACGTTCCAGAACAACCTGCTGCACACCCTGTTCAATCCAGGATCGGGGTAATCGTGGCCACACCGAATCCCAGAGTAAACGCACGACAGGGCGATTCGAGCAGCGCGCAGCAATATCTCTATTCTACTTTCATATTCACTTTTATCGATTTGTTTCATAAGCATTTATTTTCCAACTGATACCTGGTCGCGCGCATTCGCAGGGACCGGATCCCAGCACCGTCGCCTCCACCCCGGCCGGACAGGAGCCCATCGACGGTGCGGTCCAGCCTTGCCGACCTGGGCATGAAACTTCACACCACAAACAGCACCGGAAAGGTAAACTGCACATCGCTGAACGCGGTACAGGGGTTATCAAAGTGCCCCGTCTGTTGCCTGCGGAGCGCAGCCAATAGCGCGCTTTTTCAACCTCGAGAATCGATAACAAGGAATTACTGCCGTGAGTACGCCGCAGCTACCCAGTGTTGAACTGATCCAGGGCTCGCCTCCGCCCGGGCACGCAGGCCCCACACCATGGCGACGCTGGAAGGTCTTCTTCGGTGTGCTGTTGCTCGCATCCGCTGTCGGCATCGCCTTTGTTTACAGTCGCGCA
This sequence comes from uncultured Gammaproteobacteria bacterium, assembly GCA_964497145.1. Classification (GTDB taxonomy): domain Bacteria; phylum Pseudomonadota; class Gammaproteobacteria; order Chromatiales; family Chromatiaceae; genus Thiosocius. Next base: position 824 of record CAZCDY010000266.1, read on the forward strand.
CCGGTCTATCGGGCGGCCGCCTCGGTTCTCACGGTCAAACCCAAGGCGGTCGACACCCGCAGTGCCGAGGCGGATGTCGAACACGTGGTCATCCAGGGCCGTCTGCTGCTTGGCGAGGAACTGCTCGGCCGGGTGTCACAGGTCCTGGCCGACTCGGGCGATGACAATATTGCCGGGCTGGACCAATTGCGCAACATCCTGAGCGTGGTCCCGGTACCGGACACCAACCTGCTGGAGTTGCGCGCAGAGGGGGAAGACCCCGAGCAATTGCAGCGCGCGGTCAACCGTTGGGCCGAATCCTACGAGGGTTTTCGCGCCGAAGAGATCGAGGCCGCGACCGGGCGCACGACGGCCGAGATTGAAGACCGCCAGGCACAACTCTCGACCAGGATAGAGGACGCGCGCGCCGAACTGCTGGCGTTCCGCGAGGCCCACGACATCGTCAGTCTGGAGCGTGGTGAAAACCGCAGCCTGGCCGCATTGAAGGGGCTGAACAATTCGCTGAACAAGGCGCGCGAACGCCTGGTCGAAGCCAATGCGCGCAAGGTTGCCGTCGACGAGGCCATTGCCCGCGGCGAGACGGTCATCCCAAGCGAACAGAAATCAGAGATTGCCAAGCTGAAACTCGGCGTGCAGCGCGGCCGCGCACGTCTGGCCGACCTCAAACAGCAGTACACCCAGGTCTATATCGAACGCGATCCCAAATTCAAGGACCTGCCGGACGAGCTGCGTGCGATGGAAAACGAACTCGCTTTGGCGCTGAAGCTTGCCAAGGAAACAGTCAGGGATGAGGCGCTGCAGGAGGTCGCCGCCGCAGAGGTCTCGGTGATGGCCCTCGAACAGAAACTCGAGAACCACCAGCAAGAGGTCCAGTTATTCACCGATCGCTTCAAGGAATTCAAGGCACTCGAAGAGGGCCTGGCGCGTCTCGACCGCCTGTATGCCGAGAACGAGGAACGGCTGGCTCAGATCCAGGTACAGAACCTGAAAAAATACCCCCCGATTCAGATCGTCGAGTGGGCCCGCATCCCAGGCAGCCCGATCTATCCCGATTATGATCGCGACCTGATGATTGCCTTGGCCATCGCGCTTGGCCTGGCACTGTTCGTCACCTGGCTGGTCGAATACCTGAGCGAGCGTGCACGGCCGGCGCAGACCGCGCCCTACCTTGGAGTGCGGATCTTTCCGGGTGACCAGGCGCAGACCCTGGCAGCGCCCCAGACGGACAACCGCCTCTCCTATGAGCAGGGTGCTGCGCCCAGCCCCGCACCCCCGCCAAACCTGCCGATACTTCCGCGCGAACTGGCCGGTGCCGAGGTGAATTCACTGGTGGCCGTGTCAGACCCACTGACCGCGGCCCATGCCGCACTGTTGTTGAGCGGCGTTTCACCCTACGAGCTCCCGCTGCTGCACTCGGCTTGCTTTCACAGAGAGGAAGACCGGTTGCTCGTACCCGGCGCGAGTCAGCGCGAGATCAGCATCGGCAAGGGTGCCTGGCGACGGCTGGAACCCCTGCTCGCGGAGATGGGTACCGCCCGGATGGCGTTTCCCCTGCCGGAACTGGACCAGCGCCTGATGGGCGCCGCGCGTGAGGCGCAGCTGGCCGATCCCGGCAGTATCAATGCGCTCGCGCTGTGGCACACCTACACGCTGTACCTGGTCCGTCAAGGCATCGACACTTCCGCGTTGGCTCGACGCGCCGGTGCAATACCACCCGAGGTACACGGCACCCTGATGCACTATGCGCCGCCCGGCGGCAACCGCCCCCTGAGCAGCATCGAGTTCATCTACCCGGTCCTGGCATGAAATTGAAGGCTTGCATCGCGAAAGGCAAAGGCGGTGCCCACTGGCTAACTGTCCAGCTCGGATAGAAAATACCTCAGCGCACTCGCACGGATACCGGCATGGTCATGCTCGTCGGGATGCCCTTCGTATTCCGCCAAGCGTTGCTGAGCCCAGATATACGCACTGTTTTCGTTGCGCAATCGGGCCTGTTCGCGACAGCTTGCCAACTCCTGGACAATCACCTCGAGTTCTGTTGCGTCGCGGCGGCCATGCGCATCCAGCTGCCCGATATGACCCGTGCGATCGACGAAGCAGTCCGTGACGTGGCGCGCCAGTGCCATTTCAGCCTCAGCACGCGTCGCGTATGGGCCAATGTCCCTGCCCTCGCGGATCGTGGCATACCACTCGTGGCCAACGCTGAAATAGCGGCCACAACGAAAATAGCGACGCTCATGTTCAGAGCCGCGGTTGAGAATCTGCTCGGGCCCGTGTGGCACCAACGAGCGATGCCGATTCAAAAGAGCGTTACGTCCGCCTGGACCGGGGGTCGTATTCCTTTGCTGGTTTTTCTGCACTGCAGTCTCTCCAAGCA
>CAZCDY010000267.1:0-1379 GCA_964497145.1 uncultured Gammaproteobacteria bacterium
CCGCCAAATGGAGGAATGACGATGGGCAAGTTATGGCGATGGTTCCTGCAAGGCATTGCGTTGATCGCGCCGGTCGCGCTGACTATTGCGTTACTGGTCTGGCTCGGCACCTGGTCCGAGAACACGTTCGGCGCCTGGATCAGGGCGCTGCTCCCCGAGGGCTGGTATTTCACGGGCCTCGGCCTGCTCAGCGGAGTCGTGTTGACGCTCGGCGTGGGCCTGGCCGCCAACCTGTTCCTGGTGCGCTGGGTGGTCGGACTAACCGAGTCGATTCTCGAGCGAATCCCGCTGGTCACCTCACTTTTCCAGGCATTCAAGGATATCGCCAGGCTGTTTTCCCAGGACGTCGACCAACAGCTCGGGCAGGTTGTCGCGGTCGACATCAATGATATACGCCTGGTCGGCTTCGTCATGCAGCAGGACGCACGACTGCCGGGCAGCTTCGATGACGACGACGAGGAACGCGTCGCGGTGTACCTGGCAATGAGTTACCAGCTCGGCGGGTTTACCGTGCATGTGCCGAAAAGCCGTGTGACACCGCTCGACGTGCCGGCCGATCAGGCCATGCGCGCAGTGCTGACCGGCGGCTCGCTGCAGTCTGCAACCTGAAGCTGCACGGGCCAAAACCACAGCTTTCGCGCGCGATGACAACAACCGGCGACAGTTACCGTCGGGACCAAAGCGAAATCCATACTCAACAACAGGCAACACGATGAGCAAAGACAAGATCCATACCTTCTCCGGCAAGGACATCGACGTACTGTGGGACAAGCGCCTGTGCATCCACGTCGCCGAATGCGGCCAGGCCGACAACGAACTCTTCGACGGCGACCGCAAGCCATGGTGCGACCCTAACACGACATCCAACGACGATGTCGCAGAGGTATGCGAACGCTGTCCGAGCGGGGCACTGACCTACCGGGACAAGAGCGGCAAGCTTCAAGAGACAGCACCGGCCGCAAACACCGTCAGCGTGATATATAACGGGCCACTGTATCTGCATGGCGACCTAGCGATCGACGGTGCACCCGATGACATGCCGGGCGTCGCCTTCCGGGCCGCCCTGTGTCGCTGTGGTCAATCAAAAAACAAGCCGTTCTGTGACAACAGCCACCGCGACAGCGGCTTTCACGACGCCGGCGCAATCGGCGAAAAGGGTCCGGGCAGCGACGCGAGCGGCGGCAGGCTCGCGGTTCAACCCGTCAAGGACGGGCCGTTGATCGTGACAGGAAACCTGACGCTGGTTGCCGGCAGCGGCCGCGAGGCATGGCATGGCGAAAAAGTCGCCCTGTGCCGCTGCGGGCAGTCGAAGAACAAGCCGTTTTGCGACGGCACCCACAGCAAGGCGGGCTTCAAGAGCGACTGAATGCGGGGGCATC
>CAZCDY010000267.1:1389-2040 GCA_964497145.1 uncultured Gammaproteobacteria bacterium
CAGCGTACGAAAATCAATCCACCGGAGCGAGAGCCGGCGCCGGCAATGCGGCGACACGGAAATTGTCGACAATCGCTCATATCGGCGTATCAGAATTCGCCGCCTACCTTTGCACCAAACGGATTCATCCCGCCGACAGCCTGGGCTTCGGCACCGATATTCTGTTCGATGGCGAAGTGCGTCGACCCTTCGCCCTCCCCTACACCGCTGGTTTCGGCTTCGGCGACGCATGTCCCGGTCGGCAGCACCGATGCACTGCAGCGATTCGATGCACGGCGAGCGCCGGAGGAGCGCTAAAATCGGTTTGATTTCAGGCAGTTAATCAGCCGAATCGATTTGGGGGTATCTGTGGGGGCATATTCGGCATTTCGCATTTTAAGTCCTTGATTTATAAGGCAATGTGATTGTCGCCGCCTCCACCATTTTTTGTTTATTTTTCAAGTAAGTATAGCTGATTTCTAAAGCTACGTAGAAATTGTTTTTTAGCTGGATGTGATTCCCCGTCACGCAATTCTAGCCCCACCATCAACGGCCGTTCAGTACAGCACCGCAACTCGGCCCAGCCCGATAAAGGCTGCATGACAGCGCTCGAGGTCTACGCCGGGCCTGATACAAACCCTTGTGGCTCAACGCGTATCGTCCGAGGATTCG
>CAZCDY010000267.1:2050-3195 GCA_964497145.1 uncultured Gammaproteobacteria bacterium
ATCAGATGTCGCGAGACGATATCGGTTTTCAGGTGGGGGACTGGCTCGATGTCGAACGAATCCGACGAACTGAGAAGCTTACGAGCCGAAAACGTGCGTTTGATCGCCCTGCTCGAATCTCATGGCATCAATTGGCGGCACGATCCGGCGTCTGCCACCCCATCCGCACCACCACCCGAGCCATCAACCCTCTCGACGGCGGAAAAGGTCGCGCTGTATCGACGCCTGTTCCGGGGACGTGCCGATGTGCACCCGGTGCGTTGGGACAGCGTGGCAACTGGCAAGTCAGGCTATGCCCCGGCGTGCGCCAACGAGTGGCGTCCCGGCATCTGCGAGAAGCCGCGCATCAAGTGCGCTGATTGCGGCAATCGTTCGTTGATAGCGGTGTCGGACGCGGTCATTTACAGCCATCTTGCCGGTGAGAAGACAATCGGCGTCTACCCTCTCCTGCCAGACGACACCTGCTATTTTCTCGCCGTCGACTTTGACAAGGCCGAATGGCGCGAGGATGCCAAAGCTTTTGTTCAGTCCTGTCGTGAACTGGATGTGGCCGCCACACTGGAGATATCACGCTCGGGCAATGGTGCGCACGCATGGATCTTCTTCACGACTGCGGTGCCGGCACGCGATGCCAGACGCTTGGGTACGGCCATCATCAGTCACACGTGCAGCCGTACCCGGCAACTCAGCCTGACCTCGTACGACCGACTGTTTCCAAACCAGGACACCATGCCCAAGGGTGGCTTCGGCAACCTGATTGCCCTGCCCCTGCAAAAGAAACCCCGCGAGGCCGATCACCGTGTTTTCGTCGATGACGACCTGAGTGTTTATCCCGACCAATGGGCCTTTCTGGCCACGATCGAGCCTATGTCGCCGCAGGATATTGAACCTGCGATTCTGCGTGCGGCTGGCCCTATGCACCCGCTCGACGTCACCTTCATCGATAACGAGGACCTCACAACGCCATGGAAACGCCGGATCCCCGACAAAGCGACGCTCCCTGGACCACTACCTCAGACCCTAACGATCACCTTGGCGAACCTCGTCTATTTTGAGAAGACTCAACTGACTCAACCACTGACCAATCGCCTGATTCGCCTCGCGGCCTTTCAGAACCCGGAGTTCTACCGGGCGCAGGCCATGCG
>CAZCDY010000268.1:0-1680 GCA_964497145.1 uncultured Gammaproteobacteria bacterium
AGGCAGTTGCGCCTCGAGCGTGGCGATTTTGCTTCTGAGGGCCTCGCCGAAGGCCACCGAGTTGACCCCGGGGGTGATCGCGACACTGAGCACGATCGCCCGGTTGCCGTTGAAGTAGGCCAGGTTGCGTGGCGGGTCCGCATAGGCACGCTCGACCGTCACGATATCGCGCAGACGGATCGTCTTTGCCCTGCCCGGAATGGTGAACTCGACGTTCTCAATATCCTCGACGCTGCGAAAGTTGCCGGTGGTATTGACGATCACGTTCTGCTCGGCCGCATTCACCTGCCCACCCGGCAGGACGATGTTCTGCTCGACCAGGGTGTTCATGATCTCAGTGGCGGTGATCCCGAACTGGGCCAGCCGGGTCGCCGAAAACTGCAGAAACACCTTTTCCTCGTGGACACCGTGCAGCTCGACTATGCGTATACCGGGCAGTTCGTACAGACGGTCACGGATGTCACGCGCGACCACGCGCATATCGCCCATCGAAAAGCCCTCGGCGGACAGCGCGATGCTGGCCACCGCGGTGAGGCCGAATTCGTCATTGACGAAGGGGCCGATCGTGCCCGTCGGCAGATGCGGCCTTACATCCAGCATCCGGTTACGGACCTTCTGCCAGATCAGATCAAGATCATCGAACTCGTCACGCGTCTCGGCATGGATGATGGATACGCCCTGCTTGGAGTCCGACCAGATATCGGCGATCTCGGGCAGACTGCGCAGTTCCGCCTCGAGCCGCTGGGTGACCAGTTGCTCCATGTCCGCCGGCTCCATGCCGGGGAAGAAGGCGGTGACCACCACCTCGCGGATCACGATGGGCGGATCCTCCTGGCGCGGAAAATCGAAGAACTGAATCAGACCGATAAGGATGATCGAGGCGATAAAAACAATGGTCAGCCGGTTTGCGTCCAGTGAAAATCTTGTGATGAATGACATTAACCGAGGTTCTCGTTCAGATTAGCTGTTGTGGCTGTTTCGGAAGTCCCGCGGTATGCGTTCAATTCGCGGCGGCCCTTTCTTCCATCAACCTGACTTTCTGCCCATCGCGCAGGAAGCTGACGCCGGCCACCGCGATGATGTCGCCGGCCTTGAGACCCTTGCTGACGATAATATTGCTGTCACGTATGCCCCCGCCTTCAATGGCAGTCTTCTTTACCATCGAGCTTGCTGCATCGAAGACGAACACGTGCTTTTCCGAACCAACACCGGGCACGATCGCAGTGATGGGAATCAGGTAGGCACCCTCGCCCTGGTCATCGCCGAGCAGCAGGGTCACCTCCGCAGTGATGCCGGGACGAATCCGCACGTCCTCGTCATGCGCATCAATAATCGTGAGTTTGACCGGAAACGCATTGGCCGTGCCGGCGACCTTGCTGACCTCGGTCACTATGCCTTTGTGAATTTGCTCCGAGATTGCGGGAAAACGGATCTCGCCGTGCAGACCCAGCGCAATCTGGTCGATCTCCGATTCCGGCACACCAATCGAGGCCTGCATGGCACCTTCAACGAACAGATCGAACAGCTGGAAAGACTTTCTGCAAATTCGCGCATAGAAGGCAAAATCCTGCCAAACCCGGCCTGGAAACTGCTGCCCGAGTCCATGAATTTCTTCACGAACAACCAGCTCGGTCCGCTGGCCGCGCTCGGTTATGGCGGCTGGCTGGCCGTGCAGGGGGA
>CAZCDY010000268.1:1690-3183 GCA_964497145.1 uncultured Gammaproteobacteria bacterium
TGGGTTCGCCACGGCTGACCTCCTGGAAGGGGTCTACGTGGCGTTGGGCAATGACACCGTCCAGGGGCGCGCGCAGCTTGGTCCTGTCGAGATCCCGCTTCGCCAGATTCAGGCGCGAGACATTGTAGTTCAGATTCTTGCGTGCACCGTCATAGGCCGCCTGTGCCTGCTCCATATCCCGCAGGCTGACGAAACCGGCGTTTCTGGCCGCCACCCCCTGCAGCCGGTGCAGCGCGCTGCGCGCATCGGCCACCTGTACCTCGGCACCGCCGACGGCGGCCAGGGCCGCGGATACGTTGAGCTTGTGCGTCTGTTCATCCAGCACCGCCAGCACCTGACCTTCCGTGATTCGCTGACCGACCTCGACGTTCACCTTCTGCACGTTGCCGGAGACCTCGAAGCTGATGGTGGAATTCACCGCCGCCTCGACAACACCCGAGTAACGGCGCATCTTGCCTGACGCTGGCTCGGAGACTGTGATCGTGCGTATCGAACGCACCATCTTGTCCGCCTCATCTGCATCCTCACCACAGGCCGTCAACAGCGGGATCAGGGCAAGCAGCGACAGCAGCCCGAATTTTTTCGTCGGATACCACATCGTCATGATTCGATTTCTCTCAACAGGTTTGTATGCGCGCCAATGCATGCCGCGGCGCCCTTATCATCGGATCCACTCGAGAACGCGCCGCTCCATGTAATGATAGAACGGATTGTAGCGAAGGCGCAGAAGCCAGCTGTCCGGCAGCTTCAGCATGCCCCGCTCGCCCTGGATCGCCATCTCGCCGAGGAAAATAACATCCTCGTTATCAGGCGGACGTTGGCCATACAGGGGATCATCCGGGGGAAACGGCAGGGCCACATGGGACAGCGATATCACGCCACGCGGCCAATACAGGTCGAGTGGTTCGCTGTGCGAGACGTCGGCGGAAAACGGCGCCTTGTGGCGCGCGACCACCCGGCTGCTCTTGGGGTCTTCGTTGGCCACCAGCGTGACCGCAAACGACAGATCATCGTCGTTCATCACGCGGTCGGTCAGCGGCCCCGGATCTTCGGTCAGCAATATCGACTTCACCGCGGAACGGTTTACATCGAACAGGACCAGCGCGTGACGCTCGGCCGGCAGGCGCGCCAGGAGATTGTCTACAACGGCATCGGTGGAGACCGTCGCATCCACCGTCGACTTGAACACCAGGGTGGGTGGGAATTCGGCCAGTCCCCCCGAACGGGCTAGGGACTTCATCCGCCGGGTCGCCGCATTGGTGACCTCGTGGACCTGTTCTGCGGCATTGATCGGAAAGGAGTTGTACTTGTAGGGATCGAATTCAGGTAATACCTGCAACCAGGCCAGGCCGCCCATGCCTGGCACTTTCGAGAGCATGTGTTTCCACCCGGCCAGGGCCGCGGCACGATGCAGGCTGACCGCCGGGGAAACAAGCACCAGACTGGCAGGTATGCGGGTGCCCTCGTCTTCCAGCGAATCCAAAGCGTAATTC
>CAZCDY010000269.1:0-3147 GCA_964497145.1 uncultured Gammaproteobacteria bacterium
ACCCGGTACAGGGGCCCCGGAAAATGGCACAGAAAAAAACAAATGCACCGGCTGCAGAACCCATGATCCGCTTCGGCGGAGAATGGATACCCGCGCACGATCTATGGACAAAGATGGAAACGGCCAATGTCATTGCGGATGCCATCGAACGCTTCAACACCGAGTTCCCTCATCTGAGTAGCACCCACAGCCGGGACGTGGTGCCGCTGGTGCGGCAGCGCTTGAAGGACATCGATCTGCGCATGCGCGACGAACCCCCTCAGGTCGATCTGGGAGAAGTCGCGATCGGGCTGCTGGAGTCCATGTCGCCGGAAGACGTTATCGATGTGATGCGCGAAAAATACAACACCACCATGGACGTCGCCCAGCTGATTCAGCTTGCCGGCGAGAAGGCCTACGTGGCGGCACTCATGCGCGAAGCCCACGAATATGCCCTCAACCTGATCTCTCCCGAACAGACGGCAGAGCTCTGGAACGATGCCGCCCGCCCCGCGCCGGGCGGCGGCCTCTGGTCGGCGAAAAAGGTGCAGGACCTGCTGGACCAGGACCGCTGATGACGTCAGGGGTTGTCCCCGCCCGGCAGTTGTTCTGTGTCGAGCTTCAGCGACAATGAATTGATGCAGTAGCGCCGCCCCGTGGGCCGCGGACCATCGGGGAACACATGACCGAGATGAGATCCGCAACGCCTGCAATGCACCTCGGTACGCTCCATTCCCAAGCTCTCATCGGACTCGGTCTCTACCGCGTCCACGACCAACGGCTGCCAGAAGCTCGGCCAGCCTGAGCCCGAGTCGTACTTCTCCATCGAACTGAACAGCGGCTCACCACAGGCCGCACAGCGATAGATACCTCGCGTCTTGGTATCCCAGTATTCGCCCGTAAAGGCGCGTTCCGTCCCTTTCTCCCGGCAGATGTGGAATTGCTCCGGGCTCAGGGTCTCGCGCCATTCAGCATCGGTTTTCTCGATTTTGTCAGTCATATGGTGCCATCTCCTCGATTGGGGCCCCGACCGGACCGGATAAAGGGATATTACGCTTGATCCGGTTTTCTCCTGGTCACTATACTCCGCGGGCTGTATCAATAATGTTTATTGGAATCTGTTATGACTTTTCGCGCCTTCCACCCGCCGCTCCGCACACTCATGGGGCCTGGCCCATCCGATGTACCGCCGCGAATCCTCGAGGCGCTCGGCCGCCCAACCATCGGCCATCTGGATCCCAGATTCATTGAGCTGATGGATGAGGTCAAGGCCCTGCTGCAGTACGTCATGCAGACCGAAAACAATCTGACCATGCCGATCTCGGCCCCGGGCTCGGCCGGCATGGAGGCCTGTTTCGTCAACCTTGTGCAACCCGGCGACAAGGTCATCGTGTGCCAGAACGGGGTTTTTGGTGGGCGCATGAAGGAAAACGTCGAGCGCTGCGGCGCCGAGCCGGTCATGGTCCAGGACGCCTGGGGCAGTGCCGTCGACCCACAGAAACTCGAGGATGCACTGGTTACCCATCGCGATGCCAATCTGGTGGCCTTCGTACACGCGGAGACCTCGACCGGGGCGCAATCGGACGCCCGCACCCTGGTCGAGCTGGCACACAAACACGACTGTCTGGTTATTGTGGACGCAGTAACCTCGCTTGCCGGCAGCCCACTGAAGGTCGACGAATGGGAGATCGATGCGCTCTATTCCGGTACCCAGAAGTGCCTGTCCTGCGTACCGGGCATCTCACCGGTCAGTTTCAGCGAACGCGCCCAGCACCGGATCAGCAATCGCGAACACAAGGTGCAGAGCTGGTTCCTCGACATGAACCTGATCATGGGCTACTGGGGCAAGGGCGCCCGCCGCGCCTACCATCACACCGCGCCCGTCAATAATATGTATGCCTTGCACGAGGCCCTGCGAATGGTTCACGAGGAGGGCCTGGAGAACGCCTGGGCACGCCACGAGCGCAACCATGAGGCGCTCAAGGCCGGGCTGGAGGCCATGGGCCTGACGTTCATAGTCGACCCGGCCCACCGCCTGCCGCAACTGAATGCGGTGACCATCCCCGAAGGGGTGGACGATGCCGCCGTGCGTGCGCGCCTGCTGGAAGAGCATCACCTGGAGATCGGCGCAGGACTCGGTGACCTCGCCGGCAAAGTATGGCGCATTGGCCTGATGGGCTACAGCAGCCGCATCGAGAACGTCACCCAATGCCTGGGGGCGTTGGATGCGGTGCTCGCGGACATGGGCGCCCCGGTCACGCACGGCGTCGCACTGCCAGCCGCAGAAAAGATTCTGGCAGCCTGACACAGGGTGGCAAGACCAGCCCGGCGCAGTCCCTGGACACGCCTGATCCTCACCCTCGCGGCACTCGCCAGCGTCATCGCAGGGTACTACCTGGGGCAATACTGGCAGCGCCGGCCATTGGCCGATTTATCGGCGGTCATCTACCCTGCCGGACAGTCGGTCGAATACCCGGCCGGTCTCGGCATCATCGACACCGATACCGATGCCAAGGGACCCTGGCGGCTGTTTCTGCCTGCCGATACCCGGGTCACGGAATGCGCCCAGCTGCTGCGCCACTACGCCAGCGTCTTCAACCGCCTGGCGGTCTGGCCGGAAATCCAGGCAAACCTGCGCCTGAGCGTGCTGGCCTACGACCAACCCGATGCCGCCGCAGCGACGGCCTTCACCGCCGGGGTCAGCTGGGCCGAGGTGTTCAGTGCCGGACCGCAAGAACTCGATGCACTCAGTCGGCAGCTCGGCATCCTGCCCGACCACGCGTCCTGGTGCAGCGCAACCGTTGCCAATGCCGTACTGGTCGCGCCGGATCAGAAGCGCTGGGCGCTGATTCCTTACGAGCAAGCGGCTATCATGGCGCACAACATCAGTACCATCATTGCCTTTGTGGAGTAGACCCCGCATGCCGGACCCGGCGAAACCGAACATTCTGGATCACCTTTCCAGCAACCTGCTGCGAATCCTGCCCCAGCACCTGCTGGCCGCCGGCATGTACCGACTCGCCAGGTCGACCACCCCTTGGCTCAAGGACCTGCTGATCAACCGGATCAGCCGTCACTATGGCGTCAACATGGCGGAGGCCGAGCAACCGGATCTGGCCGCCTATCCGAGTTTCAACGCGTTCTTCACCCGTGCCCTCAAGCCGGGTG
>CAZCDY010000270.1:0-3126 GCA_964497145.1 uncultured Gammaproteobacteria bacterium
GCGCAATTATCGTCTTCGTATATCGCCGGTGCCGCGATCGGAAGGTCTTCGGATGCACTGACTGTGGTTACCGTCAAGCCACCACTCTCCGTGACTCCACAGCGGAAAATGATCACAACCGAGTATTTGGCGTAGTTGTCGCAACTTCCCCAGACATCACCATGCGCCTTATGTGCCGGCCACGCGTTCCTATTAATCGAGATCGTGTCGAGATCTTTGTGGCAGATAGTAGCTTTTGCGGCATATGTGCCACCAGCGGATGACAGTATCGCCAATCCCATCACAAGGCTTTGTAAGAACCGTATGCCCATATAACTTCCCCATCCAAACTGTTTATCGGTTACATAAGTGTGTCCGATGAGTTCAGATATGACAAATGCTTAGATTCCCGTGTTGGATCCTCTTCCGCAGAGCAGCGCGTCACCTTCGGTTAACAGCGGCCCTTCTTGGCCTGCCCGGGTGGACAGAAGTGGTAATGGCGATGTCTGCGCCGCGGCTCCTCCCACGGCGACGGCAGCTACGTCCGCCTGATGGGGCAGCTCCTGAAGACCGATCTGCTGATCCTCGACGACTGGGGCATCCAGCCATTGACCCGCCAGCAACGCAACGACCTCATGGAAGTCATCGAGGACCGGCATGATCGTCGGTCCACCCTGATCGCCAGCCAATTGCCCTTCGAAAACTGGCATGACTACATCGGCGAGGCCACGCTGGCCGACGCCATCCTCGACCGCCTGCTGCACGGCGCACATCGACTCAAGCTGACCGGCGAGTCCATGCGAAGAGAACGATCCACCATTGACCCATCGTGACCGATCACGATACAAAAACACCGCCAGTGAGTAACCGGTGAGACGATCGGTCACGATCGCCGGAATGACCGGTCACCTTCAGCGGAATACGCATTTACCGGGTAACATTCAAAAAGCTGCAGTTTTGAACTGCTATCTGAGACCCGATTTTACCTGATATCAGGGACTTATGAATTCTTCAGGGCCGACTACCTACCTTCTTGTTTCGATGAATGATCTTGAATCCTGGCGCCTTTGCCATCGTTCTCTTGCCTAACGCCAAGAATATGGGGCGGCTCGCCGCGTAGCGGTGAGACGTCCCAGCTGCCCAAAGGGCAGCGACATGATTCGCTTGTTAGGCGTGAATGCAAACCGTTCGCGATAGTTACTGGATAACATCCTTTGCCTTCGGTTTAAAAACGCCCCTGACAATAGCGGCCAAAGCATATACAGCCAGCCAAAATATCAAATAGGCAAGCGGGATCAACCAGCCACCTAACATTGCAAATACACCGGAAGCTCCATCGCTATCCCAGCCCTTGGGTAATTCTTCGTGCCGTCCCTGATCGAGTAGCTCATTTATGTGGGTTTGTTCTTCGATATATGCTGAGAGAAGCAAGCCCCAGCCGAGAAAGACGAATAGCACCATGAGCAAGACCATCAACCACCAAGCCGGCTTCTTTTTAAGAAATTTGAATGCCAGCAAAATTGGGGGAAAGGCCAAAAATGAGAAAATAACAATAAAGGTCAACATGCCGTTTACTTGGGTAGCCTAACGCCCAGGTAAGCGGCGCTCAGCTCGGAGCGGCTGATCGCGCAAAAATGGCGAAGCCATGCGCGAACAGGCGCGGAGTGCTGAGCGTCCGAGTGAGCCGCAGGCGAACGGCTTGACCGCCTTGTTAGGCGCAACTACACTTAGTAATAACATATGTAATAACTTTTTGGTGCGCGCTATGCTCAGGGTTAAAGTAACTGCCATCGGTAATTCCATGGGAATTGTGCTTCCAAAAGAAGCACTTACAAAGCTTAAAGCCGAAAAGGGCGACATTCTGTATTTGGTTGACGGTCCAGAAGGCTTGACCCTTACCCCCTACCAGCAAGATTTTGATGCCCAACTGAGTGCGGCGGAAAAAGTGTTGAAGAAGTACCGCAATGCGTTGCATGAGTTGGCGAAATGAGCGAACCGGTTTGGGTTCTACCCCAACTCGTTCAAGCCGTTCATCAAACTCTATTGGCCGAGCATGGCGGACTACCTGGCATTCGCGACCAAGCGCTACTGGATTCTGCGCTTGCACGGCCGCAACAAAAAGCAGCATACGAAAACAAACCTTCTGTTTTTGAACTTGCCGCAGCATACAGTTTCGGACTCGCTAGAAATCACCCGTTCATAGACGGCAACAAGCGCATTGCGCTAACCGTCGCAGCCGTGTTCTTGGAGCTGAACGGATTCTCTCTCGATGCTCCCGAACCCGAGACCGCACTCGTATACCAGCAACTCGCTTCAGGATCATTGACAGAAAAAGAGCTCACCCTCTGGATCGAAAAATCATCCGTTTCCATCGGCTAACGCCTAGTTCAGCGGCACCGAACGCGTAGCGGGAGATTGCGCAAAAATGGCGAAGCCATGTGCAAGCTGAGGCGGAGGGTTCGGTGTCCGCTGGAACGATTTGTTAGCTTTCATGGTACATGGCTGGAAGATGTACTGAAGTACTTTTGAGCCATCCAGGCAGAACCATGCGTCACTACTTCACCGAGGTCGCCGCGTTCTTGCCTGTTGATTAGTTGAAGCACATTGGGCGTTATCTCAGATATGAACGAAGCGAAATGCACGCCATCGGCTGGAAGTTCCACCAGATAATGAACGGAAGAGGCTGTGCCCGGAAAAACCGTAACCGAAGAGATTGAGCGCAATACCTCCGGTGTAATTAGATTGTAGGGCCTCGATTTTTGAGTGTTTGATACGTCAACCTGCTCAAGAGAAACGACATCTTCAATTTTTGAAATGGTGAAAACTTCCTCGCCCTGGAGATTGATGTCTACTGGAAAAATGCCTTTGTTCTCGATGATGACTGACACAACCCAATAATTGTTTTCCAGCTCCTTCTCTTCCAATCGTAGCTCGAGAGCGATGTTTCTTGCCTCGATGTCAGCCACTGCTGCTTCGGCCAAATAGGCCTCACGTAATGCATAGAACACGAACAACACCCATATGCCGCCGATCACGATCGCTATCGCCGAGAGCCATGTATTCCAGATCTCCGCTTTAAGTTTCTTGATTTCTAATTGATCAGTCACGTTCAACGCTCCTTGTGAAAGCTAACTTTTAAGTATCCCC
>CAZCDY010000271.1:0-558 GCA_964497145.1 uncultured Gammaproteobacteria bacterium
TGTCCTCACTTCGCACCGCCGGCCTGACGAATCCATTGCCGGATCCGGCCAGTTCCTCCGGTGTCACGACCTCGCGCAGTGTGTCGACCTGCGACTTCAGCAGGTGCGCGACACCCTGTGCCTTCTCCAGGGTGATCAGCAGCACCGATTCCGCGTTGGCCAGGATGCCGGCATGTCGGCGCAGATGATCTTCCAGCTGAGACGGCCGCAGCGGGGGATAGATCGGGACCGGCACGGCGCCCGCGAACAGGATGCCGAAGAAACTGCACAGATAGTCGCGGCTGGTAGGCAGCATGATGGCTACCGTCTGCCCCGGCAGCACCCCCATTCTTTGCAACCCGGCCGCCATGACGCGCGCGCCGTCGGCCAATGCCGAATAAATGATCAGCTCGGGCTCTTCCGCCTCGCCATAGAGATGGACGTGCGGCCGTTGCGGGTGTTGCTGCACGTGCCAGTCGAGCATGTCGAGCAGGGTCTCGACCGCGTCCGGTGTTTCTGCAAGCCTTTCCAGTCCGGCAGCGGCACGCTCCGCTGCCGGGGGGCGCGTGTCCAGGGCGA
>CAZCDY010000271.1:568-3102 GCA_964497145.1 uncultured Gammaproteobacteria bacterium
CCTGCCATAGTTCGCGCACCGTCTCGGCGCTGGCCAGCGCCTGCTCCGGTATGCCTACGCCCAAGGTGCGCTCGATCCGCAATGACAGCTCGACGCGGGAGAGGCTGTCAAAGCCCAGTTCCTTGTCCAGGGCGCTGTCCAGCGTTACGCGTAACGCCTCTCTATGCTGCGGATGCAGTTCCAATGCCAGCCGATAGACCGCGTCCAGGAGTGCGTCGGTAGTGAACGCCTGTGTTTTTATCCCGGGTTGTTCGGGTATCTCCGCCAAAGCCAGACTCCTGCGCAGCCGCTCAGACCAGGTGCCGCCTCAAGTCCCCTTAAGCTGTTGAAGAGGCGGCGCTACAAAGCCAATGGTTTCATTCTAGGCCTGCCCGGGTACTACGTGCAGCTGCCATATGGCTGCTCAAGGGCCACATCGGTCTCTGGCGACGGTCCCGCCGAAGTTCAGCCGGCGTAGACCTCGGACCTGTTGCGCCCGCCGTTCTTGGCCTGGTAGAGGGCCTGGTCGGCGCACTCGATCCAGTGGGTGTGGTTTTCGGTCTGGTCCGAGACCTGGGCGATCCCGAGACTTATGGTGAAGCGTATCTCCTGCCCGTCAAAATGCACGGTCAGTGCCTCGATCTTGCCGCGCAGGCGCTCCGCCAGGATCTCTGCGCCTTGCGATGGCGTGTCGATGAGCACCACCCCGAATTCCTCTCCGCCGTAGCGGCCGGTCAGGTCCGTGGCGCGGACGCTCTCACGCAGAATCTGCGCCGTGACCCGGATGACCTCGTCGCCCGCCGGGTGTCCATAGGTGTCATTGACCCGTTTGAAGTGATCGATGTCGAACATGATCAGCGAGCAGACCGCTGAATGGGTGCGCTGATAGCGCCTGAACTCCTCGGCCAGCCTTTCCTCCCAATGACCGCGGTTGTTGAGCCCGGTGAGATTGTCGGTACGGCTCAGGGTCTCGAGCTGGAAATTCACATTCTCCAGATCGGTGCGGTTGACGGCCGTGTCGGTCACGTCGTAAACGATCACCCCGACGTGCTTGGTCATCCCGTCTGCCGATATCAGTGGGATCAGCGTGGCGTTCTGGTACATGAATGCGGCAGTGCCGGTGATCGGCCGGTAGTTCTTGAAGCGAAAGAGGTACGGGCGTTGCTCCCAGTTGGTAAAGGCCGGACTCCTCAGCAGGAACACCGAGTCGGCCTTGCGTCGAAACCAGTCTTCCTGGATATCGGGGAAGACCCGAAAGAGGTTATTGCCTATCACCGCCGTGGGAGACTGGCCGCTGTGGTTTTGCATGAAGCTGTTCCACAGCTGCACCCTGTACTCTCGGTCGATGACCACCAGTCCGACATCAATGGTCTGGAGCATGTCCATCAGCCAGTGCAGCTCGCGAACATTGAATTCGCCGTTATTCATGTTTCAACCAAAGGCATAGGGTAGGCGCTGCTCGAGACTGGCAATCGAGTCCTCGGTGAAAAGCAGGAGCAGGTCGCAGCTGATGTTGCGGTTCTCGATCTCGAAGCCCATCTCGATCGAGAGGATATTGGTCCAGCGGGCGGCGTTTCTCTGCACCAGATTGGAGATCTTGGTGTGGCGGCCCAACTCAAGCGGGTGGCCCTGGCTGAAACTGATGTCGAGCTGGTCGGCGAGACCCTTGAGGCAGGCGCCGATCAGTATGCAGGCCGTATCCACGAGCAGCTCCGGCTCGGCCGACTCATCCAGGGGGCCATCGTGTTTCAGCAGCTTCGCCAGGTCGGCATAGCTTGACTCGTGGAATATCAGCAGGGCCTCCCCAGCGATGCCGCCACCGATGAAGCCCTGGCAGACGCCCGCGACCGATTCGCTTTGGGCGATGTTCTCGAGCGCCATTCGAAGGTCGCCACCTTCAAGCATGGCCACCCGCGGCACCGGCAGCACCACGAAGACGCCGAGCAGCCGTGCCAACAGGTCGGCCGCGCGGCCCATCGCGACATTCGCGATTTCGCGGCAACCGTCGCGAACATCAAACTCCTCGGGCCCGAAACTGGATCTCGTGGCAGTACCACGCCACAGCCCCAGGCGGGCCAGGATGTCGAACAGTTCATCCGGGTCTACGGGTTTCTTTATGAACGCCAGCGCGCCGAGTTCCGTCACGCGATGATGCGCCTCCGGCTGGATGTCTCCGGAGACCACGATCACTTTTCCGGGAAGTCCCTCGTCATGCATCGCCTGCAGGACGCCGTAGCCGTCGAGCTCCGGCATGTTCAGGTCCAGAAAGGCCATCTCAACGCCGCCGGCGCGGATGGCCCGCAGACCTTCAGCCCCGTCGTTGGCGAAGCTGAGCTCGGTATCCCATTCCTTAGGCAGCGCACGGGCCATCTGTTTGCGCGCGAAGCTGGAGTCGTCGCAGATGAGGACCTTAGTCGGCATATCGAACCGCATGTTGGTGTCGCGCGATCCGGCCGCAGGAAACTGCCTTGAATTTGGGTGTGGCCATGAAAACTCGCAACTCGCTGTAACCGCCCAAGACTAACGTATCCAGGCGTGCGCGAAAACAGAGGCAT
>CAZCDY010000272.1:0-3086 GCA_964497145.1 uncultured Gammaproteobacteria bacterium
AGCCCTGCGTGCCGATGCCGCCTGAGACGGCCTCCTTTTCGTGCTCCGGTTTCCGGAAACGGGCAATGCCCGGTTGAGGCTGCCGACGTCCGCCAATGTTTCCGGTCGCGATTTTCTTTTTCAGACGAAGCGCTGCCAGTTCAGGTCGCTGTGATAGAACCGGATGGTCCCCTTGGGCTCGAAGAATCGTGTGGCAGCATCCTCTTTTTTCCCACCAGCACGAAACGTAAATTTTCCGCCAAGCAGCAGTTCGCTGTCCATGTCCCTTTCCCCTATCCGGTTGTCACTGCGGACAGCTCAATCGCCATCCCACGACGATCCCAAATAACGCATCAAAATCTCTCGCGATTCCGTCGTGGACGCCCGCCGGACACGTTGATAGAGGCGTTGACAATCGATCATCGACAACCGGTCGGTGACACTGCCAACCTCAAGTTCGTCGCGGGTGTGGGGGTAGGTGTCCGCATCGGCGGCAATTTCTTCCTTGAGGATCAGTTTGTTGTATATCAGCGCCCGGGCCGCTAAAAGGCTTTCGGCCGGGAAGCGTCCCTGGGGATGAAACCGATAATACAGGGTCAGCAGGTCCCCGGGGCCGAACAGATGGCGGCGGTAACCCAATTGGCGCACAACACCGGTCATGAGAAAATGCACCCGCAAGGGGAAACCGGCCGGCAGCCGCCGCCTGAGTTCGTGCCAAAGGGGATAATGAATTTGCCCGGCTTCGATGTAGACCCTGCCCGAATTCTGAACGAGGCCCCCCATCGCCTCGGCCCGCATTTGATCACGCAGGGCGAATCGCTGGGCATCAGCCCGGGCAATGCGTTTGACAGCATCGACCGTGGTGTCGAAGTTGTCGCTGCCGGATGCGTGGTAAAAGTCGATTAAGGCCTTTGTCGCCATGTGTTCGGCCCGGTACACCCGGTACAGATCGCTACCCGCGGGCAGATCCTGGGGACCCTCTCCGCTGGCGAAACGATCGTGAATGGACAACAGCAGGTCGATAAACGGTTCGACCTGCACCAGGCGGGTGCCGGCCTGGCGGCGTTCCCGCAGGACCCGGGCCATCTGCCGGCTGAAATCCGGATACTCCAGGTCCTGGTCTTCGAGATAATCGTCAATGGCGACCTTTCCGTCAAGCATGGGCTCGAAGCGCTTGTCGGGCGGCTCTTCCAGAAGGATCGTGTCGTGGGCCGTCATCAGCCGACAGGCCAGGGGGATGTTTTCCGGGCGGTGATTGGCCAGAACGAGGGTCGCAGAAGCGGTCATGGCGTCCTTCCCCTGGGATTCTTTTCCGTAAGATAGCGCCAATATCGGTGCGGCAGTTGCCGGCGGTGCAACGCAGGATTGTTGCGGGATCGGATGGTTGCGGCGTCGTAGTAGCGCTGCCACAACACCTGGCAGAGGTTTTCCTGCCCAACGGCTTCCTGCTCGAACGCGGCAAGGACCTTGCTCTCTAATCGGATCTCTCTCGTCGTCCGCCGATTGTATCCGAGACCGTATTTCCTGGCTGTATCGTAAATCAACCAGTCCTGATCGGCGTAGCGGATTTCGAAGTGGCGCCGGATCAGCGGCAGCACGTCATAGCGGGGAGTGATCAGCGCCAGGTAGGATCCGTCGGTAATCTGCTGGAAGCGAATGAATCCCTTCATGCGGTGCGCCTCGCGGCGAACCTTCTGGCTGAGCTGGTCAATGCGGATGCCCACCGACAGATCGACTGCCGGGGTGAGGACAAGACGTTCGGGAATGGCCTCGACAATGCGCTGCAAAATCAGCGTTTCCACGTCGCATTCTTCCGAGAGATGGGCCTGGAACAGCCGTTGTCGCTGCCGGGCACTCAGATGCTTTTTCAGGCCGGTCCACACACGGTCGGCAATCGCAGGGTCGGTGTCGATTGGCACGCAGTCGTCGAACAGGCCCCGCTGACCGTTAACGGCTGATACGATCGCATCGGGTACCCGGGACGTCGCGTAAACTCGAAAGACAGCGGTCAACAGCCCCTCAAAACTGCCGTCGGTTTCGAATACCGTCCGGCGGGAAGGCACTGTAGCGCCCTGCAGGCCTCCGGGGGAGCCAACCGTTCGGTTGAGGTACGGCCGGCTCAGCGGTGCGCTCCCCGTCCACTGCATGGTTTCCATCCCGTCGCAGCGTATGAAGGGCTGAGCGCGGGAGACAGCGGCGCCCAGCTGTTTGAGGTGTTCGAATCGAAGCCGCCCTTTTTTGCGCAGGGCAACGATTCGATTGGCTGTTTTAAGGCCGATGCCCGGTACCCGAAGGATCATCTCCCGATCGCCGGTGTTGATGTCCACCGGAAACAACTCCGGGTGCCGGCAGGCAAAGGCCTGTTTGGGATCGACCTCCAGGTCCAGCCAGGGCGATGTGTGGCTGATCACCTCGTCCATGGAATAGCCATACAACCGTATCAGCCAATCGGCCTGATAGAGACGATTCTCGCGTTGCAGAGGCGGCGCTCCCACATCCGGCAGACAACCGCCTGCCGGGCAGACCGGAACATAGGCCGAATAATAGACCCGCTTGAGAGACTGTTGCCGGTAAAGCTGATCTGCCAGGGCCAACACCTCGAAGTCGGACTCCGGACTGGCTCCGACGATCAGCTGGGTGCTCTGTCCGGCGGGGGCAAAAGAGGGCACGTGGCGCAGCCGCCTGCGGTCCTCGCAGGTCTCGGCGATGGTTTCTCGGATGACGTCCATGGGTGTCAGCACTGAGGCAAAGGTTTTTGCGCCGGTTAGCCGCGTAAGGCTGGTTTCGGTGGGCAGCTCGATATTGACGCTCAACCGGTCGGCATGCCTCCCGGCCGCTTGAATCAGGCGGCGACTGGCAAAGGGAACGCACTTGAGATGAATATATCCGTTGAACCCCTGCCTGCGAAGCATCTGGGCGCATTGAACCAGGTGTTCCATGGTGTCGTCGGGGCTGCGCACGACCCCCGAACTCAAAAAGAGCCCTTCAATGTAATTGCGTCGGTAGAAGTCGATGGTCAGGCCGACGATTTCGCGGGGGGTGAACGCGGCACGCAGAATGTCGTTGCTGATGCGGTTGATGCAATAGGCGCAGTCGTAAATGCAGAC
>CAZCDY010000273.1:0-397 GCA_964497145.1 uncultured Gammaproteobacteria bacterium
CTCGAATCTGTCCAGGCGGGCCATCGAGATGCCGGACGCAGACATCGATCAGCGCGGTAACCAGCTGCTGATTCTGGAGGACTGGATCCGCGACTTCGTCCGGTTGGTGATGCGTGCGCGCGAAGAGATGCGTCGCAAGCACGAGACCGAGCTGCAGGAGACGGAAAAGCTCAGGGTGGCGGTGATGGAGGCATCGCTTGACTCGATCGTCACGGTCGACGAGCGCGGTGCGATCATCGACTTCAATCCGACAGCGCAGGAGATCTTTGACTACCGGCACGAAGAGGCAGTGGGCCGTTCCTTCAATGAGTTGGTGGTGGCGCCGAAATGGCGCAAGACCTTTGAGCGCCTGCTGCATCTCTGCCTTGCTGGTGGCGAGCTGCGAGGACCCTTGCAA
>CAZCDY010000273.1:407-3063 GCA_964497145.1 uncultured Gammaproteobacteria bacterium
ATCACTGGAAGATCGACTGGTGTTTACAATCTACCTGAGAGATATTGCGGAACGAAAAGTGCGCGAGGCCGAGATTCGCAGTCTTGCCGCTTTCCCCAGCGAGAGCCCGATACCGGTACTGCGCATCAACGGGCGGGGCGTAATCACATACGCCAACCAGCCGAGTGCGCCGCTGCTTAATCACTGGGGCTGTCGCCCCCTGCAGACCTTGCCTGTTTATTGGCGTAACCGCGTTGAAGCGGTCCTGGCGGATGGTTCGGCGAGCGAACTGGAGGTGACAACCGACGACGGTATCTTTTCCCTGCTGATGGCGCCGGTCGCCGAACTGGACTACGTGAACGTCTATGCCCGTGATATCACCACTGAACGGGTGGCGGAGGAGGAGCTGAAGCGGCGTCAGAACGAACTGGTACACGTGACCCGCCTGAGCAATATGGGTGAGATGGCGACCGGTATCGCGCATGAACTCAACCAGCCGCTGTCGGCGATTGTCAACTTTGCCAACGGCTGCGCGCGGCGTCTGCGCATGGACATTGGTGGCAAGGAAGAACTGCTGCACGCGCTGGGACAGATCTCTGCGCAGGCAGGTCGAGCCGGTGAGATCATCAAGCGGTTGAGGGGAATGGTCACAAGACGTCAGCCGGTGCGTGAGACCGTAGACCTGAACGTATTGGCACGTGAGGTTTGCTCCTTCATCAGTCACGATCTGAAACGTCAGGAACTGGCGATCGAACGCCGCTTGTCCAAGCGCGAGTTGTGGGTGCGGGTGGATTCGGTTCAGATTGAGCAGGTGTTGCTCAATCTGCTACGCAATGCCCTGGATGCGCTGGCGGAGCTGCCCGTGCTGGAGCGTCGTTTGCTCATCGAATCCGGCGTGCAGCCTGATGGCATGGTGTTTGTTGCAGTGCGGGATAACGGCCCGGGTATCAGCGGCAGCGCGATGGAACATCTGTTCGATCCCTTTTTCAGTACCAAGGAGAGCGGCATGGGGATGGGCCTGGCCATCAGTCAGACCATCATGAGCAACCATCATGGTAAGATCAGGGCTGATTCCTGGCCCGGTAAGGGGAGTACCTTCACCATCGAACTTCCATCCAGTGTGGAGGCCGTTGTGAGCGCCGCATCATGAGCCATGTCTGATTCCTCTCTCGCAAAATCCACCGTATTCGTGGTCGATGATGACCAGGCGATGCGAAATTCACTCAAGTGGCTGATCGAATCTGTCGGCGTAGCGGTTGAGAGTTTTGCCTCCGCCGATGAGTTTCTTGCCCAGTATCAGTCCGGCCGTGCTGGGTGTCTGGTGCTGGATGTGCGCATGCCGGGGATGAGCGGGTTGGAATTGCTGGAGCACCTGGCGCTACGCAACGTCCATATCCCTGCGGTGATCATAACCGGTCACGGCGACGTGCCAATGGCCGTGCGTGCGATGAAGGGTGGGGCGATTGACTTCATCGAAAAGCCGTTCAATGACGAAGCCCTGCTGGATGCAATACGCCGGGCGATCGCGTACGAGGAACAGCAGCGCAGCTTTCACTCCGAGCATGTGCAGATCCAAGAGCGTTTGTCGCACCTGACCCCGCGAGAGCATGAGGTGATGGCGATGGTCACTGCCGGCAAATCCAACAAGGAGATTGCCAACGCCCTCGGCGTCTCGGCCAAGACCATCGAGGCCCACCGTGCACGCGTGATGGAAAAGATGCAGGCGGGCTCGCTGGCCGAACTGGTGCGTATGGCACTCGCGGTTAACGCGGGCGACTGAGTTTGTCTTCCTGCTGTCGCGGCCGCTTGCCTGGCCTGCCCCGTTTTCCTCAGAAATTCGCCAGCATGAACGGGATCAACAGGGCATTCACCAGGTCGATGAAGAAGGCGCAGACCAGCGGCACGATGATGAATGCCAGGTGCGAGGCGCCGTAGCGTTGTGATACGGCAGCCATGTTGGCCATCGCCGTGGGTGTAGAGCCGAGCGAGATGCCGCCGAAGCCGGAACACACCACGGCCGCATCGTAGTTTTTCCCCATCGCGGGAAACACCACATAGATATTGATCAGCACGGCCACGATGAACTGCATCGCGAGGATGGTGAATATCGGTCCGGCCAGATCGATCAGCGTCCACAACTGCATGCTCATCAGTGACATGGCTAGGAAAGTACCCAGGGCGATGTCGGCGATCAGTGCGATCGAAGGGGTACGACTGGGCCAGCGCATGCCGCTCAAACGCGGATAGTTGTCCGGGATCAGATTGGTGATGATGATGCCGGCGAACAGGCAGGTCACGAAAAGGGGCAATTGCAGTCCCATGTCCGCTACGGCGTCGTTCAGAAAAATGCCGGCGATGATACAAATGTGAATGGCGAATACGGCGTCGAGAAACTGGAGATGTCCGATGCCGGTCTCATGTCGGCCCTCGTGTGATACGCCCACGTCCTGGGCCTCCACTTTCTCCGGCTGCAGCTGGTGGCGCTTTATCAGGAACTTCGCGATCGGGCCGCCCATCAGGCTGGCCAGGATCAGTCCGAAGGTGGCGCAGGCGATACCGATCTCCATGGCGTTGGCTACGCCGAAATCCTCGGCGATACGCGGTGCCCAGGCGATGGCGGTGCCGTGACCACCGATCAGCGAGACGCTGCCTCCCAACATGCCGACGGCGCTGGGGA
>CAZCDY010000274.1:0-3047 GCA_964497145.1 uncultured Gammaproteobacteria bacterium
TGGATATCTCGGTGAGGCCGGAAAAGGGTTTGCTCGGTCTGCGCGCTGAACTGGGGCTGTTTTCGAATCTGCGACCGGCGATCCTTTACCCGCAGCTGGCAGATGCCTCAAGTCTGCGACCGGAGATCGTCTCCGGGCTCGATATCATGATTGTCCGCGAGCTCACCGGTGGCATCTATTTTGGCCAGCCGCGTGGTGTGCGCAAGCTCGACAACGGCGAACGGCAGGGCTTCAACACCCTGGTTTATGCCGAGCACGAGATTGAACGTATCGTGCGCTCCGCCTGCGAGATTGCGATGAAGCGCGGCAAGCGTCTTTGCTCCATCGACAAGGCCAATGTGCTTGAGTGCACCGAATTGTGGCGGGAGGTCGCAAACCGCGTGGTCGAGAAGGAATACCCCGAGATCGAGTTGTCGCACATGTATGTCGACAATGCGGCCATGCAGCTGGTGAAGTGGCCAAAGCAGTTTGACGTGATGGTCACCACGAACATGTTTGGTGACATTCTGTCGGATGCCGCGGCCATGCTCACAGGTTCGATCGGCATGCTGCCTTCGGCCTCGTTGAACGAAAGCGGCCAGGGAATGTACGAACCGATTCACGGTTCGGCGCCGGATATTGCCGGAAAAGGTGTGGCCAACCCGTTGGCGACGATACTGTCGGTTGCGATGATGTTGCGTTACAGCCTGAACGTGCCGGTCATGGCAGATCGGATCGAGACGGCGGTGACCGGCGTGCTGGATCAGGGACTGCGGACCCCGGATATCATGTCCGAGGGCCTTATCGAAGTGAGCTGTGAAGCCATGGGCGATGCGCTGGTGGCGGCGCTTTGAGTTTGGTCTGTCACCACTTATGAGCAACAAGTGCACAAGGGCTTGATCTGGAACGAAGCTTCGGCATCTTTGTGAACTTTTTGGTTGGTTGATAACGCTGGGTGTGAGAGATGAAGAGAGTAGGTTTTGTAGGTTGGCGCGGCATGGTCGGCTCTGTGCTCATGGATCGCATGCGCGAGGAAAACGATTTTTCTCTGATCGATGAGCCGGTGTTTTTCACCACTTCGCAGGCCGGTCAGGCGGGACCGGATGTCGGCAAACCCGTGCCCGCGTTGAAGGATGCGACTGACATCGAAGAGCTGAGGCAGATGGACGCCATCGTGACCTGCCAGGGCGGTGACTACACCAAAACGGTGTATGGCGAACTGCGCAAGTCCGGCTGGGATGGCTTCTGGATCGATGCGGCCTCGGCACTGCGCATGCAAGACGATGCGGTGATCGTGCTCGACCCGGTCAATATGCCGGTGATAGAGCAGGCGCTGGCCGACGGCAGGAAAGACTTTATCGGCGGCAACTGCACCGTCAGTCTGATGCTGATGGGTCTCGGCGGCCTGTTTAACGCAGACCTGGTTGATTGGGCTACCTCGATGACCTATCAGGCGGCATCCGGTGCTGGCGCCAAGAATATGCGTGAACTGCTTAGTCAGATGGGGGTGCTGCGCGATGGTGTGGCCGACCTGCTGGCGGATTCGGGGGCGGCGATCCTGGATATCGATCGCAAGGTGACCGAGACGCTGCGTGGTGACGTCTGCCCTACGGAGAATTTCGGTGTTCCCCTCGCCGGCAGCCTGATCCCCTGGATCGATGTCGCCTTGGAAAACGGCCAGAGCAAGGAGGAATGGAAGGCGGTCGCCGAGACCAACAAGATCCTCGGGCGCAGCGGCAATCCAATACCGATCGACGGGACCTGTGTTCGCATCGGTGCGATGCGTTGCCACAGCCAGGCGCTGACCATCAAATTGAAGAAAGATGTTCCCTTGGACGAGATCGAGCAGATGCTGGATGAGGCGAATCCCTGGTCGAAGGTCGTGGCCAACGATCGTGCACTGACGATCCGGGAATTGACCCCCGCCAAGGTGACCGGCACCCTCTCGGTACCCGTCGGCCGGTTGCGCAAGATGAACCACGGTGAGGAGTATCTCAATGCTTTCACCGTTGGCGATCAGCTGCTGTGGGGTGCGGCCGAACCATTGCGTCGAATGCTGGGAATCCTGATCCGGCAGTGACGCTGTTCACAGCTTTCTGAAGTATCGCGAAAAAAAAGGCCCGAAGGCGTTTAAGTCTTCGGGCCTTCTGCCGTTAGTAGCGTTGGTAGAAAACCATGACTCGGCTATAGTTAGGCCGAATTAAATTCATCGGTTAACGCTTTCCGCGCCCCTTATCGGGACACCGGGCAGGCGTTAAACCGAGGCGGCGAAGCACCTGAGGGAGGATTCATGGTTCGCAAGTTGGCGTTGGCGGTTTCACTCGCATTAGGGACTCTGAGTGTTCCTGTTCATGCTTTGGGGTTGGGGGAGCTTAGCTCCAAATCGGCCCTGAACCAGAATTTCAAAGGCAATATCACGCTGCTTTCGGTCAGACCGGAAGAACTGGACGGCGTTCGCGTCAAATTGGCGGATCAGGAGGCCTTCCAGCGTGCGGGGGTCGACCGGCCGTTTTATCTGTCGCTGCTCAAATTCGAGCCGACGCTTGACGCGAAAGGCAACTCGGTGATCCTGGTGACGTCCGAGTTCCCGATTCGCGAACCCTTTATGAATTTCCTCGTCGAGGTGAATTGGCCCAATGGCCGTTTGCTGCGTGAGTACACCGTATTGCTGGACCCCCCGACGACGACCATGCGGCGTCCGCCGAAGGTGAGCCCGGCGGCCAAGGCGACCAAAGCGGCACCGGCTCCGACAAGGTCGGCTGCGCCGGCGCAGAAGACCACGGCGCCCGCCGCCTCCTCGACTGCAAGCGTGGACGGTTCGGAATACGGCCCGGTCGTGGCAAACGACACGGCCTGGAGCATTGCGAAGAAGGTGCGCCCGGGCGGGGTCAGCATGGAGCAGATGATGATGGCGCTCCTGGAAGCGAACCCGCATGCATTCGTCAATGGGAATATCAATCGACTGCGCAAGGGCCAGATTCTACGGGTCCCTGCTTTGTCGGAGATCCAGGAGCTCAGTCGTCAACAGGCCCGCCAAGCGTACCGTGAACAGCAGGATCAATGGTTGG
>CAZCDY010000275.1:0-1612 GCA_964497145.1 uncultured Gammaproteobacteria bacterium
TTGCCTCTGCGATGTCGGTGTATTCAGCGTGTGGAACAAGTTCGAGCAATTGCGCGACCGCGTCTTCGGAAACCAGATCGCTCGATCCGCCGCGAATAATATGCAATGGCAGCGAAAGCCTGCTGGCTGCATCGTTCAGCGCATCAAACTGGCGTTCCTGATGAGCCGGATCGCTTCGCTTGGCTAGTGTGATGTTGCGGATAAAGGCCGGATCCCAATGCCAGTAGTAGCGGCCGTCTTCCTTCTCTCGCAGATAGCGCCGTAAACCCTTGCCGGCTCCGCGCTTGCGGCGATGTGGCATGTAGCGCGCGATGACCTCTGCCGCTTCGTCCGGTGAAGAGAAACCGGTCTCCACGTGCTCCTCCATAAAGCCGACTACGCGCATAACGCCCCCCGTCTCCATACGCGGCGCGATGTCGACGAGAGTGAGCGACGCGAAGCGGCCCGGCGCAAGGTGTCCTTCGGCGATCAGTCCGGCCAACCCGCCAAGGGAGGCCCCGTTTCGTAAGCGCCCTCGGCAGACCATTCGCTGTCGCCATGACCGCGCATATCAATTGCGATCGGACGAAATCCCGCATTGGCGAGATCGGCTGTGACACGTTTCCATGCGTGACGGGTCTGGCCGCCCCCATGCGCGAGCAAGACCGGTAAAGCATCGGCATTTCCGGTCGCTTCGGCTGCTATGGAGATGCCACCATTTCCCCCGATATGGAAAGTTTGCGACTGCATACCGCAACCTCATATTGTAAATCGATTTACAGTAAACGGCTTTATTTCCTGATCCGCTATGGTAGGTTGCCCTAGATGGCTGCCATGACGGGCTATGACGCGGATACAAAGGGGGGCAAGTTCCCTCACCGATACCGATCGGCTGTTCTTTCTTATGGAGGAAGTGACCCGGCGTTTGCGCAGGACCGCCGATTCTTCGGTTGAACAATTCGGGCTCACGCGGACGCAATGGAGTATATTGGCTTATCTTTCGGAGCCCAGGCATGACCCAGACAGAGCTGGCTCGGGAACTGAAGCTAGAGCGCGCTAGCATCGGCCAGACTATTGATCGCCTGGAAGAACTTGAGCTGGTGGAAAGACGCAGGCGCGAAGAACGACAGGCGCGTTTGGCGGGTTCATTTACGCCCTGCCGCAATCGAGCTACTTCCCAAGATGCGAGTAGAAGCTGATGCAATGTATGCTCGCTTGCTCGGGGGGATCCGTTTTGGGGAACTGGAGCGCTTACGCGGATCGCTGGCTAGGATGCATGACAATCTGGGCAGCGAGCCATAATCACTCGAAATCGAGCCCATGCCCCGCGTTCACGCCCGCGTTTGCCCTTCAGGGGGTCTGATGCTCAGATGAGGGACGCCGAGCGCATGCGATCATAACATCCCGGCAGTCGTGGCAGGCGAGGTGGCCGGAGCCCTCGCACTCACCCAGCGCCGTTCGGTTCCTTATCAGCTTGAGCGACCATCGGATTCAGTTTCTGCTGTAGCGTGAAATCAGCGAGTGTTTGCATGGCGGCACTGCTAGCGAATATGGTTGACGCTGAGCTTGAACACGCCAGGCATGCGCGAGTCTTCCAAGATAGCGCTATGGATAAGCATATGCCGAAAGATGA
>CAZCDY010000275.1:1624-3041 GCA_964497145.1 uncultured Gammaproteobacteria bacterium
TGGCCTGACTGGCGCAACAGGAAAATCGTCAGTATGGCCGCGACCGTGCCTCCGACATAGGGCGGACCTGCGACGCTCTGATCGTGGGGCTCGACCTCAATCAAACACAATGGCGGATCATCGCGTCCTTGTTGCGAGAACCTACGCTAACACAGACCGAGATTTCTCGCCTGCTCGAGCTTGAATCGGCGACGATAGGACAGGCTGTCGCAGTTTTGGTTGAAAAAGGTTTGATCGAGCGAGAGCGGGCGGCGCACGATCGAAGGGTTTGGAACCTCCACCTCACCGAGCAAGTAAGAACCATCTGGCCGGAACTGCGCGAAGCGGCTGATCGACTCCACGAAATTCTCTGGAAGGGAATGTCTGCGCCTCAAATCGACCTCCTGCGTACGATGCTTCGAAAAGTTGCGGAGAATCAGAAGCAGGCTGACACTTGCGAAGAAAGCCGATGAAGCATGATCTGGAAAACAGTGTCGGTGAACTGACGCGGCTAGCAGAACTCGGTCAGATTTTCGCCCGGCACGGTCTGAAAAATCTCGGAAGCTTGCTTGGCTTTATGCCGGTTTCGGAGAATGAGCCAGATACCGAGGACTTGCGTCCTGCATCGGTGGTGGCGCTGTTGCGCGATGTCGGCCCTGTCGGAATAAAGCTTGGCCAGCTCCTGGCGACCAGAAGCGATCTGTTTACACAACCCTGGATTTCCGCGTTCGGCACTCTCCACGACCAGGTGGAACCGCTGCCGTTCGATAAGATCGAACCGGTGATTGTATCGGCTTGGGGCAGCGACTGGGAACGTGAATTCGCCGCTTTCGAGAGAAACCCGATCGCCTCAGCCTCTATCGCGCAGACTTATGTCGCAACCCTGCTGGACGGAAGCGAGACTATCGTGAAAATCCGCCGACCCGGCATGGCGTCCAGGATCGAGGCGGACATGAGGCTGTTGACACGGCTCGCGGGCCTCGCCGAGCGTCGGTCAAGCGACATTGCCCGCTATCGACCCGTGGAATTCCTTCAGACATTCGCCAAGAATTTAGCGCGGGAGATGGACCTGGCGGCAGAAGCACGTGCCTGTGAAAGGATTGGCGGTTATCTGGAGATGCTTGGGGTGAAGACGCCCGCGATCCACTGGGAACTCACAGGCTTGACGATCAATGTGCAGGAAGCCCTGGGCGGAAATGTTCAGGCTGTAGCCAGTGGCTCTGCCGCTCTGAACCCACGACTGGCAAGAATATTTAATGCCGCCGGCATTCCCGTTCTGGAAGGCTATGGCCTGACTGAAACATCACCGGTTATCTCTGTAAATGAAATAGATAATAAAGGGATGAAAATTGGCACAACCGGGAGACCCATTAAAGATGTGCACGTAAAGATTGCCGAAGACGGTGAAATTCTCTGCAAGGGTCCAAACGTCATGATG
>CAZCDY010000276.1:0-1621 GCA_964497145.1 uncultured Gammaproteobacteria bacterium
GCGCTTTGCGCCTCCCGGCAGAAACTGCCGAACGGGAGCGGTCTCGAAGTGAAACAGCACCAGCCCGGCCATGGAGATCGCCACCATGTGTGCATCACAGTCCGGGGCGAGGTCCCGCGCCAGTTCCGTCATCGCCTGGAAAGGCTCTAGAAATGCCTGCTCGGCAAGGAGCCGGAGCCGCGTCTCGTCGCCATCCAACAATTCACGCTGCAACAAGGCGCGAAAGTTCGGATCACTCGCCATGAGTTTCGTAAAGTTATCGATAAATCGCTCTAGACGCTCTGCTGGAGTGCCATCGCTCCGCAAGGCATCGGTGATTCCAATGGCTTTGTCTGAAAAGGCGTGCCCCATCGCAGCGAGATACAGGCTTTGCTTATCGGGGTAGTGGTGATAGAGCGCCGCTTGGGTAATACCTACGGAACTCGCGATGTCTCGCATCGAGGCACCAGCGTACCCCGCTTTCGCGAACAGCGGTATCGCCTTATCCAAGATTATGCGGGCGGTCCCTGGAGCCGCCTCCGAACGTTGTGCGCGCAACGCCAACCTCCTTAACGAACGTTTAGTTAGATGCTAGCGCCTAACATCGATCCAGTCAATAAAAGTCACCAGAAGAGTTTAAACAATCTGCTTCGCCACCTTCATATGACGAGAATGAATGGTCCCGAGATTAAACCTTTGAGGCTATGCGCTCTGCCACGATGTGGACAGCATCAAGTTCACTGCAGTTGCGTTCCCGCATAATCGCGCTACGTTCGGCCTTTTCATATTTCTCTGTCATGGCAAGCGCAAGTGATAGCGGCGGCGGGACATTTCGAAATAGCGCTTCCATATTGTCTGAGAGCACGACACCTTCGACATACTTGCCCGGCTCCTTGCGAGCCGACAGCAACAGACTGCGCTGCACATCGGTCAAATCCTTGAAGCGGGCGATTTGTTCAACCTCCTCCTTGGGCATCACCAGGCACAGCCACCACTCCATCATGTTGAGCATCTTGCGACTGGCATCGGGGAAGTCTTCCAGATTCTGGGTGGCAATCCAGAACCAGGCGCCGAGCTTGCGCCACATCTTGGTGATCTTAACCACGTAGCGCGCCAGCAAGGGATTGGTAGTAATGATATGGCCTTCGTCGGTCACCACCAGAGTGGGGCGATCATCATGCTGATGGCGTTCCACCAGGTCGTTAATGTGGCTCATCATGGACAGGTAGGCGACGGTGAGCTGATCCTCATAGCCCTCTCTGGCCAACAGTCCCATTTCCAGGATAGTGACATCGACCTCCGGCCAAGACTTTCCAGGCCGGTTAAAGAAATGGCCGGCCAGTCCCGAACAAAACAATGCCATGCCGTCGCCCATTTCCAGGGCACGGTTGCGGCGGTGCTCGGGCAGCTCCCGGGCGGTACCATCGGCGCCCTGATCGCCGTCATGGCGCTGATGTTCGTGCTCGGATTCGTGCTCGACTTCATCGAGATCACGTTCGTCGTGGTGCCGATCGTCGGTCCCGTGCTGCTCGCGATGGGCGTCGATCCTGTCTGGCTCGGCGTGATGATCGCGCTCAACCTGCAGACGTCCTTTCTCACGCCGCCCTTCGGCTTCGCGCTCTTCTACCTCAGGGGCGTGGCG
>CAZCDY010000276.1:1631-3017 GCA_964497145.1 uncultured Gammaproteobacteria bacterium
CATGGAGATGTAAGCGACGGTGAGCTGATCTTCATAGCCTTCCCGGGCCAGTATTCCCATCTCCAGAATCGTGATGTCCGCCTCGGGCCAGGGTGTGCCCGGGCGGTTAAAAAAGTGTCCGGCAAGCCCCGAACAGAACAGCGCCATACCGTCTCCCATCTCGATAGCCCGATTGCGCCGGTGGTCCGGCAGGCTTTCATCGTGACCGATACTATGGAGTGCAGCGACGACATCCTGGGTGAGCACCTGATCGCGGCCAGCCGCCTTGACGGTTTTGGCCGCCAGGAAAATCGCATTCCGGATCAACAGCCGGTCGGCCCGGGTCATGCGCGCATCCTCGCGTTCGTCACCCCCGGTTATCATGATACGGGCCGCGATCTCCATTTCGCCGAGCACGTCACGGCCGGCGCCCTCCTCATCCAGCTCGTCATCTTCTTCCAGTGCGTCCGGATCAGCGCGCAATGGCTGCTGACGTTCTTTCTGCAACACACGCAAGGCATCGGCAAACGGCGGCAGACTGACATCGGTATTCGGATTCAGTGTGACCTGGTTGACGCGAAGTCCATGGGCCTGGAACTGCTGGCCCAGCAGCGAGAAGGAACCGCCGGCCTCGATGATGAAGATGCGGGGCCGGTACATCGCCGCCATCTGTTGCAGCAGATAGACCAGCAGCGCCGACTTGCCGGCACCGGTGGGACCGAGGATGAGCATGTGGGCGTTCTTCTTGCGGTCGGCCCGGTGCAGGGGATCGAACACCAGCGGTTCAGCGCCGCGGTTGAAGAAGACCAGACCGGGATGGCCGGTACCCTTCGAGCGGCCATAGAGCGGTAACAGATTGGCCGTATGGCTGGAGAACACCAGCCGCGAGCGGCGACTGGTCTTATCCAGTGCCGTGTCATAGGCCATCGGCAGGTTGCGGATATAGCTGTCGAGTGCCAGCAGGTCCGCCTCGTGCAGGATCGGCTGCAGCCCGTTCGGCAGCAGCAGCGCATTCAACTGGTTGACGTTGGCGCGCAGTGTCTTCAGATCGTCGCCCCGGACATAGAACGCGATGCTGATCGGATAGAGCTTGTTGCCCCGCGCCATCTCCCGCTCCACGGCCTCGGCGTCTTCCCGGGTGAGTTGCGCCTCCGCGGAATCGCCCACCGCGGCCCGCTTGACCTGGGCGATGTGGTTGCGCGTGAAATCCTGGGGCCGGGCCGTCAGGGTCAGCACCATGACGGTGTGTTCCGGAAACCGGTCGAACAACGAGAAGACGTGATCACCGGCCTGACGTTCGGCCGTCATGTGGCCCACTTGCGGCGCTCGGCGCAGGCCCTGGATGGTGACCACGCTATGCGGCAGCTCATCGAACCACCAGGTGACCGAGGCATTGTCCGAGCGCGG
>CAZCDY010000277.1:0-3009 GCA_964497145.1 uncultured Gammaproteobacteria bacterium
GATGAGTTTGGTGACGACCTCTCGCTCCCGATTGCGAAGGGCCTCTGCCTCTGCTATAGCCGCTGACGCTTTACGGTTGGCCTCGTTTACCAGCGCAGATTGTCTGTTCGCTTCGGACACAGCCTCAAGGTGCTGCGCTCTAGTCTCAGCGATTATACCGCCGTAGTGGCTGGACGCCACTTTGTATCCGCCAGCGAACACAGCGCCAAGCACTGCCGCGACACCGGCAAAGCGAAGCCAGAAAGGGCTAACTAGCGCGAGAGGCATAGCCGTTCGCCAAGTTGTACGCAGCAATTGACGCTGCGGCGACCGTCGCCCAATCTCCACTCTCAACCAGACTGAGAAACAGCCCGACTGCGCCGATAACGTTAATGCCCGCCGTTAGGAGGAATTTACGCGACGAGAACTTGCTACGGTAAGGATCGGTATCTGTCACATCAGCCTCAAAATGGCTTCTGAGCCAGAGCCGTTAGGCATCTTAATCTGAAAGGTACCGCCACTGGTTGTCCGATCCTCTCCAAAATTGATAACCGCCGCCGACGGAAAACCAACATCGTCCTTATAGATCAACGCGCCACGCGCCGTGATAGCAGCTCCAGTCCATTCTGGATTTTCAAAATCAACATACGCCGTCGTGCCGTCTGCGGTGGGGTTCGCTGCAATAGTTAGGGCAATACCGCCTGCGGTATATCCCGACCCAACTACCTCCCCATCCGTCGTGTAAGCCTCAGTCGCGGCGTTTAATTCGGCCGCGCTAGTGTAGAGAGCTATCTTGAATGTGTCAGCGGACCCCGACTTGAAGCTCATCTCCGCATTAAAAAGAGCGACTTTGAAGGACGTTGTCATGGCGGCAACAATAGCCATTTACATTTGCCCCCGAGGTATGCCGCTTCTGTACATATCCTTGGTCATTTTACCTTCGCCTAACGTCTTAAGAGTAACCAAAGCTTCCTTGTACATCTTATCATAAAGATCAACCATGTCTTTCTCGCCCTTGAGAAAGCGAATCGCTTCAACTAGCGCCCCATTAAGAAGAGCAGCGTCAAAGTTATCCCCCAGCCATGTTGTACCGGCTGTCACTAGAGACTCTGGGCGATACTTGTAGTTCAGCTGCACCTCATACGCGGCGTCAGGCGTTGGACCAACAAACAGTGAATCCACATCAAACTGCGAGTAGTACTTAGGCTTTCCCGTTGACGCTTGCGAGGGATAGGCTTCTCTCAAAAAATTGACGTCTTTGCGTAACAAGTACGTGTAATTACCGAAAGCGTCGACAACGGCAAATGAATAGGCATACAAAAAGTCAGCAGGGGGTGTGACGTACGGGTTACCTGACGCAAACGCGCTAGTTTGATTACGGCGTAAGACAGGAAGCTCGATTGCTTCGTAGATTTTCTGCTCGGTCTGGCGAGTAAACATCGCCAGCTGGTCTGCCGTAAACGTATTCTCAGTAATATCTTCGATATTGGTTGTAAGTTCCGTGTAATCCACTACCCAACCCTCTACGTTGTCGTCACAGTGACATTGCCAACACGCCCACGACTATAGACGCCTTTGATTGGGGTGATTATACCGCGTACATCCCCGTATTCCCCGCTATCGGGACGGGGTCGACGCAAAGCCTGCGGGTCATCCACCACATGTTCGCCAACAAACAGCTGCGGGTGGTCAGGGTCAAAGCAATCTCGGCAAGTGAGAATTCCACGCAAAGCCCCTTTGACGATTTCTTCTCTAAGGGTGTTGAGTTTGTAGGAAAAACCGCAGCGGTCGCAAATTCCCAGCGCATGACGGTTAGAAGCGAAGCGGTTTGCCACTCAACGCCTCGCAATCCGGGGGGTTAGGGACCATGTGGCCTTTTCCCGGTCCTCAGAGGCTGCCATTCGGAACTGCTGCTCGTATTCTTCCTTCAACATCGGAAGTCGAGGCATCAAATCGGGAGTTTTCTTGGCCAAATGGTAAGCCAGTCCCGCTGTAAGCGCAGGCACAAAGCGAAAAGGCATGTCCGGCGTCTCAACACCGTTGCCCGCGTCTTCAATTCGACGCATTCTCCAGTACTGCAAGATATAGTCATCGTTACTGGGCACCGGCCACACCATAAACTTGGGGGCCTCTGTCTCCCTTTTGATGAAAATCTGCGACGGTCGTCCTGAAAGTAACTTGTTAGGGATACTTGAGTACGTGCTTACGCTGATCCGACCAATAGAAATATCAGTCTGCGTTGTTGTGTTACCGTCGTTGGTGCGTATGGCGTGCTCTAACAGATCAACTGTGTCTGCAGGTAGTGTGTATTCAGCAGTTCCGGCAACCAGCGGTACCGCACCCTCCTCAATCGTCCACATATTGATTCCACGGTTCTGCCACTCAATGGTGAGCAGGTTCATGGATCGGCGGGCCGTGCGCAGGTCGTAGCCGGTGCGCATTTCTTTGCCCGCCTGCTCCCACGCCTCTTCCGCAATCTCTGTGAAGTCGAGGGTAAACGATGTGGTACCGCTGGTTGCCATCTATTAGTACATCTTCGCCTTGCGAACGCCTTTCTTGGCCATGCCGCAGCCTCGAACCTTGCCGCCCTTGGCCATTTTCTTGGTCTTACAGCTGCTTTTCATACCTTTCATTTTTTTCATATCCGATCCCCTCATGCGTAAAAGAAAGTCACTGACGTGACCCCAGTTAAAGTCGCGTGACAGTCCTCTGGGAAACGTAAACCGTTGCCCGGAAGACGAATATCGTTGAAGTCGACACCTGCCTGAGTGGCCAATGTCATCAAGACCGTGCCGCTCTCGCCACCATCTCGCAACACAATGCTGCCCGCGCTCGCGGTAGACACGAACGCAATGGCCTTAATGCGAGCTGGGCCTGCAAAAACAGCACCCGTGCTTGTCAGCGTTGCCGCCTGAACGTCGCTAGTCATACTGCTCCCCTATTAGCTGAGCGCGGCAGTGTCGATGGCTACCCATGCGGTGCCGTTAGAAACAACCACAGCGAACTCATCGTTACCTGCGCCGTTATCCG
>CAZCDY010000278.1:0-1918 GCA_964497145.1 uncultured Gammaproteobacteria bacterium
CCCGAGCACGGGAACACGATCACCCACCGCATCGACGACTTGCGGGATCAGTGAGATGGTGCCGATTGGCGAATTGTGACCACCACCATCGTGACCCTGCGCCACAATCATGTCGATGCCCGAACCGACCACTTGCTCGGCATGTTTAACCTTGCCGATCACCGCCATGACCTTGGTGCCATTGGCATGGAGCCGATCCATCCACGGTTCAGGATTGCCAAGGCCGGCAGCATAAACCGGCACCTTTTCCTCGATCACCACTTCCATCTGCGCCTCAAAGAATTCCTTCGAGAACAACTGCGGGCCGCCCTTGCCCATTTCAGGCGCGCCCGCCGCCCGCATGGCGGCGGCAGCATCGACCTCCGGAAGCTCTTCACGATCCATGAAGTCGCGCGCGAACTGCTGATATTCACCCATCAGATCCATGGGATTTTGGGGTGCAGCACCGCTTTGAGGGGCAGAGCCGCGCCTGACCGACGCGGGGAGCAGCGTATCGACACCGAAAGGTTTGTCGGTCAATTCCCGGGTCTGGCGAATCCAGTCACGCAACTGATCGGGCGAACACGCCGCGGCACCCAGGACCCCGAGCCCGCCGGCATTCGAAACCGCAGCCGCCAGCGCCGGAACGCTCGCTCCGCCCATCCCGGCAAGCAGGATCGGGTACCGGATCCCCAGCATTTCGCATATTCGGCTCTTCAACGCCATTCTTCCTCTCCAGCCACTTGCCTAAACGCACACTCAAACTATTGAAAATTCTACAGCTGCCCCCACCGCACCCGCTGCGAGACCAGCTCGGGGCTGCGCTCCGAAAGATAGACGGCAGAGCCGGCCACCAACCGGCTCATTGCTTGACGGGCCGCGGCGCTGTCGCCAGTCCGCACTGCCTCGAGCACCCGCACCAGAAACTTCATCTGCACCGCCCGTTCCTGTGCCGAATATCCCAGCGAATGGGAAAACTCGCGGGTCAACAGATGCATCGCAGAGGTCAGCAAACCGAACAGCGGATTGCCGCTCGCCCAACCCAACAAGTCGTGAAATCTGCGATTAAGTTCCTCGAATTGATCAGAGGCTTCATGATGCCTCAATTCCGCCAGACACCCTGCCAACGCGCTGAGATCAGCGGTAGTTGCACGCTGGGCTGCATACCCTGCGACATCGGGAGCAATTGCTTCGCGCAATTCAAGCAAACCACGCAAATCGGCTTCCATGAAATGCAGAATCAATGACAAACTGCTTGCAAAATCGCCGGTCTGCGGACGGGCTACGACGGGACCTCCACCACGGCCGAGCTGGAGATGGATGACCCCTTGCAATTCCAGGAACCGCAAAGCCTCCCGCAAAGTTGCGCGCGCAACCTCGTAACGCGCGAGCATTTCATCCTCGCGCGGAAGCCTGTCACCCGGGTTATGGCGACCCGCCTCGATGTCCCGCACGATGCTTTGCGCAAGAGAAAGGGCACGCTTGGCCTTCTTCACCGCTGACATCCGCCACTCATCAGCACACCCGCACCTCTCGAATAAACAGTATAAGGATATTAGCAAACCTTCGCTGGATCGGCACACTATCCGATGGGATTGGTGTCTGCAAGGGACTAAAAGAGTATACGATTTATTGACTGCACGAGATGTCTCCCTTAAGGATGACTGAAGGCCGATCAGGCCTGAGATGTAGAAGGAATAGTTCTTATGGACAGCCAGATCGCCGAGCCGGATGCCGCGGCGAGGATCGCGTCAATTCCGATCGAGGAAATCGACGTGGCCCGGCCAAGCCTGTTTCAGAACGATACCATCGGTCTATTTTTTGACAGGTTGCGCGCCGAAGAACCTGTCCACTACTGCCGCGAGAGCTATGTCGGCCCTTACTGGTCCATTACCAAGTTCGACGACATCATGGCGGTGGACACTAATCATAAGGGCTT
>CAZCDY010000278.1:1928-2998 GCA_964497145.1 uncultured Gammaproteobacteria bacterium
CAGGACATGCATTCGGTGGAAGGCGCGCTCGAACTTGAAATGTTCATAGCGATGGACCCGCCCAAGCACGATCAGCAGCGCAAGGCGGTGACTCCGGCAGTGGCTCCGTCCAACCTGCAACTGCTCGAGCCGATCATCCGCAAGCGCGCGGGAGAGATTCTCGATGAACTCCCGATTGGCGAAGATTTCGACTGGGTGGACAAGGTTGCGATCGAGTTGACGACGATGACGCTGGCAACCTTGTTTGATTTCCCTTGGGAGGAGCGGCGCAAGCTGACGCGCTGGTCCGATGTAGCAACTGCGGCACCTGAAACCGGGATCGTCGAATCCTACGAGGCGCGGCGCGAAGAACTCATCGGTTGCGCGATGTATTTCAAGACTCTGTGGGACGAACGGATAAACGAGGAGCCGAAGAACGACCTCATCTCGATGATGGCTCATTCTCCCGCCACGCGCGACATGCCGTTCCTCGAGTTTCTCGGCAATCTTATGCTGCTGATCGTCGGTGGAAACGACACAACACGCAATTCCATCAGCGGCGGCGTGCTCGCCTTGAACCAAAGCCCGGACGAGTACGCGAAACTCGACGCGGATCCTTCGCTCATTAGCAAAATGGTTCCGGAAATCATCCGTTGGCAGACCCCCCTCACTCATATGCGCCGCACCGCGCTGGAAGATTGGGAGATCGGCGGCAAACAGATCAAGAAGGGCGACAAGGTGGTGATGTGGTACCTGTCAGGCAACCGCGACGAGAGTGCTATCGAGCGCGCGGACCAGTTCATCATCGACCGCAAAAATCCGCGCCATCACCTCTCATTCGGCTATGGCATTCACCGCTGCATGGGAAACCGGCTCGCGGAACTGCAGCTGCGGATCATCTGGGAAGAAATTCACAAGCGCTTTTCCCGGGTCGAGGTTACAGGTGAACCAGAGCGTCTTTTTTCAAACCTCGTCCGCGGAATCACCAGGCTGCCGGTGCGGCTCCGCGCCCGCTGACTCTCGAGATCGAAATGCGGAGTTCAAGATGATCAAAATTACGTTCGTGGCTAGCGATGGTGAGCGACGGGAGG
>CAZCDY010000279.1:0-2994 GCA_964497145.1 uncultured Gammaproteobacteria bacterium
GGACGACTACTGGCAGGCGGAACGGGACGGCCTGATGGACGTGCCCGCCACCTTCGATGGTTTCATCGAATTCAACAAGCGTGTGACCTCGACCTGCCTGATCAGCCATGAACATAACCGTTACAGTGTGCCGGCGAGCTTCGCCAACAGGCCGGTGAGCCTGTGGGTCTATCCGGATCGTCTGTCACTGACCGCCCTATTGGAGCCACCCATGATCGCTCTAATGGAGCCACTTTTTCATGCGGTTTTACGCCTCCGAAGGGGGTAGATTAAAGCGCTGTTTTGGTCGATTTTTCAACCGATGTTTTTGCGCGCTTGGTTTCGGGTCGCGGGGCGCGGTAACTTTTCCCATCCAGCACCAGTTGATAAGCCCCGTGGCGTATCCGATCAAGTGTCGAGGCGCCAAGCAGTTTGTTCGGGAAGGCCTCGCCCCATTCGCCGAAATCCAAGTTGCTGGTGATGATCGTGGCGGCCCGCTCGTAACGCTCGCCAATCAGGTCATGGAAGTCTTCGTCCTGCCCCGGTTTGAGCGGTTTGAGTCCAAAGTCATCAATGATTAACAGTGGGACGCGGGTCAGCGTCTGCATCTTGCGTTCGATATTGCCGGTTGCCCGTGCGGCGTTGATTTGCGACAGCAGATTCGACTGCGTGGTAAACATCACATCGACCCCGGCCCGCACGGCGCAGTGACCAATGGCCTGTGCAAGGTGGCTCTTGCCGGTACCGCAGGGGCCGGCAATCAACACCGCCACTTTTTCATCAACAAAGCCACAGCGGGCTAGCTCGTTGATCAGTTCTTGGTTCAGGCCAGGGTTGAAGTTGAAGTCAAAGCCCTCGAGCGTCTTGTCACCCCGAAAGCCGGAGCGACGCAATCGCATGGCATACTTTTTCTGATCACGCCGAGCCGCTTCGTCCTGGATCATGAGCGCGAGGAACTCGGGATAGGTCAGTTTGTTTTCAATGGCTTCACGGTTGCGGGTCTCCAAGCTTTCCAGCAGACCCGACAGGCGCAGCTGCTTCAGAATCGGGGTGAGTTCTGGTAGCGGTGTCATTATGCTCATAATGCATGTCCTTCAGTTAAAGTGGTTGACCTTGTAGGTCAGGGGATTGCTGCTGCCGCACGACCATGGACAGCAACGGGTCGAGGCAACGCACGGCCGTCAGTGCGGGTCGAACAGGTCTTTGGTGTCGCGGCCGAACTTGGCGCCGCCGGTGTAGGCGTCGGACAGGGAATCGAACGCTTGCTCGGTATCGACGATTTGATCCAGTGCGTTCTCCAAAATGATGCGCACACTGCGGTACTGCACGTTGTCGAAGTACAGCGCGCGCTGGCAGGCGGCATCGGTGCGCGCCGGTCCGTAGCGTTTGACCAGATTAATCACACCCTGTGCGGCCCGGAGCTTATCGAGCACGCGGTGCTCAAACAGTCGCTCAACCAAACGAAGGCAGTGAGGACCGGCCGCCGCGGCCTGCTTTAGACACCACTGGGGCGTGCGCATCTTGTAGGCGACGGCGTCCGGTGGCAGATGATCATCAATGGTGTGACGGTACCCCGGCCCGCGTCCGCGTGGATGCACGGCCTTTAGCTCATGGGCTTGATAGATCCGCACGGTGGTCTCGCTCAGTCGTATATCCAGTACTTGACCCACCAGTCGCCAGGGTGCCGAGTAGCGGCACTTCTCGACCTGTACGTGGCAATCGGGATGCAGCTTTCCGGTCGCCCACTGTGCACACTCCGGCGCCGGTGAAGGCAGTGGCTTGAGTAACTCCCGCTCGGTATCGGCGAACCGGGTCAGCGGCGCGGTGCGTGTGGTGCCATGAACGCGGTTACCCGCTTGTGCCATGACCCACTGCATCAACTGGGCATTGGCGTCGACCAGGTCGCGGAACTCGCGCAGCGGCATGAAATTGTTCTTGGCGTATTTGACGCCCGATTCAACGCGTCCCTTTTTCTGGGGATCGGCGACCGGGCACGGGGCGATCAGAAAGCCGTAGCCTTCCGCGTAATCAGCGTAGCTGCGTTGTACTTGGGGGTCGTAGTAGCAGGCCTTGGTAATTGCGCACTTGGGGTTGTCGATCAGAATCCGCGCCGGTACGCCGGCGAAATGCTCGAAGGCGCGCCGGTGACAGCCGAGCCAGGTCTCGACTGACTGATCCCGTACCAGCTCGGCGTACTGATGCCGACTCCAGGCCAGTGTCAT
This sequence comes from uncultured Gammaproteobacteria bacterium, assembly GCA_964497145.1. Classification (GTDB taxonomy): domain Bacteria; phylum Pseudomonadota; class Gammaproteobacteria; order Chromatiales; family Chromatiaceae; genus Thiosocius. Next base: position 2,202 of record CAZCDY010000279.1, read on the forward strand.
GATGAAGAACCAGGTCTTGAACTGCTCACCGGTATGCACATCGGTGATCTTGGGTCCTTGACCAAAATCCACTTGTGCCGCATCGCCAGGCGCAAACTCGAGCACCGTGGTTACGCGCGGGGTCGTGTCTGCCAGGCCCTGCAGAAACCGACGCACTGCCGAGTAGCTTCCGGTGAAACCGTGGCGACGCTTCAGTGCATTGTGGATGGTCGTGCCCTGCACACCGTCTTCGTACCATGACGTAATCTGATCGCGGTGTGGCTCCAGGCTGGAGCTCTGGCGGGCACGCTGCTTTTTAGGTGCGTCAAATACGCTCGCCAGCGTCTCATCAGGTGGCAACGGCTGATCGGTGTCCAACCAGCCGCGCGCTGCGGCTTCACCTCTGACGGCCGCGGAAACGCGCCGGCCCATCAGTCCCGATTTAGCGATCTGTCGATCCGAATCCCCCAGGCGCATGCGCACCAGGGCTTGTCGATAGTGATACATCTCGAACCTCCGTTTGGCCATCCCGTTTTCTCTCCACACTCAAAAGTGCGGTCACGATACGGGAGGCGATTAGGTCAGTTCGAAGGTAAAACCGGTGCCGGGTGGCCCCATTAGGCCGATCATCAGGTGGCCCCAATAGGGCGATCCTGAGGTGGCTCCATTAGACCGATCCCAGGGTGGCTCCAATAAACCGATCCCGGAATGGCTCCATTGAGGTGATCATTGACACCCAACTATTTTCTAGCCGTCTTCAAATCGCTACAGGAAGACCAGCAGGGCAAGGCCCGGGTTTTCGAAATCGGCAACC
>CAZCDY010000280.1:0-2956 GCA_964497145.1 uncultured Gammaproteobacteria bacterium
CTGGCGTCTCAGCCAACAGCCTGTGTTTGACGACGGCAGTTTGAAGTCAGCAGCCGCGTTCAGGGAGTAGGAAAGCCTATGAGCAGCCTGCATGGCATCCCCCGGCGTGCAGTGGCCCTGATTGTACTCGACGGGTTCGGTATCAACCCGGGGTGCCTGAACAACGCCGTGGCGCATGACAACTCGGTAATCCTGACCGCTGACCACGGCAACTGCGAGGAGATGATCGATCCGCTTACCGATGAACCGCACACCCAGCATACCGTCTAAGCGGGCCGGTCGAGTGAAAAAGCGCCGCGCGCCAGAGCGTTAGCGCGCCTCTTGAGATTCAAGGATGAGCTTCTGGATATCCGTGTGCCCGCGCTGTTCGGCGTAATCGGCCGCGGTCAGGCCCGCCGTGTCTTCCAGTCCCGTGTCGGCACCCGCGGCAAGGAGTTTCTCGGCCGCGGCGACATGACCGCCAAAGGCAGCCTCGAACAAGGCAGTCCAACCCTCATGATTCGACGCATCGACACTGCTGCCAGCCTGCAGCAGCGTATCGATTACCGCGGCACGCCCAAGCTCAGCCGCCCAGAGAAGCGCCGTCGAACCGGTATCATCAACCTGCTCGGTATCGGCCCCACCCGCAACCAGGAGTCTGACCACTTCGACATACCCACCCGCCGCCGCCAGCATCAGGGCGCAGGCGCCGTGCTCATCCGTCGCCCTCGGGTCACTTCCACCGGCCAACAGGTGCACCACCACCTTGTCATAACCATCGGCAGCCGCGGTCATCAGCGCCGTCCGCCCGTGCCGGTCTACCCTGGTGACATCGGCACCGGCCGCTATCAGGTGCTCGACGGCACCGGCTTTGCCCGCGCGGGCCGCCATGATGAGTGCATCCTCACCCTGCCGCGTGGTAATCCCGATATCGGCGAAACGCTTGATCAACTGTCCGACCACCGGGTCCCAGCCGCTCTCCGCCGCGAACTGCAGGGCCGTGCAACCCGAGTTGGTCTGTGCGTTCACATAGGCGCCGCGCGAAAGCAACACATCGACGACCTCGTTGCGCCCCTCCTCCGCAGCATACATCAGCGCTGTTTTGCCGATCTCGTTGCGCGCGTTCACATCGACACCGTCATCGAGCAGCGTGTTGACCTCCCCGATATCACCGGCAATCGCTGCCCGGATGAGCGCCTTCTCCAAATCGTTGGCCTGCGCCGCCCCCGCGAGCAACGTCAGCAGGCACAAAATCCCAGGCAACCAGGATGTGGGCCACCGGCTCATTGCGACGCCACCTCTTCCGCCTGTTCCGTTTCGGGTCGCTCCGGATATTCATGGGCGAGACCCTTGTGACAGTCTATGCAGGTTTTGCCTTCCAAAGGCGCCTTGGCATGTTTCTTCCGGGCGCTTCTATCCTGTTCGCTCAGATCCATTGCCTCGAAATCGTGGCAGTTGCGGCATTCACGCGAGTCTGATTCACGCATGCTGTCCCAAACCCGGTTGGCCATTTCCCAGCGCTTGGCTTCGAACTTTTCAGGTGTGTCGATGGTCCCGAGCATCTTGTGGTACAGCTCAGTGGTCGCCTTGACCTTGCGGACCACCTTGTGGAACCAGGGGCGCGGCACGTGGCAGTCCGCGCAGGTAGCCTGCACGCCGGAGGGATTCTTGAAGTGTTCGGACTCCATGTACTCCTTGTAAGGGGTCTCACCCATTTCATGGCAGCTGATACAGAACTCCATCGTGTTGGACATCGACATGGCGGTATTGAACGCGCCCCAGAACACGATGCCCGCCAAGACACCCACGACCAACAAAAGCACGGGCGAACGCCGCTTCAGAAAAGCATACAGGCGCCGAACCGATCGGTCCCCATCCGACATCGTTTTCCTCCGAGGACACCTTGCGCGTCCTTTGGTGGCTTGCACTTCCGGCAGGCCGTTTCGCCGCAATGCCCTGCACCACGGCCACACCCATCGTCTAATTATTCTGCTTTTGATACTGACGTGACGATGGACCTCCCCCGATACTCCGGAATTCCCGACCCGATGTTCTTGACTGAAATCAACAATCAGCCGCAAAAAGCCGATAAGACAGCCAAATCAGACTTTTGTCCGGCTTGTATGTCCTGCACGCAAGGCGGATTCATGCCTCGGGGCGCATGTGCGGGAACAGTAGCACATCGCGAATCGAAGCCGCATTGGTGAACAACATCACCAGGCGATCGATGCCGATACCCTCCCCCGCCGTCGGCGGCAGACCGTGCTCCAGGGCACGGACATAATCAGCATCAAAGTGCATCGCCTCTTCATCTCCGGCCTCCTTCTCCTCGACCTGGCGGCGAAAGCGCTCAGCCTGGTCTTCGGGGTCATTGAGCTCGGAAAAACCGTTCGCGATCTCGCGCCCGCCGACGAAGAACTCGAATCGATCCGTAACGAACGGGTCCTCATCGTTGCGGCGCGCCAGTGGCGACACCTCGGTCGGATAAGCCGTGATGAACGTGGGGTCCTTTAGCTGATGCTCCACCGTCTTCTCGAAAATCTCGATCTGCACCTTGCCCAGGCCATAGCTGGGTCTGACATCGATACCGAGGCGCCTGGCGTGCGCGGTCGCGGTCTCCAGCGCATCGAGTTCGGAAGCGCTGATGTCCGGATTGAAATGGAGTATCGATTCCTTGACCGTCATACGCGTGAACGTCTTGCCGAAATGGTAGGTCTCGCCCTGATACCCGACCTCGGCATTGCCCAGAAGATCACGTGCGATGCCCTGCATGAGTTCCTCGGTGCGATCCATTAAACGATGATAGTCAACGTAGGCCTCGTAGAACTCGATCATGGTGAATTCCGGATTGTGGCGCGTCGACAGACCCTCGTTGCGAAAATTGCGATTTATCTCGAATACCCGCTCGAAGCCGCCGACCACCAGGCGCTTGAGATACAGCTCGGGTGCGATGCGCAGGTAGAGCGCCGTATCCAGG
>CAZCDY010000281.1:0-624 GCA_964497145.1 uncultured Gammaproteobacteria bacterium
AACGGTGGTGACGACATCCTTCTGGGTGGTACGGGCGATGACGTGCTCGATGGCGATTACCGGCTGCTGATCGGAGATGACGCGACATACCATGGGGACGATTATCTCGACGGCGGCAGTGGCAACGATCTTCTCACGGGCAACGGCGGTGCGGATGTACTGTTGGGTGGAGATGACAATGACGCCCTGTTTGGTGACCTGGAGGGTCTGGATGCCGTTTATCACGGTGCGGATGTGCTGTATGGCGGCGCGGGGGAGGATCAGTTGGTCGGGCAGGGCGGCAACGACATCCTGCACGGTGGCAGTGAAAACGACATCCTGTACGGCGACGATACCGACCTGTTTGTTCTCAGTGGCAACGACAGCCTGTTTGGCGGCACGGGTTCGGATGAGCTGTCGGGCGGCCTGGGCAATGATGTGCTCAATGGTGGTGAGGGTCGCGACAGCCTGTGGGGTGACCCGGGTGATGACCGTCTGTCGGGAGGCCCGGGGGTCGATTATCTCGAAGGCGGTGCGGACGCCGACGCGTACCTGTTCTCTGCAGGCGACAGTCCGGTGCTCGATGGCGAGGCCGACACGATTGTCGACTCGGCTGGCCAGGGGAATCGCATCGAGTTTGCCTCT
>CAZCDY010000281.1:634-2947 GCA_964497145.1 uncultured Gammaproteobacteria bacterium
GGAGACGGTAACGACCTCGTTCTGCACTATGCCGAAACCGATGCCGTGTATGTGTCTGGCGGCCTCACCGGTTCCATCGACGCGTTTGTCTTTGGGGACGGCCCGGCGATCGATTACCGGTCCCTCTTTGCCTCGCACATACCCGGCGCCCATTATCTCGATGGTGGCGCCGGGGACGACCTGGTGTTCGGCAGTGGTCTGCATGATGAGCTCGCGGGCGGGGTCGGCGATGACCGGCTTCTCGGGGGCGACGGCAACGACCTGCTCGAAGGTGGCAGCGGTACCAACCGTCTGGTGGGTGGTGCGGGCAGTGATACCTATCTCATTCTTGCCAATCCTGCATCAGCTGCCAGCCGTTCCGCGCAGCATCACATCATCGATAGTCTGGATCGCAGCAGCACCGTTCGCTTCGGTGCCGGGATCGAGCCAACAGACCTGAGTTTTCAGTTCTTCGGATCGACCGTGCTGATGTCTGCAGGTCCGCAGACACTCGTGCTGGCCGACGGTGCCAGCGGCAATCTCGTCAATCGATTCGAGTTTGCCTCGGGAGAGGTATTGGGTCTTTTTGAACTCGAAGCGATTTTCGCGGCAACCCCAAATCAGATCGGCGGAACGGCCGGGGACGATGTGCTGCAGGGCACCTCGGGCAAGGATGAGATCAGCGGGGATGCGGGTGCCGACCGACTGAGCGGTGGGGCCGGCAAGGACACACTCGATGGCGGGTCGGGGGTCGACATCATGGTGGGCGGCACCGGCAATGACAGCTACGTGGTCGATCATGTCGATGATGCGGTGATCGAAACCCAGGCCGGCGGTCACGATTTCGTCTCCGCATCGGTCGATTATGTGCTGCCTGAGCATGTCGAGGGTCTGGGCCTGACCGGCTCAGATCCTATTTCGGGCAGTGGGAATTCGATGGGCAACCTGATCAACGGCAACTCGAACGCGAATGTGCTTAGCGGGGGCGATGGCGACGACCGCATAAACGGCAGGGGCGGACTCGACGTGATCTACGGCGGAGCAGGCGACGACTGGCTGGAAGGCCTATACCAGGTCTACGGTGGCGCAGGCAACGATCGCATCGTCACCTCGACCTACCTGTCGAATGGCAGTGATCCGATATACGAACTCGCCGGTGGTCCCGGGGACGATGTGTATCAGGTCACGCAACCCCAGCACATGTGGGGCCTGGCCAGCATCATCGAGCATGCTGGTGAGGGCGAAGACACGCTGATATTGCGCGCCGATGTCATGATTCTTTCCGACGGCCTGCCGGATAATGTCGAGAACCTGCGCTATGACTATTCCGGTGAGGTCTGGAACGCCGATGGGGTAGTGCTGTTCGGCAATGAGCTGGACAACCGGATTGAAATCGGTACCCCCAACCCGGGAAGCAGGCCACAACTCCAGGGCCTGGGTGGTGATGATGTACTTGTGGGCTCCGAGTTCGACGAGTCGGGTACGGAGAATGCCGGCCTGTTCGGTGGCGATGGCAATGACCAACTCCATGGCATGGGCGGAAACGACCGCCTGGTTGGCGGCACGGGTGACGATGTGCTCGACGGCGGTACCGGTGCCGACCAGCTGTCCGGCGGGCCGGGCATTGACACCTATGTCTTTTCAATCGGCGACAGTCTGGTGAATGGAGGGATGTCGGTGATCGATGATCCGGATACTGCCAGCCAGATTCGGTTCGGCAAAGGCATCGACCCCGGGGATCTCACATTCACGCCGAACCAGGATGATCTGCACCTGGGCTATTCTGCGAACGACGCCATCGTGATCAAGGGTGGTGCAGGCATGGATCGGATCGCCGGCTTTATCTTTGCCTCCGGGGCCTTTTTTACCCAGCAACAGCTCGATCTCTACCTGCACGGCAATTCAGCCCCATCACTGACCGGTGTCCTGCCGGACATCGCTGCCGACGAGGGTCGGCCCGTTCTGCTCGCCCTGACAACGGACCTGTTCGATGACCCGGATGGTGACGTATTGAGTTATCAGCTGGCCTCTGCCGATGGTGGAACCTTGCCGCAGTGGCTCGGCTTTGATCCTGTCACGGGCGTCCTCGATATCCATGCACTGGACGGCGATGCCGGTATCTACGCCTTGCAGCTCTCGGCCTCGGACCCGCAGGGCGCAACGGCCTCTATCGGTTTCAATATGGAGATCGGCGACGTGGCTTTCTCCGCGGGCGGTGTCAGCGATGATCTGCTCAAAGGCACGTCTGGCCAGGACAACCTGGATGGCGACGCCGGTGATGATCGCTTGTATGGCTATGCCGGTGACGACTGGCTGTTCGCCGGAGACGGGGCC
>CAZCDY010000282.1:0-2918 GCA_964497145.1 uncultured Gammaproteobacteria bacterium
CAATCCACCATTCCCGGCATGCAAGAAATGCCTGATGCCATGCGCCACGGATCCGCGCAGTCGTTTTGACCCGTGCGGGACAATCGAATGGCGTTGAAAGCGAAACAACCGGCGAGTGGCTTCGGTAGTCAGTCAGCGAACCAAGCCGGAGTCATGTGGGCATGAACGAAAAAAGAATCATCGATATCGAGCAGTATCCTGATGTCAGTCTGAAGGCGGCACGGGAGCAACTGGAAGCTGAAAAGACCATGAAAGAGCATGGTGATCAGGCAAAGGACAAGATCCCGGCCACAGTCTCTGAACTGTACGGACGGTTTTATGAGATGCGCATCCTTCGCCAGTGGTGAAGGACTGCAATCGGCGGTGAATTCAATCGGGCGAAGCGGCTGCCGGTGAAACAAGCGGAATGCCATCCCTGCATGACTGAAGAGAAATGGACGGAGCGGAGGAAATTGGCAGAAAGGCAAAGACTGTGGGATGGACCCAAACGTTGAACCTAGGAGGTTAGCATTGGGACTGAGCAGCGTATCAGGCATTTCCTAACTACAGAAACGGCACAACAACGCTGGCATTCATTCCCTTACAAAGATTCCGGTTAGGTTCAGCGAAACACTAGGTCCACACCACAGTCTTCGCTTTGATTACTCAATCGGCCACACTGATAGAAACTTAAAAATTCTTTGTCTAAGCCCCTAACCGTCTTGCCGACAAGGTTCACGCCATTTCAAAATGCAGCTCTCAGGTCATTCGTCGGCAGTCGGCCGGAACGATCATTCATCGGCTGGGCATTGCAACTGTCAGTCAGCTGTACGCGAACGTCAAGGTGATTGGGTGCACCCAGAAACAGACTTTCGCCCTCGTGGCTGATCCGGTGGGAAGCGTCCGCCAGCGGCCTGCAAAGGCCGAGACCATCAAGCCTGAGTGGGGCCAATACTAGACGCGCGCAGGGCTATGGTCACGGTGGCTGGCCGGTGGATTGTAGAGCCCGACGTACTCGCCCCTCGCTTCGTCAGGATTCAGCGGCGCCGTCTGCGCGAGGTGACGTTTCGGATGCGTCTCATGGACGGATTGAAGCTGGTCCACGATGTAAAGCTCATCTCGCATTCGGCGCATCTCCCTGCGCAGGTCGCCCTCCCGCTTCCACAGACTACGCCGCTGTGAACAACGCAAGCGGGCGGTGTACAGGAACGCCAAGCCGGTAACCAAACCGACGGCTACGACCACGCCTCGCAGCATGATGGCGCTCTGATCTTGGATGGCAATGGCATAGACTGGCGAATTCGGGTTTTCTGTCCAATCGTCCACGCCCGACGGCAAAAGGTGGATCAGACCAAGCAGGCTAATCACGAGCACCACCGCACCTAGACCGCTAAAGATTCCGCTATTGAGGCGGCAGGCCTTGTGTTTGCTTGCGAGCTGGCCGAGTTCCAGGTTCAACTGCTTCAGCCGGCTGCTATCAACGGACGTAGGTTCGAATTCGTTCGCCATATACTCATTGGCCAGCAGGGCATTTCAGCACAATGGCTAGGTTAGACCAACCGCGCACCCAGCTAAACGAGAAATCGCAACTGGGTTGAGCCCCAACAAATCGGGTCCGGTTTGCATCACGGATACGTATCAAAAAATTGCTACCGGGACGTTTCGTCCGCTCTGCGTAGAAACTGTCTTTCCGCAACATTGGCTGAACGACCAGTTCCGTAGCGCTTGGCAGACGTGGCCAGGCTTGCCCAGTTGGCCCACCTCCACCGCGTTACTTCCTTGCTTTCGGATGAGTACAGGTTTCCCCAGCATGCGAGCCAAAGCCAGAATTCTTGCGTCGTATATTGTTAGACAAAACATGTTCACTCGACACCAGGATCGTCAGTATTTTTTACATATTAAGCGAATACGATCTAACTTTCACAACTTAAACCGCTGACTGGAATGCAAAATAAATTGATGGCACATGCTTTGCTTATTTTTTTACGTACAAACAATGGGCAACACGAACACGTTGCTTCCGATTCCATTTCAGTCGCTTCAATTTTTAGGATCACGCTATGAAAAGAAAACTCTGCCAATTATTTCTCTGTCCTCTTTTGCTGCTTGGCGGCTTGATGCCAATGGTCGCTACCGCGTCAGTTGTGAACGTCGCAACCGGACAAACGAGCGTGCTTTTGGACACAGGGGTGCTCTCAAGCGTTGGGCTTGATTTGTCTGGGGTTTCACCGGATGTCATCGCACCGGGCAACCTACCCGACTCGGTGGCGTTCGCCATTAACTCTCGGTCTGCTACCCCCCCGTTGCTGCCGACAACGTTCTCTTACACACCCGGAACCCTTGCGCCTTTCTCCGGCGCAATCGAGCATGTTGGATCGGTATTCTTTAACGCAGATGCAGTTGAAGTCGGCAATTTCACGATTGGTTACGATGCCAGCCGGGTCGGTGTGGATACGAGTGGCTTCTTCGTTGAGAGCACCGTTGGCGTAATGGCTATCTTGTTTGACGTTGGGGCCCCCTCGCTGCTAGCGCCGGAAGAGAGCAGCTTGACTATCGGGGCCGATCTTCTCGTCTCGCCAGAATTTGCCAGCTTTCTTGGCGACGCAGGCCTGACCGGGGCGGACGTGGGCGATGCCCTAGTAGAGGCGCGCGTTCCTGTCCCAGCAACGCTTGCATTGCTCGGCCTCGGGATCGCCGGTATCAGTTATCGGCATCGGAAGCAGATCAAGGCGAACTGACTCTCGCTTGACACCGGCTGCATAACCCCGCTTCGGCGGGGTTTCTTTGGTCCGCTTCTGCGGAATCGCTGTTGGTCGCGTTCGTTTGCGGACCTAAACCCCTACCCTTACTTGAACCCACCGGCACCGGACCACGCCACGGCGCTCATCGCCTCGCAGAAGTTCAAGCCAATCGATTGGCGCGTAGAGGCAAGACAGCCG
>CAZCDY010000283.1:0-2907 GCA_964497145.1 uncultured Gammaproteobacteria bacterium
CGACCCCGGCAAGGCACTCAAAGCGACCCTGCGACCCTATCAGCAAACAGGTGTTAACTGGTTGTGGCTGCTTTCACAGCTTGGACTGGGGGCCTGCCTGGCGGATGATATGGGGCTGGGAAAGACCATACAGGTTATTTCGCTGCTGCTTGTCCTGAAAAGAAAGCAGCGAGACCAACCCTCTTTATTGGTGCTTCCAGCCTCTCTGATCGGCAATTGGAAAACCGAACTGGAGCATTTTTCCCCTTCCCTGCGCTGCCTGTTCATACACAGCTCTCAGCTCAACAAAAAGACCATGGATGCGATGGCACAAGACCATGCTGCCTTGCAGGACATCGATTTGGTATTGACCACCTATGGCACGCTCATGCGTCAAGAATGGCTTCAACAGCATGAGTGGCAACTGCTGGTGCTGGATGAGGCCCATGCGATCAAGAACCCAGGCACCAGACAGAGCAGAGCGGTCAAGAGGCTCAGCGCCAAATCCCGTATCGCCCTGACCGGCACGCCGGTGGAAAACCGGCTGTCGGATCTTTGGTCCCTGTTCGACTTCCTCAACCCCGGGCTGCTGGGATCGGCCAAACGATTCAAGGGGTTCACAAAATCGCTGTCCGAGCGCGAGAGCGATCAATATGCGCCGTTACGCAATCTGGTCGGCCCTTATATCCTGCGCCGACTCAAGACCGATCGTTCGATCATCAGCGATTTACCGGAAAAGACCGAGGTCACTACATACTGCGGTCTGAGCAAGGCCCAGGCGGCACACTATCAGCGCGCCGCAAAACAGATGGCGAAGGCCATTGAGAATCTTGAAGGCATGAAACGTCGCGGCCTGGTGCTGTCTTACCTGCTGCGCTTCAAGCAGATCTGTAACCATCCCTCACAACTGTTGGGAGATGAGGAGTACGCTCCCGAAAAGAGTGGGAAGTTTCAGCGCCTGGCCGAACTGTGTGAAGAAATCGCGTCACGCCAGGAGAAAATGCTGGTATTCACCCAGTTCCGTGAAATGACCGGCCCACTGGAGAACTTTCTGGCTCAGCAGTTTGGCCGGCACGGTCTGGTCCTGCATGGCGGCACTGCCGTCAAGCAGCGGCAGAAACTGGTTGAACAGTTCCAGGACGAAGAGGGGCCGCCCTTCTTTGTGCTCTCCCTCAAGGCGGGAGGCGCCGGTCTCAATCTGACACAGGCATCCCATGTCATCCATTTCGATCGATGGTGGAACCCGGCCGTGGAAAACCAGGCCACGGACCGCGCCTTTCGCATCGGGCAGAAAAAGAATGTACTGGTTCACAAGTTTGTCTGCCAGGGAACGGTTGAAGAAAAGATCGATACCTTGATCAACGAGAAAGCGGCCCTCGCCAATGATCTGCTGAGCGGTGGCGCCGACGCGCTGCTTACAGAGATGGACAACGAGACGTTGCTCGATCTGGTATCACTCGATATTGAGAAAACACGGGTATGACAGGCGAAACATCATGAATTACGGCCGATGGGCCCCATACGTTCCGGTAGCCAAACGGCGTGCCAATGCGGCCAAAGAGATCGATAAACTCAGAAAGAAAGGGATGAAGATCGAGCCCATCGAGGTCCATGGGCGAAAGATATCCAGTACCTTCTGGGGTCAGGCCTGGTGTAGCCATCTGGAGAAGTTCAGTGATTACGAGAATCGCCTGCCAAGGGGGCGAACCTATGTGCGCAACGGTTCGGTCTGTCATTTGGCCATCTCGAAGGGCAAGGTCGAGGCCATCGTCAGCGGCTCAACACTCTATCGCATCAACATAACCATTACGCCGCTCTCTACGCGCAAATGGAACGACATACGCCAACAGTGCGCCGGTCAGATCGGTTCCATGCTGGAACTGTTGCAGGGGCGTTTCTCTGATAACGTGATGGGGATAGTGACAGACAAGAACAAGGGCCTGTTCCCCAAACCCAGCGAGATAAGACTTGCCTGTGACTGCCCGGACTGGGCCGAGATGTGCAAGCACATTGCCGCCGTGCTGTACGGCGTGGGCGCCAGGCTGGATCAGCAACCAGAGCTCCTTTTTCTGCTGCGCAATGTCGACCATGAAGCCTTGATCAGCCAGGAGCTGGAGTTGCAGTCCGCCACATCCGAAAAGGGAAAACGGCGCCGGCTGGCAGAGTCTGATCTTTCCGACGTATTTGGCGTGGACATGGAAGCGCCGGTAAAGCCCGGCCGCAACAGACGTTCCGTTGGCAAAAAAGCGACCCGGAAGAAGAAAACAGCATTCAATCCAACAGCAGCGGCGGTCACCAGGCTACGCAAGCGCTTTAGGATGAACATATCACAGTTCGCAAAGTTGGTTGGCGTCAGCCCGCCTACAGTCAGCAACTGGGAAAACGGCAGCAGCACACTCAATCTGCGCCAACGCACTCACGATGCGCTGACTCAAGTGGCGAAACTCACGCCGGAGCAGGCTGCAAGAAAGGTCAAACGCGACCGATAGAGGATCAAAACGACCTCGGGCAACGCCCTGCTCAGGGTCGAGCGGGATCGCGACATTTCTCAATCATGCCCGAATAAACAAGGACCACATCTCGCCGGTCTCCCATAGGCAAGCAGCGCCGAAGAAGATGCATCCGCCAATCAAAAACGCGATCCGCGTGGATTGAAACAACTCGCCAGCCTGGGCCGGTGATCAGTTTACAGCAGGTGTGCTGCTGTACGATGGCGATGAAACGCCGCCTCTGGGTAGCAATGTATGGGCTGCCTCCCCTTTCCACACTGTGGGGTTTGTAGAACGATCGGCCAAATGCCTGCCGTTGCCAACCAGTGCCAGACATTGCCTGCCAGTGCCGGCTACTCCCACTCGATTGCAAACGAGCCGTTTTTTTAGCTTTCATATCCATGACTTACTTTGCATATAAGCGGGAATACCATGTTCA
>CAZCDY010000284.1:0-2900 GCA_964497145.1 uncultured Gammaproteobacteria bacterium
TCGCCACAGGAGCTTGGCGGGCGCCATCCCGCGGTGCGTGCGGCCAGAGCGCGTGCCCAAACAGCCAGTGCCGCGGTGCGTCAGGCAGATCTCGACCGGCGCGCCGATCCGACGTTTGGCATCAAGGGCGGGCGCGAAGACGATGAAAATCTCGTCGGCTTGCGTCTGAGTATCCCTCTGCAATTTCTTAATGACTACCGCGCGGATGTCGATGCAGCGCGCAGCGAATCTGTTCAGGCAACAGAGGACGGTGCCCAAGTCGAACGCACCACACAGGCCCAGTTGCAGGCGGAACAACTGCGTTTCGAGAAACTGGCCGCTGCGTGGAGGGTTTGGGAAAACGAGGGTCGAGGCCGCCTCGATGCAAGGTTGAAGCTGCTTGAAAGACTGTGGCGGGCCGGGGAGTTGGCGACGACCGATTATCTGGTCCAGGTCCAGCAGACGCTCGACACCGAATCCGCCGGCCTCGCGTTGCGGCGCGATCTTTGGCGGGCATGGATCGGATGGCTGCGTGCAGCCGGACAGGTACAGGCATGGCTTGGTTTGGAGCGGCAGGGAGAATCGCAATGAGATTTGTACTAGTGGTAGTTGGTTTCTGTCTGCTGTCGGCGGGTAATGCGTGGGCAGAAAAAGAGATGACGACAGATCACGCGGAAGAGACGCATGATCATGCTTCGCACGTAGAGAAAGAGCACGACGATCATGATCGCGAGCACGGAGACGAGGATCAGCACGAGGCCCATGAAGAGGCTGAGCATCACGAAGATGCGGATGACGAACATGACCATGACCATGCGGCATCAAAGCCGGGAATAGCGCCGACTGAAGGTACCGAAGACGCGCACGACCGCAGTGGCGACGGGCAAGAGCCGCATCGGGATGATGGACATGATCATGCTGCCGAGCGCCATTCCGAGCACGATGACCATGCCGATGAGGGCACGAAAACCGATGGTCACGACGATCATGATCATGCGGCCGAACGTAATTCAGAGCACGATGATCATGCCGACGAAAGCATCATGACCGATGGTCATGACGATCATGGTCATGCGGACGACGGGCAAGATGATCACGCGGACGAGGTACACCTGCGGCCCGAGCAGATCCAGGCCCTGGGCGTAAAGACCGAACGTTTGGTTGCACGGCCCCTGGGTGAGGTCCGGCAGGCCCCGGGAGAGGTGCGCATCAACCGTTATACGACCGACCGAGTAGCACCAAGGATCGGCGCTCAGGTTATTGCACGCCATGCCAGACTCGGCGACCACGTTGAAGCGGCGCAGCCGCTGGTGACGCTATCGAGCGTTGAAATGGCAGAGGCGCAAGGAGCCGTGGTTGTCGCTGCGCGTGAGTGGCAGCGCGTCCGCAGCCTGGGCCGAAAGGTGGTCGCGGAAAGCCGCTATATCGAGGCTCAGATTGCACAGCAGCAGTCTCGTGCCAAGGCGATCTCCTACGGCATGACGAGCGAGCAGGTCGATACCTTATTGCGCAAAGGCGCGTCGAAGGCAGACGGCAGTTTTATGTTGTTGGCGCCGCGTGCCGGAACGGTCGTGGCCGATGACTTCATCATTGGTGAGATCGTCGAACCCGGAAGGGCCTTGTTCGAAATCACCGACGAATCCGTGCGCTGGGTCGAGGCTGGTTTCTCACCAACGGATGCGGGGCAGATACATATCGGCGATGTCGCACACATCCGTATTGGATCGGACCGGATGTCAGGGCGCGTTTCGCAGATCCACCATGTGCTTGACGAAACAACCCGAACCCGTGCCGTCCGAATCGAGGTGCCGGACCCTGAGCACCGCCTGCATCCGGGTGAGTTCGTCGATGTCGCGATCGAGGCTGGCGAGGGTGCTCCCGTGCTGGCGCTGCCGGAGGAAGCCGTGCTGCGCAGCCAAGATGGTGACTGGCAGGTGTTCGTGGCCGGCGACGAGCCAGGGGCTTACCGCCCTGTAGAGGTCGATCGGCGATACGCCACGGGGGGCTTGGCGGTGGTCGAAGGGATCGCGGCCGGTACCGAGGTGGTGACGCGCGGTGCCTTTTTCCTCGCCTCGGAGCTCGCCAAGGGCGGCTTCGATCCGCACAACCACTGAGGGACCACCATGCTGGACATATTGATCGTCTGGGCGGTACGTAATCGCCTGCTGGTGCTCCTGACATTGTTTGCGGCCATCGGTGCCGGGGTCTTTCTTATTCCGAAGCTGAATCTTGATGCCTTCCCGGATGTGACCAATATCCAGGTCACGGTCAACACGGAGGCCGAGGGCCTGGCCGCCGAAGAGGTCGAGCAACTGATCACCTATCCGATCGAGGCGGTGATGTATGCCCTACCGGGTGTGGAGGAGGTGCGGTCCATCTCCAAGACGGGCCTTTCCATCGTCACGGTGGTTTTCGAAGAGGGAACGGATATCTATTTTGCCCGTCAGCTCGTGTTCGAGCGGCTTCAGGATGCCCGTGAGCAGATCCCCGCCGGCGTGGGAACACCGGAAATGGGTCCAAATACGTCAGGCCTGGGACAGGTTTTTCAGTACATCCTGCGAACGGAAGATCCTGCTAGGTTCGACACACAGGCGCTGCGCAGCCTGAACGACTGGGTGGTCAAGCAGCTGCTAATGCCTGTAGAGGGGGTGACCGACGTACTTTCTTTCGGCGGTGATGTCCGCCAGTACCAGGTGCAGGTCGATCCCAAGCGCCTGCTGGCTTATGGCCTGGCGGTACCCGACCTGGCCGGGGCTATCGAAGACAATAACCGTAATGCCGGTGGATGGTACGTGGACCGGGGAGCGGAGCAGTTGGTCGTGCGGGGGGTCGGTTGGGTCCGCCCAGGTGAGGACGGGCTGAAGGATATCGGCAACGATATGCGCAGAAAATCGGATGTACCACCGGGGGTGGAGCTTAGC
>CAZCDY010000285.1:0-2896 GCA_964497145.1 uncultured Gammaproteobacteria bacterium
GCCGCAACGCGCAATATCGCTCAACCACACCGATCAAGCCGGTTGAATGCGCCAGAAATATCCTGCCCAGAGGACCTCAGCATGACCGATCTGTACTACGCCGCTGCCTGCCAGACTGATTTTCCCTGTCCCAACACCCGTGACGAGATCGGAGAACGTACCCGCCGCATGTGCGAGATCGTGGAGCAGACGATTGTCGGCTACGAACCTTTCTTCGATGTGCGTTTATTGGTGTTCCCGGAGTTCGCACATGCGGCACCGATTTACGATACGGTCGCCGGCCTGCGGGGCAAACTGGCGCTGCCGGTTCCCAATGAGCACACGGAGGCGTACGAAAGGCTTTGCCGGAAATACGGCTGCTACATCCAAAGCGGCAGTTTCCTCGAGGCCGATCCCAATTATCCGGACCAGGTGTTCAACACCACGGTACTGATCGGCCCCGATGGCGTACTGGCAAAATACCGCAAGGTGAATACCTGGATACCCTGGGAGATCCACTCCAGTCCACACGATATCCTGGACTATCCAGAAGAGCCCTTTCCCGTGGTCGACACCCCGCTGGGCAAACTCGGCGTGGCCATCTGCTACGACTGGCTGTTCCCGGAGACCATCCGCCAGATCGCCTTTAATGGCGCCGAGGTAATCATACGAGTTTCCGCCTATATGGATCCCTGGGGTTCAAATGAACCCATGGACTGGTGGACACTGATCAACCGCACTCGCGCGCTCGAAAACACGACCTATGTGGTGGCCTCCAACCAGGGCGCCAGACTCAAAAACTATCCGCCTTTCAGCTGGCCGGGAAGCAGCATGGTGGTGGACTACGACGGTCGCATCCTTGCACAGGCCGAGGCCGGACCGGGCGAGAAGGTCGTGGTGGCGCCAATCGATATCGACACACTTCGCAACGAGCGTGAGCGTCGCCTCGGCCACGACATGCGCTCGCACCTGCGCAGCAGCATCCACCCCTATCTGGGCAGGGAGTACCTGGCGCCTGCAGGCAACGACCAGCCGCTCAGCAAGGCAGGGATCGAGGCCCGTATCCGCACAGCACGTAAGCTCAGCCGGCCCTGATCGGCGCAGCATCGCCTGCAGGGTACTCAGTATCCGGCCTGATAACGCGTATTGAAACGCGCATGCAAGTCTGCACGACGGGGACCCGGACGACCGGCGGTAGGCAGCGGGCCAACCGTCTCGCCGTCACGGGTGAACAGATCCATATCCTTGGCCCAACCGCGTGCCTCCAGTACCAGCTGTCTTGACCAGCCCTCGGCGGGAGACGGCGGGACCGCAAACTCGGCCTGCACCTCTTCGCCGGGACCGATAATGGCCACGGCCTCATCAATTTCGGCGACCAGTTCCAGCGTCGGACCAAACCGGGTGTAGTAACCGGCCTGATGCCGGGTGTCCCAGTACGGACTGCGCCGCTGATAGTCATAATTCGGCAAGCGCTGCGCAAGCGTGGTGCGCAGCGCAAAACCGCTGACCGCCAACTCGGCCTCGAGGGGATGCAAACGGCGGACCCGAACCTCGGTCGACGACTCTGCATAGGCCACGCTGACCCGATCCCAGTAGACCTCCATGTTGGTCCTGAGCCTCAGCGCCCGCGTGCCTGCCGGCAGATCACTCAGCGGTACGGACATGCGCCTGGGCATGCCCGCAGGGTAGCCAAACTGGTCGAGCAGCCGATGCCACACGCCTGCCGCATCCAGGGCCTCCAGGCTCGGCGCCTCGAAGTCCGCATTGGCCTGCCAGGCGGCGAACATGGTCTGCGAATAGGGATACTCGACCCAGCCGTCGACCACCAGGATCGGCTCGCCAGGATGTGAATCCAACGGCTCATCGAAGCGCAAGGTCAGCACGTGCTCCTGGCCGAGGCGGCCAATAAAGCGACGATCCAGCTCCCCGACCTCCGCAGCCCTGCCGTCAACCTGTGAGATGCGTTCCAGCATGTCGCCGGCCTGGTTGCCGGCCTCGACCGGCAAGACCTCGCGGCGATAGAAACGCGGCTCGCCCGTAGGCTGCGGGTCCGAGATACCCATGCGTTCATCCATCACCATCTTCCAGCCCGGCGGCAGGTCATACACGGCCAGCAACAGTGAATCGAGATAGGCCGCCTCCTCCATCGGCTCGCCAACCTTCAGCACATAGCGGCCATCGAGTGGCTGCAGCAGACCCTCGGGTAACTGAAAGTTCTCCCACGGGCGCGGCTCGGCATATTCGCCCGGGGCAACGGCATAGCCGATGCCGCCCACACCGAGCAGATCACTGACAAACCGGTAGCCGTCACCGTCCCAGGCGAACAGCACCGGGCAACTGGAGAGCTGCCTTTGGGTCTCTGTGATGCGATGCATCTGGCCGGCTACGAGCGCGAGTTCGCTCTGGAACACGCCATCGGACCAGTCGATGGCCACAAAGTCGGCCTGAGCGGCACCGCGGAGACCGACGACCAGGGGCTGCAGACCATGCCCCGGACCCGAGTGATCGCGCAGGGTGTTCAGCAGGGTCCAGTGCTCGCCACGGCGCACGGCCAGGCGGGCACCGATCCCGGAACTGTTGGAGCGCATGGACTCCGCCTGTTCCTCGCGGCCACTGAGACTGAGTGCGAAAAAGTTGTGGCGGCCGTCACCGAGCAACTTGGCCGTGGCACCACCATCATCGGGGCCAAGGGCGCGACGATCCCGGTCGACGACCTGATGGCCCGCATGGCGGCGCGCTGGCCCGCCTTATCCCCGTCAAAGCACAGCACCGGCACCTCGACCATGCGCCACAGCAGTTCGAGCTGCAATTCTGTGAGCGCCGTGCCGAGCGGGGCGACCGCATCGGCAATGCCCGCATTGGCGAGCGCGATCACGTCCATATAGCCTTCGACCACCACCACGCGCCCCGACTGGCG
>CAZCDY010000286.1:0-1857 GCA_964497145.1 uncultured Gammaproteobacteria bacterium
AATATCGAACTCGGTAAAAAACCCGACCACAGGTGTTCGGGTTTTGCCGACCGGCTGCGGGTGATCTGGCAGGCTGCACGCAATGACGACCCTTACGCCGACTGGTGGCTGATCAAGGTCCATGAAGGCATCGAAGCGGCCGGTACTTTGATTGGGCAGCGCCAGCAGGCGCTGGATGCACAGTTGGCGCAGATGGGATCGATAGCAGTCAACATCGCAGCGTCCCAGAAACCCTTCCGGATGCCCCTTCAGTTTGCCAACCCCTATGCCTACCAGGGCGCAAAGTGTCTGTCGGCCTATGACAGCCTGGTTTGCACGGCATTGACCGCCCACCATGTTGGTCTGCTTGACAGTGCAACCTGCCAGGCAGAATTCAATCTATGTGCCCGCAAGATCCGCGCCCTGTTTACCTTACCGCAGCGCTATCGATTTCTGGGGATCGATCGTCCGTCGATCCGTCGGGGCAGTGCGGAAAGCGAACGTGCAGGACATCTCATGGGGGCGTTGCCGGTGGATGTCTTGAGCGGTGAACGCCAGGCACCGCTCGTCCCACGTAAGGTGCGTTTCCCCAGTGGGTTCACAGGCAGTAGGTCTTTGCATCCGGAAACATCCGTTTCTACCCCACACGAAACAGACAGCAAGAACGACAGCCAAACATGAGGCGGTTTTCACTGGTATGGGTCTTTGTCAGCACCATAATCGGGTACCGAGTCCAATGCGATTAGGTTGTCAGATCCATGGCGAAGACAAAACCCGGTACGCGTGTTGCTTTTCAGCTCGATACCCGGATCGCATTGGAGGCGATCATCCTGAACCGGCTGCAGCGCATTCCAGAAAGCCGACGCCAGGAATGGCTGCGCGGGCTGCTGGTGCAGGGTTTTCGCCAAGAGTGCCAGGCACTGCGAGGGACGACGGATGAAAGGCGAGAACCGGTCGCAATGGCTTTCGCGTCCAAACCGGAAGACGCGATGAAAACTTCGTCGGTCAACCCGGTGGTCGCACCGATTGCGCCGCCGCCTGCCGACAGCGGCGCCGACAAGCCTTTTGCAGCATTGGGCAAAGTGATCGGGTAGGGCGATCCCCACAATCGAAGACCAACCATTGGAAGACAGGAATCACTATGACTGACGCATCAACCATTACCCCCGTTGGTCTCGACGACGGCTACGCCTACACCAAGGTCGCGTTGCCGGATGGACGACTGAGTGTCATCCCCTCCCGTGCCCGGGTTGGACGTTCCGATGTGACCTGGGTCCACCAGGGGCGGCAAAACATCTTCGAGTACGAGACCGAAGGGACGCGCTACTCGGTGGGTGCCGTGGATGGTGCGCCCACCCACTTTGAGGGGTACCCCTTCTCCGGGATGAACCGGGTCATTGTTCAGCATGCGCTGCAGCAGGCAGGACTGGGTGGTCAGTCGATCCATGCCGTATCCGGCCTGCCGGTCAGTGCGTACTACCTCAGAGATGGAAACCAACGTCATAAGACCTTGGAGAAAAAGCGCGCCAGTCTGAAGCAGGCGGTACAACCAGCGGTTGGGCAATTAGCCGCCGGTATCGCTTTCCATGAGGTCATCCCCGAGGCACTGGCCGCCTGGTATGACGATGTGATCGTCGAGCAAGCGGGTGAGGCAGCGATCGACGAAGATCGGCTCTGCGTCCCTATGGCCATCGTGGACATTGGTGGGCGGACCACTGATTTCGTGGTGGTGAAGGACCAAGGTGTTATCCATGGTTCATCCGGCTCCCTGCAGTGCGGCATGTTGGACGTGAAACAGCAGGTGGCCAACGGGATTCAGGAACGCTTCGATCTGGAAATCCTGGGCGAACAATTGATCGCCCAGGCGGTCGATAACCA
>CAZCDY010000286.1:1867-2787 GCA_964497145.1 uncultured Gammaproteobacteria bacterium
AGGTCGTACGGCTGCATGGCAAGGATTACGACATCGCGCCACTGGTCAAAGTGGCGAAACAGCATGTCATCGAACGCATTCATGCCGAGACGCGCCGGCAGTTGGGCCTTGGGGTCGAGCTGGATCGTATCCTGTTCGTCGGTGGGGGAACGGTGGCTTTGGCCGAGGATATCGCCAACTGGTTTCCGAATCAGGCCATTGCGAAACACCCCGCCTTTGCCAATGCCCGCGGTATGTTGAAGTACCTGCGCTATGTCTGCGAGGCATCGAATGCCGCCTGAGCAGATTGAAGCATGCGGTTTTATACGTGGTCACTGCGGACTCAGTGGCAACTAGGCACCTTCGGACCGTGTAACAGGTGCATAGCGACGAGACTTGAATAACTCGTTGCCGGTCCCTCTTCAAGGGAATGGATAACGGTTTCCATTCCACTCACCCTGCCGGGGAAGCCTTCCCGCCAGGGTTGCGCTTGTTCCGGACGAAACCCAACTGATGGAGAAAGCGCTATGTCCAACAACGAAAGTCCCAAATATTTCGATCTTCACACCACCGGCATCGGTTATGTAAACCATGTCCGGGAGGTGACACCGAAAGAGGGCAACCCCTTTCTCAGTGTCACCATTTCTGCTCTTCGGGGCAGTGTTGACAACGTCCAGTACACCCATTTCGAGTGTCGCGTGTCCGGCAGGCAGGCACAGCAGGTCGTGCGCCAGGTCAAGCCGGCCGTCGAGGGCAAGCTGAAGGTACTCATTGGATTCACGCTCAGTGATCTGTATGCAGAGACTTTCACCTTTAAGAACGGTGACAAGGCCGGAGAAACCGGTATCAGTCTGAAAGCCAGACTGCTGCGCGTTTCATGGGCCAAGGTTGACGGTCAGCCGTTTTATAAGGAGCAGGAGCACGCTGCGTAGGTTCAAACC
>CAZCDY010000287.1:0-1438 GCA_964497145.1 uncultured Gammaproteobacteria bacterium
CTGATTGGTTTGAGAAACTGAAATCCCGTGTTGACGACCCCTCCAGCCTTCCGCGCCACCACGTCGTCCTCAACATGGTCGACCCGAAAACGACCCGTGCTGACGCCGCCCTGATTGAAGAAGCGCTCACCCGTTTTCCGGTGATTGAGACCGTCATGATGCGACGGAACACTTACAAGGAGATGGACCAGAAGGGGCTTCTCCACGCCTTGGCGCTGGAAAAGCAATCTGATCCAAACCCTCTGATGCGTCCACATGTACGTCATGTCGTCGAGGCGCTCGAGGAGGCGACGGACATCCTCAACAACATTCTTGCTGCGTGAGGACAGTCGATTGCGCAAGAAGATCCCGACCATCACTAGGCCCGACCCAGCCTACGCCGCCACCCTGCAACAGGGTGACCGCGAGATTCCCGGGAAGGAAGATGAGGCACAGGTCACAGCAACAAATGCAGGCACCCCAGCCGCTGACGTTGACGCTGATCGGCACGAGTCAGAGCGTACGCCGGAAGGTGCCATGGCGCCGCACCAAGTCACCGCGGAAAGCTCTGACCCGCATACCAGCCTGAGAGCTCCCGTATCGGCGCGCGCATTGAGCCCGACCCGGAAGATCGACATCAGGGTCAACGCACTCGAACGACAAGAAGCAGCGCTAGAAACTTGTGGTGTTGAGCCAGCACATGTGGTGCGTGCCGCCCTGCGCCGTGCAGTCAAAGGCTGGCAACTGTCGCCGGTCTTCGCCCCAGTCGCGGAGGAGCGACGCACTCGAAACACGCAGTGGCAGGCCCGTACATCTCAGGCAGTCGATGCGGACAGCCTGAATGTCCTCCTCCGGGACCACGACCCCCTCGACGTCTTGAGTAAATGGGCCCTGATCCGCGGTCAGGTGGAACCACGCATATGGGGCGAGATCGACAAGATCTTGGAAGAAGTTGCTGTTCGTGCTGCATCGCCGCATGAACCGCACGCACCGTAAGATACCTATCTGAAAAGATAACTTGCATTTTGCCGGTGGATTTTCGCCCACCCGGGACGGTTCATCTTGCAGTTGCAGAAACCTAGTCCTAACACCAGCTAACAGGAATTTCAGACCTCAGTAGTGACGAGTTGCGAGGTCCATTTAGGAGGAACGCATTATGAATACGAAGCCCCGCCTGACTGGCGAACCGATCATGCGCATCCTCTGCAAGACATCTGAAAATCTGGTTGGCTACCTTTACCAATGGAACAATGGTGACGTGCAGCCTGCCTGGTTCGACGGCGCCATGGCGGACGTTCGCTATGAACCATTCATTCAAGCGCCGGAACAAAACCCTGTCGATCCGAAGACCCCCAGACCGCGTCAGCAAGATCTGACGCACCTTGAAAAGGCCTAGCTCAAGGCCTCGCGTCGGTTTGTGGGTCATCCCATCCCGCAGGTCCTTTGAGCGATAGAGTTG
>CAZCDY010000287.1:1448-1936 GCA_964497145.1 uncultured Gammaproteobacteria bacterium
GCCGTTTGAGAAGACGTTTCTCCTGTCGTCCGGGGAAATCCTCGGCGCGGTCCATCATGTCAGCCAGCCGGAGCGCGAGCAACTCCGCATCGAACTGCTCAGCGAGGAAGCGATGCAGACGAGCGCCATCGAGGGTGAAATCCTCGACCGGCTCAGTGTGCAATCTTCGCTGCGCCGCCATCTGGGCCTCGATCCGGACAGCTACCCTGCCAAACCGCGCGAACAGGGCGTCGCGGAAATGATGGTCGACGTCTATTCCAGTTTTGCAGAGCCGCTGACCCATGAGACACTGTACCGCTGGCATCGGATGCTCCTGTCCCATGACCGTCGGTTGGAAACCATCGGGGCCTACCGACAACACGCCGAGGCGATGCAAATCGTTTCCGGCCGCCTCGACCGGCCCACGATCGCCTCGACAGGAGCCGGATCTCTCACTTCGAGGCGCGATCCTTCAGGGCCGGCCAGAGGATCTCCCAGTCGAGCACCGC
>CAZCDY010000287.1:1946-2751 GCA_964497145.1 uncultured Gammaproteobacteria bacterium
GTGCAGGCGATGGCGAGCCGCGGGGCGCGGCGGTGCAGGACCGAGAGCACGCCCTCGGAGCGGGTCATGCCTGAGATGGAGCGATACGCGGATTGGTTCAACAAGACCGGGCCGGGGGGAGCAGAGCCGCTTCCAGCGCTGACGCGCGCAGGGCTAAGCCACCTCTATTTCGAGAGCATCCACCCATTCGAAGACGGCAACGGCCGCTTGGGTCGCGCCCTCGCTGAAAAGTCGCTGGCGCAGAACATTGGCCAGCCGACCCTCATCTCGCTCGCCTTCACCATCGAGAAGGAGCGCAAGGCATACTACGACCAGCTCGAGCAGCATCAAAAAACGCTCGACGTGACCGATTGGCTCGTCTGGTTCGCGGAAGTTGTCTTGAAGGCCCAACAGGCAACACTCGACCGCGTCGGCTTCTTCATCAGCAAGGCACACTTCTACGATCGTCACAGGGACCAGTTGAACGAACGCCAGGCCAAGGCCATCGCTCGAATGTTTCGGGAAGGCCCTGGCGGTTTCAAAGGCGGCCTCAGCGCCGACAACTATCTCAAGATCACCGGAACTTCACGCGCAACCGCAACCCGCGATCTGCAGGATCTAGTCGAGAAAGGTGCGCTCAGCCGAACTGGAGAACGACGCCATACGAGGTACTGGTTGAACCTGAATCCACGGGCGTCGAACCAACTACAATGATTGGCGTAGTAGAGAGGCAGCGCCAAAGACGTTGCCTATTCTCTGAGCGAGACAGATTGGTTTCCGGCACTATCCGCGCGCAGGTCAAGATCAGACGCAGATGAGAGGACAA
>CAZCDY010000288.1:0-2688 GCA_964497145.1 uncultured Gammaproteobacteria bacterium
CAGCGCCAGTGCGATCGGCGTCTTCTGCCAGGTAATGCGCTCCGGTACGAGCGCTTCCCACTTCGCGGTGTCCGCCCAGGTGATGGCAGGTGCGAGGAGCAGCAGCGCGCAGAGCACCAGTCGGTTTTGCTTGAGCTTTGTCCGCATATCCCTTCTCACCTTGCTTACCCTTGGCCCTTTTGATCGCTTTCCTCGGCGAGCTCCGCCTCGCTCAGCCGCCTCGGCCCTTCGGCCGAGAATCCGTCGAGCGCGAGCCCCCAGGGGTTGGCCTCCAGATCCACCGCATAGCGCACAACACGCAGCGGATAACGGATGGCGGTCTTCTTCACCGTCATGCCCTTCACCGATTCGTACAGGTCGAGGTCCAACCACACCACCCAGACGCCATGCTTCAAGACATCGACCCGGCGCTCCTCGTAACCGTGCCCCGGGATCTCCTGCATACCACGCACGCGGTAGGCGAGCTCGCCCTGGCGCCCCTTGAGCTCCATGTCCGCGATCAGGTCCGTGCGGTACTTCGGTGTCAGGTACGGCGAGACCGAAAAGATCGCCCGGCCGTAATCGCGCGCCCCGTCTTCCGGCCAGCGGTTGAGCTGCTGGAAGATGTAAAAGGCGAAGGCATAGACGTTGGCCGGGGGAACCTGGTCGACCGCCAGCACCGCACCGGAACGCAGGTCCGGCGGTACGTGCACGGTCAACTCTTTCGGGGCCTGGCTCCAGCCGAACCAGAGCGCAAAAATGACCAGCGCCTCCAGGCCGATGACCGCCCACAGCGAGCGCAGGTGCGCACGGACGTTATCGATCTCGTAGCGGTAGCGACGCATACCCCGTCCTTCCAATGTCCCAACTGCCACTGCGGCGCACGAGCGCGGAGCGCCGCAGACCTTTGTCGTGCAGCCAGATAACGAAGCGCTGTTGGTAGTAACCGTCGGGGCGATTGCGTTTCAACCGCTGAAAAAGCGTCGCCGTGAGGACTACCGTCGCTACGACACCGATGCCGGCCAATCCGAAACCCATGGTGATCGCACCCATCAGGCCCGCCAGCACCAGGCTGACGGGTAACCAGACGAGCGCAGCCACCCCGACGATGACGCCCAGTTCCGACGACGAGCAGCCCTTGAAGATGGCAGGCTCGGCGTTGAGCCGATCGGCCAGGATGTCGTCGCGATCCAAACCCATGGCTCAGATGACGCCCGCAGCCTCGGTGAGGAGGTAGCTTGCGAAAATCAGCACAATGGCACCGACGATGCCGAGCACACCCACCTCGGCCCATTCCGCCTTGCCTGTACGCGCCTCGTTGAACTTGGCGAAGCCGAGATAGGCGATCCAGAGGAACCCGAGTACGGCAATGGCGAGACCCAAGACCAGTCCACCGTCCTTGATGTAACCCTTGATCAGGGCAATCCAGTCACCAGCCGCCGGCGCTGTACTCGGCGCCACCGGGTCGGCAGTGCCGCCCACACCGATGGAACGGCCGTCATTCCCAGCAGCCCAACTGCCGCCATCTTTTTCGCGATACGCTTCATTGTCATTACCCGCTCTCCGAGACCTTGGGGTCGCCCCCTGTTCACAACATGCCGGGGTCGTCCCCAAGCCCGTAACTGCGATGCGTCTTGAACCGGCCGCATCGCCCCAATCAATTCAGATAGAAACCCAGCACCAGAAGGACGATGCTGGCGCGCAGCGCTCCCCAGGTCAGGTCGAATACCCCGACCTGCCCGTCTTGCCAGGCCCGAAAGGTGCCAAGCGTCACCCAGATCACCCACACGAACGCGAGCACCAGCACCACGCCGGCTATACCGGTGAGCAGGGTTCCCGGCGTAATGCCGGACCCGGCTTGGAAGGCGGTACTTTGCGCGGGACTCATCGCGGCGCATCACCGGCGGTAGTCGCCGCGCAACGGCGGAAAGGTGCGGGGTTCAGCGCGCGGTGCATCGATGTGCTCCTGCACCCCCAACCGCAAGCGCGCCAGGTCTTGGCGCAACCAGTCGTAGCGAAAACGGACCCGGGCGTCCGGGTTTGCTTGCGATTCCGCGGTGCGAATCAGTGGTTCGAGTGTCTCGAGCTCATGGACGACACGGGCGAGCGCCTCGCGCTCCGCGTCGGCATCTGCGGAAGCGGGATTCAGAATGAGGGATGCGATGATGATCACTGCAGCAGGAACTTGGGTGATTCCCATCGGACGCTTTCCGTCGTTGCACATGGGGTGCATGGTCGGGTACCGGGGCAAAGAGAGATACGGGAAAGGCAGTCAGATAGCTGCGTGGTTTGCGGCAGGATGGGGCGAGGAGATAACTGAACGGGTATCTCGACGTGCTGGCTACAGGTACTTCTTGAAGGTACTTGCCGTCACGGCAACGCTGAGCGCAAAAAGCGTCGCAAACGGTAATACGATGAACGTGGGATGCAGGCTGAATGGCAGGGCAAGGTATATCACCCAGCTTAGGACCAGCAAAGGCATCGCAGACCGCTTTGCCCAATGATAGACGAACGAACTTTCCCGGCCGCCGCCCCAGCGGCGAAGATCTCGCTTGACGAAACCGTCGACCAGCGCCACGAGACTGAAGAGCACAAAGACTGGCATGGCCAATGTCAGGATAGCCAAGCGCACGGAAAAGACCTGGGTGACCTGCATACCCGCAATCACGAATTCGGCAACGGGCTGGTAAAGACTATGAAGCCTTGGTC
>CAZCDY010000289.1:0-485 GCA_964497145.1 uncultured Gammaproteobacteria bacterium
CGGAGGTAACTTCGCAAGGCCGTTGCCACTTGGGCAGCGGCGGAATGCGAAGGGCTGCCCCCCAGTTGCCGAGCGATGAAGCGGCGAATATCGACCGGTCGTAGCGTAGCCATGTTGACGACGCCAGTGGCGAACTTCTTCCTCAATAGCTGTTCGACGATGCGGCAGCGGTTGTGACGCGTGCCGGCCGCAAGGCCGCGGACGTCACGCAAGTGGTCGTCGTACCGGCGCAGTTCGTCGGCGACAAGGTCGGGTACTTCTTCGGAAGAGCGCAAACGCTGCGCGCTCCGGGGCGGTGAGCTTCGGTTCATGATCGTCTCCTGGAGTGGAAACTCCACTTCAGGAGAACACTGAAATTATGTCGAGCTCAGAACTCCATCATCTGTCTGCAAGGCCCGCAGTCACGCGTTTCGCCGAACCGCGCCGCAGGAAGCTCCACATAATCGAGGCATCTACATAATCGGCCAAAGCAGTCGTTGAAGAGT
>CAZCDY010000289.1:495-2655 GCA_964497145.1 uncultured Gammaproteobacteria bacterium
CGGAAGAGCGCAAACGCTGCGCGCTCCGGGGCGGTGAGCTTCGGTTCCTGATCTTTCGTGGCTGCTATGTCTCTTCCTGGGTGAGCGCCAGTTAGCCGATCCTGTGCTGAAATCCATCTTGTTGGTCGACTGGGTCGATCAGGAAATCACCGGTTGTGGCCGATGGTACCTCGGGGTCGCGCGACCGTCTGATTTTGATGTCCCTGGCCGAGCATTACGACAACTTTGCCATTGATGCGATCTTGTACATGCCTCCTGACATTCCAGGCCTTGCCAAGTAATCTTCGGCTATGAGCGACGCCTGGTTAGAAACAGAAGTCCGTGCCATTGTCGAGGATTACTTCGATATGCTGGTGAAGGAACTCACCGGGACGGCATACAAGAAAAGCGAGCACCGGAGCGTGCTCCTCGGGCAGATCGACAGGTCTGCCGGCTCGATCGAGTACAAGCACCAGAACATCAGCGCCGTGCTGCTGGATCTCGGCATGCCCCATATCCCCGGCTACAAGCCCGCGAAGAACTATCAAAAGAAGATTCTGCCCGACGTCGTTATGGATCACCTGATCACGCATCCGATGATCCAGAACCAGATGCAAGCAGATGTTGACGCCGATGCGGTCATCCCCTCGGTCGACGATATTCTGAGCTCCCTGGTGGCGGCTCCCGAGCCAGCACAACCGCGGAATCCAGCACCAAAGGCTCCGGTACGGCCTCCTCGGCGAGTCGACTATTTGGCTAGGGAGGCCGCGAATACCAAGCTCGGCGCAGCGGGCGAGACCTTCGTCCTCAACTACGAGAAGGCCAGACTGCTACATGCGGGGAAGGACAATCTGTCGGACCGTATAGAGCACGTCTCTGCGCCGGAGGGGGACGGCGCAGGGTTCGATATCAGATCGTTTGAGGTAGACGGCGGTGATCGTTTCATTGAGGCTAAGACGACCCGCTATGGTGTCGACACTCCCTTCTACCTTACGGCTAACGAGCTTCGGTTCTCCCGCGACCACCGCGACCGCTATCAGCTGTACCGGATTTTCGAGTTCCGCAGGTCGCCGAAACTGTTCACCCTGCCCGGCTTCATTGGCGACCAGGTATGCTTGGAGCCCAGCACCTTCGTGGCCAGGGTCTAGCCACGGGGAGAATGTGCAGCAGAGCGCGCACGTAACTCGGCTTTCTGATCGCTCGGAATTGAACCCGCGTCCCACGCAATTCAAAGGGGTGTCTAAAGGGGTGTCTAAAGGGGTGTCTAAAGGGGTGTTTTTTGGATTAGGGCACTGATAATAGACTTTATCGATTTGTTTTATCTGTTGTTTCTCATTTGTGTTCGGTAGACGCCGTTTCCACCATTTTTCCTTTATGGTTCAGTTAATTATACGCGCTTTCTAGAACTGCACAGAAGTTTGTTTTTAGCTCGATGTGATTCCCCATTTCGCAGTTCCGACGGGCCTGCACCGTGTGGGGCAAGCCGCTCCGTTCCCGCCTTGAGCGGAGGACGGATCAACCGACCCTAATGAAATGGACTCCACCCTGCTCTAAACGGCATCACAATGTGCCAAGCGGGTGGAACAGGCCACCGGCTGAACAAGCAGAGGGAGTCCGCCATGAAATATAGCGCAACGACCATTGGTCTCGATATCGCCAAGCACAGCTTCAGAAATGGACCCCAGAAGTTGGACAGTGCCTTAAGTGAAATCTTCGTTGGGTTTCAGGCTGCCAATTTGCGGTTCACCTGATCGTAGTACACCGCATCCGGGGTGCGTCGGTCCAGTGCGCTATGACGGCGCCGGGTATTGTAAAACATGAAGTACCGCGTCAGCCCCGCGCGGAGTTGGGTTGGCGTTTCGTAGGCACGCAAGTACACATCTTCGTACTTGACGCTGCGCCACAGACGCTCAACGAACACGTTGTCCACCCAGCGGCCCTTGCCGTCCATGCTGATGGCGATCCCATGGGCCTTGAGAACGTCGGTGAATGCCTCGGAGGTAAACTGGGACCCTTGGTCGGTGTTGAAGACTTCCGGCGCGCCAAAGCGCTGTAGCGCCTCTTCCAGGGCCGCGATGCAGAAGTCCGTGTCCAACGTGTTTGACAGCCGCCAAGACAACACTCGGCGCGAATGCCAGTCCATGATGGCCACCAGATACATGAAGCCCTTGGCCATCGGGA
>CAZCDY010000290.1:0-1566 GCA_964497145.1 uncultured Gammaproteobacteria bacterium
AATGGCTTTGCACCTACCGGCGAAGACATGTTCGCCGGGCTTCTCGTCCGCTTCAAACTCGACAACGGCGTTCCGCAACGCATGGTGTCCTGTCACACGGGCCTCATCGAGGGGTACGTGATCGAGGGCCATGTGCCCGCAGATGATATTCGCAGGTTGCTCAGCGAGAGACTGGACGCTGTCGGCCTCGCGGTGCCAGGCATGCCGCTTGGATCACCCGGCATGGACCAGAGCCGCTGGCGCGAAGCCTATGACGTGTTTCTCATCAACAACGACGGATCGACGGAAGTCTTCTCCAGCTATCCTGGCAACTGACTTCAACAAAGTAGAAAGACCTGAATTTGGATACTCTCTCCCCCATCATGCTCGGATTTCTGGGCAGCCTGGCTGCTGGATCACTGACAGCCGTTGGCGCCATACCCGTGCTCTTTGGGCGGATTCCATCGCGTGCGACGCGCGATCTTTCGCTTGGTTTCGCTGCGGGTGTCATGCTGGCGGCGTCGTTCTTCTCGCTGATCATTCCCGCCCTAGACGCCGCTGACGTACGCTACGTGAACGGAGCAGCGCCGGCAGCCATCGTCTGCGTGGCTATTCTGCTGGGAATGGGTGCCGTTGCCCTGATGAACGAGAAACTGCCGCATGAGCATTTCAGCACGGGTCGTGAAGGGCCGGAGGCGGCCTCGCTTCGACGGGTGTGGCTGTTCATTATTGCCATCACGATCCACAACTTCCCCGAAGGACTGGCCGTGGGTGTTGGCTTTGGGGCAGAAGGTGTTTCTGGCGGTCTGCCGCTTGCCATCGGGATCGGACTACAGAACGCACCCGAAGGATTGGCCGTAGCTGTATCGCTTCTTGGGGAGGGGTACTCGAAATTCCGCGCCTGGGGGATCGCCGCTCTGACAGGCATGGTGGAACCTATCGGTGGTCTGCTCGGAGCGGGGATTATCACGATCTCCGAACCGCTTCTGCCCTGGGGACTGGCCTTCGCAGCAGGTGCGATGCTCTACGTCATCAGCCATGAAATCATCCCCGAGACGCACAGAAGCGGGCACCAGAACAAGGCCACGCTGGGTCTGTCGATAGGACTCGTCTTGATGCTATTCCTTGATGTCTGGCTCGGCTGAGGCGATGAACATGATGAGGACCCGTCTTATCGGACTTCTCAGCGCCTCAGTCGCACTTCTGGCAGATCAAGTCACAAAAATGGTCGTCGTTGGAAATGCCTCGGTGCTCGCAAGAGGCATCGAGGTTTTTCCCGGATTCGACCTAGTGTTTTTTCGAAACGATGGCGTAACCTTTGGTATGCTTGCGGGTTTCCCTTGGTGGGGACTGACTTTGCTTGCACTTAGCATCTGCTGCGGGTTGTTCCTGTTGCTTTTGCGAACCCAAAGCCAGCTTGAGGCAATTGCTTATGGAGCGATCATCGGTGGCGCGCTTGGGAATATCCTGGACCGTGTCCGGTTTCGGGCTGTGACAGACTTTCTGGATTTCCACATCGGCGACCTTCACTGGCCCGCGTTCAACCTCGCGGATGTTTTCGTCGTCGGTGGTGTCGCTATTTTGCTC
>CAZCDY010000290.1:1576-2653 GCA_964497145.1 uncultured Gammaproteobacteria bacterium
AACCCAATCTCCCAGGTCTGCATAAATGGCTAAGGCTTGCTGATAAAAGTCTAATCCCTTGTGCAGATTATCGGAGGCAAAATAGCGATCGCCTAAAATTTCCAGGGTTAAGGCTTCTCCACGGCGATCGCCGATCTCTTGTGCAAGATTTAAAGCCTGCTGGTGAAACTGCAAGGCTGTAGCTTGATTTTGGCTCCACCAGTAGCGAACAACTATATTTAAAAGTCGAACTTCCTGTTGTTTCGCCCAATTCTGCTCAGAAGACCTGCCGATGTCTTGGTAAATTGTCTGAGCTTGCTCAAATAAGTCCAATCCTGCTTGTTCATCGAATCGATACCTTTTCGGGGGCCACCGTGGATGAAGATGTCGCCGCCGGGAGACTTGCCCTGCGCTTCAGCAAAGGCAACGTCTGCATCGTTGGGATAGGAAATACCGACAGACAGATGAAACAAGCTGTCGGGATTGCGGCGGTCGATGGTGTAGGCACCCTCAGGCGTGCGGCCATCGCCCTCGAATTGTTTGTGTCCCTCCGGCGCGAAGCCAAGGCCGACCGGGTACGTCTTAAGCACGCCTTGCGCGCCATCAAGGACCAGAAGTCTTTCCGACTTGTAAAGGCGCACGCGCGTGACTTCCGGACCGTTGTACGACCGGAATTTATTCGCACATCCTGCAAGGAATGCGGCCACACCGCCTAGCAAGAACGATCTTCTGGGAATTCTCTCTAACATCACTGCTCGATGCCTCTTTGCCGAGGTCTGCTATCGCGACTTGTTACAGCGGTCGTCGTCCCCGATCAATGCCCGTGTGCGAGCGCACCCTTCGCCATTTCTTCGCCGATCTGCTCTCCACCACGCGGTCCGCCCTTATCCTCGCGCGCGCGTAACAAACGCAAGGCGTTGGCGACAACGAGAAGAGATACACCCACGTCAGCGGCGATTGCGCCCCACATCGAGGCCATGCCAAAGGCGGTCGCGACAACAAATACTGCCTTGGTCGCAAGGGACAGACCGATGTTCTGTTTGATGATCGACATGGTCCGGCGGGAATGGCCGATCAGCCAGGGCACCTTGCCGATAT
>CAZCDY010000291.1:0-2613 GCA_964497145.1 uncultured Gammaproteobacteria bacterium
GGAAAACGGAATGACACAATATCGCCATGGGAAATGTGGTCCTGCCAGGCGTCAGTCTTGGTCAGGTGTTGATTTCCACCGAGAACTGACCCGGTTAGCGTCCTAATTTCCATTGAGAATTGACCCATGTGACCCTTCCCCCACGCGACGAGCGCAGGGGGGCAACGGAGTGATCCACATGGGACTTTTGAACATTATACGGAAGCTGCGTTTGCGGCACGGCCTCCCGATCCGGGAGATTGCCCGACGGACTGGTCTGTCGCGCAATACGATCAAGAAGTATCTGAACGCGGGGACGATCGAGCCTTCCTTTGCGACGCCGGATCGGCCCAGCAAACTCGACCCTTTTGCCGACAAGCTGGCAGGCTGGTTGAAGACCGAGGCGGGGAAGTCGCGCAAGCAACGGCGGTCCCTGAAGCGGATGCATGCTGATCTGGTCGCGCTCGGCTTCACCGGATCCTACAATCGCGTGGCGGCCTTCGCCCGGGAGTGGCGCGCAGATCGCCAGCGAGAGCAGCAGACGACAGGCCGCGGCACATTCGTCCCGCTCCTGTTCCGTCCGGGGGAGGCCTTCCAATTCGACTGGAGTGAGGATTATGCCATTCTGGGCGGCGAGCGCACGAAGCTTCAGGTGGCACATATCAAGCTGTCACACAGCAGGGCGTTTCTTGTTCGGGCCTATCTGCTGCAGACGCATGAGATGCTGTTCGATGCCCACTGGCATGGGTTCCGCGTCTTTGGCGGCGTGCCGGAGCGCGGCATCTATGACAACATGAAGACAGCCGTAGATCGGGTTGGTCGCGGCAAGGAGCGCCAGGTCAACATGCGCTTCCTCGCCATGGCGAACCACTACGTCTATGAACCTGAGTTCTGCAATCCGGCTGCGGGCTGGGAGAAAGGCCAGGTTGAGAAGAACGTTCAGGATGCCCGGCCGCGCCTGTGGCAACCGATGCCGGACTTCCCCGATCTCGCAACGCTGAACGCCTGGCTGGAACAGCGCTGTCTGGAACTCTGGCGCGAGATCCCTCACGGCACTCTTTCTGGCTCGATCGCTGATGTCTGGGCGGCGGAACAGGCTGCGCTGATGGCCTTGCCGCCCGCTTTTGACGGGTTTGTCGAACAGAGCAAGCGCGTCTCGCCGACGTGCCTGATCAGCTTCGAGCGCAATCGCTACAGCGTGCCTGCTTCATTTGCCAACCGGCCCGTCAGCCTGCGGATCTATCCTGACCGGCTGGTCGTGGCGGCCGAGGGCAACATCCTGTGCGAACATACCCGTGTGATCGAGCGTAGCCACCACCTCCCACCGCGCACGATCTACGATTGGCGGCATTATCTGGCCGTCATCCAGCGCAAGCCCGGTGCGCTACGGAATGGGGCACCCTTTGCAGAGTTGCCACCCGGCTTCAGGCAACTGCAGGAGAAGATGCTGCGCCGCCCGGGTGGAGATCGGGAGATGGTCGAGATCCTGGCGCTTGTCTTGCATCACGATGAACAGGCCGTGTTGAAGGCCGTGGAGCAGGCTCTGGCCGAGGGCGTGCCGACCAAGACGCACGTGCTGAACATCCTGCACCGGCTGATTGACGGCAAGACCACTGGCGGGCCGGACATCGACACGCCCCAGGCTCTGATCCTGCGCCGCGAACCCAAGGCCAATGTCGAACGCTATGATGGCCTGAGAGCCCGGAACACCGGAGGCCGCCATGCGTCATGACCCTGCCAGTGGCGCCATTGTCATCATGCTGCGCAGCCTGAAGATGTATGGGATGGCACAAGCCATCACCGATCTGATCGAGCAGGGCGCGCCCGCCTTCGAGGCTGCTGTGCCAATCCTGTCCCAGTTGCTGAAGGCTGAACTGGCGGAACGCGAGGTGCGCTCCATTGCCTATCACATGAAGGCTGCGCGCTTCCCTGCCTACAAGGATCTCTCTGGCTTCGACTTCGCCGCCAGCGAGATCAATGAGGCCACAGTCCGCCAGCTGCATCGCTGTGAGTTTATGGACGGGGCACAGAACGTCGTGCTGATCGGCGGGCCGGGAACGGGCAAAACCCATGTCGCAACCGCAATCGGCATCCAGGCCATCGAGCACCACCGGCGTAAGGTCCGCTTCTTCTCGACCATTGAACTCGTCAACACGCTCGAACAGGAGAAGGCAAAGGGAAAGGCTGGACAGCTTGCCGAGAGCCTGACGCGCCTCGATCTCGTGATCCTCGATGAACTGGGCTACCTGCCGTTCAGCGCATCTGGCGGGGCGCTACTCTTCCATCTGCTGAGCAAGCTTTACGAGCGCACCAGCGTCATCATCACCACCAACCTCAGCTTCAGCGAATGGGCCAGCGTGTTCGGGGATGCCAAGATGACAACTGCACTGCTCGATCGTCTCACGCATCGCTGCCACATCCTGGAGACCGGAAACGACAGCTTCCGCTTCAAGGCCAGCTCCGCCACAGCGGCCAGAACAAAGAAGGAGACAAGCCATGTCTTGACCGAAGACTGACCCAAAATCCATAATCAGAGGTGGGTCAGTTCTCGATGGAAAAACCGGGTCAGTTCTCGGTGGAAATCAACAAGCTGCATATGAGAAGGGCGACTTTGGCTGTTTCTCGGCTATGTGG
>CAZCDY010000292.1:0-2604 GCA_964497145.1 uncultured Gammaproteobacteria bacterium
TATAGCAAGCCTCAGATCGGCAGTTTTTCTGGCGACTGTCTGATATATCCTGGCGGTGCTTGTCCTGAGCGCCGGATGCGACAAGCCTCTTCACTTCGCTGACAGCGAATAGCTGGTACTACGTCCACCAGCGTCATCTTTCTCAAGTGCTCCCAAGTCGATCAGGTCCAGGATGTCGCGATATGCGGTGTCCTGCGAACATTTCTCGATCTTCGCATATTTCGACGTCGTGAGTTTTCCTTCGAACCCATCGAGGAGCCGGTTAAGCATGTCCCGCTGGCGGTCGTTGATTTTGGCCGTTGCGTGTTTCTCCCAGAACCGCGCCTTCTGAAACACAGCCTCCAAAATGATCTCTGCGCCATCAAATGCACGGTCGAGGCAACTCAGGAACCAACTGAGCCAAGCTGTGACATCAAGCCCGCCCTTCTGCGTCGTCTCGAGCATATCATAATAGGCGCTCCGCTCCTGCCGGATTTGGGTCGACATGCTGTAAAACCGCTGTGAACTGCGTTCGGATCGCGCCAACGCCATATCCGCGATCGCACGCGCAATGCGCCCGTTGCCATCGTCAAAGGGGTGGATCGTGACGAACCACAGATGTGCAATTGCGGCATGAATAACGGGATCCGTGTCTGGGGCCTGATTGAACCAGGCCAAAAACTGCCCCATCTCAGTATCAAGCCGTGCTGCTCCCGGCGCCTCAAAATGCACGCGTTCGCGACCCATAGGCCCTGAAACAACCTCCATAGGGCCGATCCGCCACTGCCCCACGGTGATCCGGGTCATTCCGCTTCGCCCCGTCGGAAAAAGGGCGGCATGCCAG
The DNA here is from genome assembly GCA_964497145.1 of uncultured Gammaproteobacteria bacterium. GTDB lineage: Bacteria > Pseudomonadota > Gammaproteobacteria > Chromatiales > Chromatiaceae > Thiosocius. The sequence continues at coordinate 824 of CAZCDY010000292.1, forward strand.
CCGAACAATCGCTCTGCGTCCAGGGGTTGATCATACGCTTGGGTCGCGTCCAGCATCATCTCGACGACCCCATCGACATGGCGATCAGACGGGATCAGCCCGCCGATTTCGAGCCCCAGCCGTTTTGCGATAGACGACCGAACCTGATCCTTGTCGAGCGTCTCGCCTTCGATCTCGCTGCTCTTGACGACATCACTGGTGAGAGTTCGCAACATCGCCTCATTGCGAAGATCAAAGCCAAGGCCCTCCATGCGTCCCAAGAGCTTGCCTTGCCGGTGGCGGACAGCGGCAAGTTGTGATGACAGCTTGGCCTTGTCCCAAAAAAATTGCGGCCAATCAGTTAGTTCGTGAATGTAGGTCATATTTTACGCACTCCTTGCGGAGATTATACCGGGCAATCTCCGCAAGACAACAGTATTCGCCGCGCAATATGCGGAGAATACTGGCGCCAATCTCCGCGGACCCCTCTGGACCTCTGAATGCAGGAGAAACTGCTGCCCCATCCCATCATGCCGCCTGCCCGCTCAACCGGCCATAGAAACTGCGCTCGAGATGCAGCTCCCCTGCCCCAGCTTTCTGGACAATTCCACGCAGATATCCACCAGGAGATGCGACTTCGCCTGCACAATGCTTTTCGAACGTGAGAACCAGCGCCGCAGTCGCGATTTGAGGCCCAAGCCGGTCCTGCGCAATGTTCCAGGCGTGCTCTGAGACGCCGATCATCGGCCTCAACTGCCCTGCAACACGGTGCAGATCGCCCCAATCCTTCAGATATCCGCCCATATTGCGCGCCCAGGACGCAAACTCAGGACAGGCTTGCATGACTGTCGGCAGATCCAGGGCGGCCCCGCGTTTCTTGCGCGTTTCAGCCACCCAATCTTCCAACTCCCTATCAATTTGCTCCTCCGGTGGCGCATTGGGCACCACGCCCGCCGCTTGCTCAGTTTCTGAGCGATTACAGGTTACAGGATTAAGTTGTGTTGTAATTAGTATATGAGGTTCGGAAATGACCTCCCTGGGGTTCATTTCTTGAGTCTTCTTAAGTGCTTGCTCGGTGGTTTTAGCTGTGTTTTCCACAACCTCATCCGCTCGAACTGCCTTGAGGTACGTGGCCTCTACACGTTCCTGGAGCTCTTTGAACCACGCCAAGAGTCGTTCCAGTGCCTCAGAGGCCGTGTTCCTGCGCGGAAGGCGATCCAAAAGATCCTCGAAAAGGCCTGTGAGCTGCGTCCACGGGCCTCTCAGCGCGCCGCTGAGCGCAGCCTCGATCCGCGCGCGGATCATCCGGCGGGACACAGTGATCTGCCGCTTCAGGCGCTGACAGTGCGCGCGCTCGGCCTGCAGCTCAGCGTGTAGCTGCTGAAACTCTTCTACGCGAGCGGACAGCGGCGACAAATCAAAGCCGTAGGCCTCAATGATACGGCCCTCTGCGTCCCTGTGGCCCCAACGCTTGCCATTGGGGCTGTCTTTGAAGGCGATTACACCGCTCTCGGCCAGGCGACGGGCATGGCGCTTGAGCGCAGAGAGTGAAAAGCCCGTCTGCTCCATCAGATAGGCATTGGAGGCCCAGACGATCGGGCGCTGACCCTCTTCCCAATCTTGCGCCTGCGTGAAGGCCCCAAGCGTATCGAGGAGCATCATATCCCCTGCCTTGAGGCCGATATGCGCACCGACGCGTTTCACGGCGACAAAGGCCTGTGTTTTGGGCACGGCTGCTCTTTCACCAGCCTGTGCGTGCTGTTCAGCGACGGCGAGTCCGGCTGTCGCCTTCCGCCACCCCG
>CAZCDY010000293.1:0-2602 GCA_964497145.1 uncultured Gammaproteobacteria bacterium
TGCATGGACGGAACTGAGCGATGCCCTGATGGTCAAGCGGATCTGGCTTGAATGGCTTCTGGTCATGGCGCTGGGTACGCTTCCTGGCGCCTTGGCGGCTGCCGTGGAGATCTCCACGGGGGTGGACAGCATCGAGGGTGAAGGGTGGCGCATCGGTGAAATCTCGCTGCGCCTGCAAAGCTCGGCGGCCGCTATCGCCAGCGTGGCGCTCGAAATCGAAGAGATCGCACTCCCGGACAGCCATGGCAGTCTGCATGGCGTCGAACTCGGTTGCGACAGCCTTCTGGCGCAGTCAGATGGCTGGCACTGCAAGGAGGGAAGCTTGCGTGCCCAAAGGTCTCCTGTCGGAGCGCAGGAAACCACCTGGAGTGGCTTTTTCTCTGCAGCGAGCGATTGGGAGGTTGAAGTCACGAGGCTGAAACTGGCGCGGGGTACGGTCGGTTTGAAACTTGGCGCCAGGCAGGGCCACTTGTCAGCCGACCTGCGTGTTTACCGGCTCGGGGTCGTTCCGCTGGCGCAGATGCTTGAGACCGTGGAGCTGCCCCCCGGCTGGGGGGTGACGGGGGTGGTCAGTGGTTCGATCCGGGTGCAGGCGGACAGGCTCGGCCCGACGGGCCTCTACGCCGATCTTGTGCTTGATGAACTGAATTACGCGTCTCACGACGGGCGAAATGCGGCAGAAAATGTGCTCTTGAAGCTGGATGCAAGTGCGCACAAGCGCAGCGCCGTCTGGTACTTCGACGCAAAACTGGCCTTGCCCAAAGGGGTTGTTTACGCGGAGCCGGTGTTCCTGGATGCTGCCACAGGCGGCGTTACGTCGAGCGCCAGGGGTAATTGGAACCCGCAGCGTGAGTTACTGCAGCTCGACGCCTGGTCCGTTGAGATGCCGGGGGTTGCAGGGGTGAACGGGACCGGACGTCTGCGTGGGGCTGATCTGGCGATTGAGGATCTTACGATTGTCGCACGCAGTGATCATGCCGGGTCTTTTTACACCACCCTGCTGCAACCTTTTCTGATCGGCTCCGCAGCCGATGATCTGGAGGTGCAGGGCAGCGTCGGGCTTGTGTTGCATCTCGATGCCACGGGGATCGAACAGGCGGGACTGGAATTGAACGGACTGGTGCTGGCCGACCGCCGAGGACGCTATGCGTTGGGACAAACGGATGGCAGTGTTGCCTGGGACCGCGCCGGTTCGGTGCCGGTCTCGCGCCTGCAGATACAGGATGCCCGTGTGTATCAGATACCCACCGACGGGTTCAGCATCGATGCCAGATTTTCCGGCGACGGGGTCAGGCTGGAGCGGCCTGTCGTGGTTCCGGTCTCCGGTGGCGAGGTGCGACTGGACAGCTTTGAACTCAGTGGCATCCTGGTCGCGGGTGACAGGCCGCAGTGGAAGGCCGATGCATCGGTGCGGGATGTATCACTGGAGCAATTGACCACAGCACTGGATTGGCCGCCCTTTGCCGGCCGATTGGAAGGGCAGTTGCGCGACATGCGCTACAGCGATCAGGTGTTCAGTGTCGGCGGCGGCCTCGAGGTCGAGGCATTCGGCGGTAGCGTCATGGTACGCAATCTCAAGATACGGGAACCCTTGGGCTCCGCTCCAATCCTCACTGCGGCCGCCGAATTTCGTGGGCTGAGTCTGCTGGCGTTGACGCAGACGTTTTCGTTCGGACGGATTGAGGGACGACTGGATGGTGAGATCAACGATATTCGCCTGCTCGCCTGGCAGCCTGACAGTTTCGACATGCATCTTTACACGCCCGAGGACGACGATCTCAAGCACCGTATCAGCCAGCGTGCCGTCGAGAACCTGACCGAGATCGGCAATGGCATATCGGCGGGCCTGTCCACCACCTTCCTTCGCGTGTTCGACGAGTTTCGCTATGACAGGATCGATCTCAATGTGCTGCTGAATGGGGATGTTGCGGAGCTCGACGGTCTTGCACGCTCCGACGGTGGCTATTACCTTGTGAAGGGCGCGGGGCTGCCGAGAATCGATGTGATCGGTCGTAACCGCAGTGTGGCCTGGAAAGATCTGGTGGAACGCCTGCGGCGCATCCGGGTCGAAGAGGCAAAAATCCAGTAAAGGAAACAGGAAAAGGCATGATTAACAGAATCGTCGGATACCCCTTGATGGCGTTGGCCCTGACCGCCTGCGTAACGATCAATATCTATTTCCCGGCGGCTGCGGCGGAAGAGGCGGCACGTACCATCGTCCGCGATGTATTGAAAAGCGAACAGACGGAGCCGACACCTTCGTCACAGCAGGGTGAGAGGCAGTCGGCGGGGATGCAGGAGAATCCCGTGCTGGTGGCTTTCGGCCTGATGCTGGAACAGCTGATACCCGAGGCCCAGGCGGCACAGGCCAATATCGATATCAATACCCCGGCCATCCGGGCGATCCGCTCGAGTATGCAGCGCCGTCAAGGCAGCCTTGCGCCTTTTTATAGCAGCGGTGCGGTCGGCTTCGACGATAAAGGCTTTGTCAGTGTGCGTGATCTCGCGGCGGCTCCGCTGAAGGATCGCAACCGCCTGAAAAAGCTGGTGGCCGACGAGAATGCCGATCGCACCCGGCTGTATCGCGAGATAGCGCGTGCCA
>CAZCDY010000294.1:0-2597 GCA_964497145.1 uncultured Gammaproteobacteria bacterium
CTGCGCACCGACCGCCGCGTCAGCCATGTATTCGTGATGGATGTGCCGACTTACCCGCGCCTGCTGCTGGTAACCGATGCCGCCATCAACATTGCGCCTACGGCCAGGGACAAGGTGCACATCCTGCAGAATGCCATCGACCTCGCACCGGTACTCGGGATCGATCCGCCACGGGTGGCGATCCTCGCGGCGGTGGAGACCGTAAACCCGGACATGCAGGCCACGGTGGACGCGGCCATGCTGTGCAAGATGGCCGATCGCGGCCAGATCACCGGCGGTATCGTCGACGGCCCGCTGGCCTTCGACAATGCGGTCAGCGAGGAGGCCGCAAAAACCAAGAAGATCGTTTCTCCCGTGGCAGGCCGGGCGGACATCCTGCTGCTGCCGGATCTCGAGGCCGGCAATATGGTAGCCAAGCAGCTCCAGTACCTGGCCGGCGCAGACGCGGCTGGCATCGTGCTGGGCGCGCGCGTGCCGATCGTGCTGACCAGCCGCGCAGACAGCGTACGCACCCGCCTGGCCTCCGCCGCGGTCATGGCGCTGGTCGCCCAGGCACGACGCAGCCAGACCACACTGAAGCCGCACCAGGAGTAAAAATGTCGGACGCGATCGTCGTTCTCAACGCCGGCTCATCGAGTATCAAGTTCTCGGTCTTTGCCACCCAGGGTGAGGATCTGGACCTGCTGCTGCGTGGGCAGACCGCGGGCCTGTACACCGAGGCCGCTTTCCGGGCAAAAGACGGCAGCGGCGCGGTCGTCGCCGAGCACAGCTGGGATGCCGGGCACCCGCCGGGGCACGACGGTGCGCTACAGCACCTGTTGGAATACCTGCGTGCGGAACTTTCGACTTACCGACCCCTGGCGGTCGGTCACCGGGTGGTGCATGGCGGTCCCGATGCCACAGGTCCTGTGCGCGTGACCGCGCAGGTCCTCGACCATCTGGAAGGTTACGTCCCCTTGTTCCCGCTGCACCTGCCGCACAACCTGGCCCCTGTGCGGCTGCTTCTCGAACTAACCCCAGAGCTGCCCCAGGTAGTCAGTTTCGACACCTCGTTCCACCGCAGTAACCCGGAGATCTCGCAGCTGTATGCCCTGCCGCCTGAATATGCCGACGCCGGGGTGCGCCGTTACGGTTTTCATGGCCTGTCTTACGAATATGTCGCCTCGGTTCTGTCGCAGTTCGACCAACGTGCGGCCTCCGGTAAAACCATCGTCTGTCATCTCGGCAACGGCGTCAGCGCCTGTGCCATGCAGGGCGGCAGGAGCATGGCGAGCAGCATGGGTTTTACGGGCGTCGAGGGGCTCCCGATGGGCACTCGCAGCGGTGCGCTCGACCCGGGCGTCATGCTCTATCTGATGGACCAGCGCGGCATGGACGTCCGCGCCATCGAGCGTCTGATCTACAAGGAGTCCGGGCTGCTCGGTGTCTCAGGCCTGTCCAGCGACATGCGTACCCTGCTGCAGAGCGACGCCCCGCGCGCGCGGCTTGCGGTGGATCTGTTCGTCTACCGCATCGGGCGCGAGCTCGGTTCCCTGGCCGCCGCGCTGGGTGGACTGGACGCCCTGGTGTTCACTGCCGGCATCGGCGAGCACGCCGCCGAGATCCGCGCGCGGGTCTGCCGCGACGCCGCCTGGCTCGGCGTGGAACTCGACGCCGGGGCCAATGCCGCCCATGGGCCACGCATCAGCTCCGCGACCAGCCGGACATCGGCCTGGGTCATCCCGACCAATGAAGAGCTCATGATTGCGCGCCATACCCAACGCCTGCTCGAGCAGGCGTGAAAAGGAGTAACAAGATGTCTTCCGAGTCACGCAGTCCGGTTCTGGCGGGCCACAAAGCCCTCATCGTCGGCATCGCGAATGAGCATTCGATCGCCTACGGGTGTGCCAAGGCGTTCAGGGAGCAGGGTGCCGAGGTCGCCATAACCTATCTCAACGACAAGGCCAGACCCTACGTCGAGCCACTGGCCCGCGAGTTGGAGGCCGAACTCTTCATTCCCCTGGACGTATCCCGTCCCGGCGAGCTGGAGGCCGTTTTCGGGCAGGTCCAGAAGACCTGGGGCAAGCTGGACACTCTGGTGCATTCCATCGCCTTCGCACCCAAGGACGATCTCCAGGGACGCCTGGTCGACTGCTCGGCCGAGGGTTTCGCGACGGCCATGGATGTCTCCTGTCACTCCTTCATCCGCATGGCCAGGCTCGCAGCGCCGCTGATGACGGATGGCGGGACCCTGTTTGCGATGAGCTTCCACGGGGCACAGAAGGTGGTCGAAGGCTATAACCTGATGGGACCGGTCAAGGCGGCACTGGAAGCGAGCTGCCGTTATCTCGCCAGCGAGCTCGGTCCCCAGGGGGTCCGGGTGCACGCCATATCGCCCGGTCCGCTGCAGACCCGCGCTGCCTCGGGCCTGAAAGACTTCGACAAGCTGCTCGATGAAACAGCGCAGCGCGCACCGCTGGGGCAGCTGGCCGAAATCCTCGACGTCGGCCGGCTCTGTGCTTACCTGGCGAGCCCCGACGCCTGCCGCATTACCGGCGATACTTTGTACGTGGACGGCGGTGTTCATATCGTAGCCTGAAGCACCGCATGAACCGGAG
>CAZCDY010000295.1:0-2550 GCA_964497145.1 uncultured Gammaproteobacteria bacterium
CTCCGGTGAGGACGGCGAGGGGGCCGCCACGGCGCGTCGACCGAAATTAGGGTCTGGTTCTGCTAGCGCGTGCGTTCCCAAAGACGGAAATGTTTTTCTTCCGGGAGAAACAAACCTTCACTACCGAGCTTATACGCAGTACTTGAAACTTCTTCGCCGTCAAATTTTGTGAACAGACGGCCGTTACCAGCCCGCCATTGCCCGTACTCGGGGCCAGAATTTGACTCACCGGCACTACCGACAGTCCGTGCTCGCCAAACGAATGTCCCGTCGGAATTCAGTGTATAGAAGGTATCCGTGGTCATAGAGAATCCGCCATCGTAGTCGCCAGAGGTGTGTCGCCATTGGCCGACCAAATTGTGATCGATACTCTGTGGTATCTGGTACTGACTCGCTAGCACAGCGTTGCCGATCGGTCCCAAAAACAGGCCGATCAGGATTGCTCGAGACATGGTTGCCAGTGCGGGCTTCTTCATATGCGTTCTCCCATGGAAATTTGTGCTTCAGGTCAGGCCCTTCCGGACCTTAGCTTGTCCATATCGCTCTTGTGATCAGGGAATCTCACGTCTTCGTTCAGCCGCGGATATTTCGGATTGCATTCATCGAGCCTGGATGCATTCTGTTCGAGACATTCGTCAGTGCATCTGAACACTTCGCCAGCAATGCCGCCACGGTCTGTTCGCATGCCTCGGTTATTACCCCAGAATAACGATCAAAATCACCTGAGTCTTTCGTCGCGCCGACTCGTTCTAGTTTTTCCAACGTATCATCGATGATGTTCTCCAAACCAAGGATTGCTGTCTGATTCTCAGGTTCTAATTCGAGCACTTTTTTGTAGTAATAAATCGCCCCTCCCGCACCCATTACTCGTCGAATATGGCCTTCCTCTAGTTTGCTCTGAGCTTCTTGCAGCAAAAAATCGATTTGCAGTTTACTGGCAGGGCCGCGGCGGTTGTCCGAATAGCTTACTAGGTTGCGGTCCGAGTAGGTTGCTGGGTTTTCTGGCAGAACATCGGTCTTGGTTGAAGCCTCGGTCGGAGCGTCGCGCATGTTGATCGACACTACCAGTCCTGCAATCAGCACCAAGCCAATCACGCCCCCGACGGCTATCTTCGGCAAGCCGGCAGATGGAAGACGTTGATCTGTGTCCTTAGACTCGACATTATTCCCGCGGTCCGGCTGCGAGGGTTGAGTGGCTGTAGGCTTGGCAGGCCTAACCTCTTGTAGCGGTGGTTGCGATACTGCTGGAGATTCCTGTTGCTGCACTGTCGCAGCTTTTCGTGAGGTCGATACCGATTGCCGAGTTGGGGGTGGCCCCAATAGCTGTTCGATGTCTGATACCAATTTACGGAATTCATCTGCTGAAGGGTTTCCATCCCAATCAACCAACGTCTCGGCCTGGATGCTTCGAAATCCTAGCGGCGGTTTGACGTGCTCGAGCAGCACTGGCACCAATATCTTGCGCTCGCGACCTTCGTCTGCTTCTTCATGAACCCAATCGGATTTGACAGAAGCTTTGGACCAGGCGACGACAACGCACTTGGCTTCATGGAGGGCGCTACCAATGTAGTCTCGCCATGTGCTGCCCGTGGGGATGGTTCTGTCCCAAAATATCGACCAACCTTCGGCCTCAAGCGCTTTAGCGAGAGATTGCGCGCGCGTCTTATCTTCGTGAGCGTAGCTTAGGAATATGCTCGCCAATAGCGTCCTCCTCACTCTAGGAACGGGTCTAAAGCTCGAACAAGCCAGAATCGTAGAGATTAGGCTGCTGAGCGTCTGAGACTTCGAGTATAGAACGGATAGAATCTAACGCTCTGCCGATGCCAGGCCTCTGTCCCCCTGAGTGCCCCATAGCGTCCTGCCTGGGCACGCCCCATGAGTTCGGGGGGCAGCCGACGTCGAACGACCGAGAGTAGGGCAGGGGGGATGACTTTGGGGCGGCGGCATAGGGCGCACCGTCCCAAGTCTCGCTTTGAATACACTCTCTCAGTGGGCAAGAAAAGAACCCACCACGATGGGTGGGTCTCACAGCGTCCGTTGCATTATTCCTTCTTACCCTTATTGTTCTTGGTACTCTCTGCTCAGTTACCCAGAGCATATCGCTGTGTCATCGCATCTTCAGCTTCTTGGCTTACGTACAGGCCAGAGGATGAAACACCGCCATCAATGCACGGTTCCAGTTCCGATTCGTCGTTAATGCGGATTTTATCTACAAACGCGAACTGTCTGGCTTGGTCTTCCTGCTCTTGACTCACGTAAAGCCCATTCTCAGACACGCCACCGTTGATACAGGGTTCGAAGTCATCTGAAGTGGAAGCCAGCGCATTCTGGGAAAGGGCGAATGCCACGGCCAGCACGACTGAACCAAAAACACTCTTGTTTCTCTTCTCCTGATTATGATCCATCATCTTGTCTCCTTGACTTGTGTTGTTCGCCCGCTTGTTTGAAGCGTGTACTCAGTATTGCGGAGATCAAGTTGGGTGGTAGTGAACAGTTACTGTCAGAAGCTGTGAAATATTCACGTTTAAGAATGAGGCCACTACTGTTAGG
>CAZCDY010000296.1:0-2499 GCA_964497145.1 uncultured Gammaproteobacteria bacterium
CGTCGCCGCAGCGTTCGGCTCGGTCGAGCCAGCTTAGAGCGCGATGAATGCGAAGGGGTTCTACCCCGTTCTTCCGGACACTTCAAAGAAGCCCGATAATGGGCAGAAGGAGTGTTTATGTCGAAGAGAAGACAATATAGCCCTGAGTTCAAGAGAGGGGCCGTGGAACAGACCCGTCAGCCTGGTGTGAGTTGTGCTCGGGTGGCGCGAGAGCTCGGCATCGGAGCCAATCTGCTTACGCGCTGGCGACGCGAAGCCGATAACGATGGCCGGCTGGCCTTTGGGGGTGCCGGCAACGCACGGGATGAGGAGATGGCTGCTCTCAAGCGCGAACTGGCTCGCGTGAAGAAGGAGCGAGATTTTTTGCGAGAAGCGGCAACGTTCTTTGCCAGGGAGTCGTCCTGAGGTATCAGGCGATTCAGCGTTGTCGCGGTGAGTTTCCTGTTCGCCTGATGTGTCGCTGCCTCAAGGTGTCGCCAAGCGGCTTCTACGACTGGGCGGCGCGTCTGCCCAGTGCCCGTGCGGTCGATAATGCCCGCCTGCTAAGGCGCATTCGACAGATCCATGAGGATAGCCAGGGCGCCATTGGTGCCCCGCGTATGCACGAGGACCTGGTCGAAGAGGGCGAGACAGCTAGCAAGAACCGTATTGCGCGATTGATGGCGGCTGACGGATTGCAGGGCTGGCCACGACGCAAACGACGCGGGCAAAGATCACGGATCACCTGCGCTCGACCACCTGATATCAGGAACCATCTGGAGCGTGACTTCAGCGCACTGGAACCCGAGACCAAGTGGGTGACCGATATCACGGAGATCGCAACGGCTGAAGGCAAACTCTGGCTGTGTGTTGTTCTCGACCTCTATAGCCAACTGGTCGTAGGCTGGTCGATGCATCACCGGCAAGATCGTCAGATGGTTATTCGGGCCACCGAGATGGCCGTCTGGCAGCGGCAGGGTGAAGGTCAGGTTGTTGTGCACTCGGATCGCGGCTCGCAGTTCAGGAGCTTCGATTACCAGCGATTCTTGAAATCACACAATCTGGTTTCGTCCATGAGTGCCGTGGGCCACTGCGGCGATAACGCGGCTTGCGAGGGCTTCTTCGGGCTCCTCAAGCGAGACAGAATCAACCGCAAGAGATATCCGACTCGTGATACAGCGAGAGCGGATGTGTTTAATTACATTGAGATGTTTCACAACCCGCGCATGCGGCGGCGAGTGGCAAAGCAGGACTGGCAGTATGCGGTCTATTCAGAAGCGTCCGAGAAGACGGGGTAGAACCCGACGATAGCGTTTTTCATCTTCGAATACTCTATCCGTGGCTTGTCCATAGTAAGCCGCAAGCCTAGATCTTAGATTCACGTCACCGATAAGGTCGATGAGCCCGTTGGCCGACAGCGCATCATACGCACCTCGCGCAGAGGTAAATGGGAGAATATTCGACGCTTGATAAAGGGCCACAACAAGGCTCTCGGGATCCAGAGGAGACTGCTCCTCCCAGGCAGTTAATGCCACCTCAGCGTAGTCCCGTACAGACTCGTGATACTTAATGAGCGCGGTAATATCACTGCGCTCAACTTGCAGTTCGCCGATGAGCTGTATGCGATACTCATTAGCCGATTCGCGATCCAGACGCTCATCGTTCCAACGGTCAAGTTGAAAACCGAAAAAGATTCCCAGGACCAACAACACCAGCTCGATCAATGCGGTAAACCAATCGTGACTGCGCACCGCCTTACTGATTCGAGCCAAAATCATAACGTTCTCCTGCACTAAAGCGCGTCAGTTGCAATAGCGTCCAGGCACGCGGCCACCATAGCGAAGGGGATCGGGTGCGGAATCTGTCGACCGTGTGATTGTACACATGACAACAGCGAAGGCCGCTGAGGGTCGACAGTGGTCCTTTGACGCTCCAGCCTACCAATGCCCGCTCGTAGGCGGGAGCGGTCTTTAGCAATGTCGCAAAACACTTCAAAGCAGACTTTTTCTACGACTGGATTATGTACCTTCAAAGACCGCAACCGGCCAAGCGTGTTCACTTCGTTAGATTTGACTCAAGGAGTGAGTCAATTAATCTCTGGAAAGCTGACGTGAAGCTATTCCTACCCTCAATCCAGTACCGTTGCATAGAGGCGCTTCTCAACAGAATCTTGTAGATTTCCTGGCGATAGGCGACCCATAGTTCGCTCTCCAACGCACCTATCGTGTGAAGATAATGCGCGGTTTCCCACTGCCGAAAGACAGCATAATTCCACCTCTGCAACTGTAGTTCTTCCACCGGGCTGAGAGATTCGGCTTCATCCCCGCGAATCAATAGGCTTGCAAATTCAGAATCGGTCGCGATCTGAAAATCAAGGCTGGTCCCACCGGTGAGATAGCTCTGTGCTGAAGCCAGACGAACAGCCTGCGTGTTTTGTTGAAGTTCGAAAGCCAGAAAGACAATACCCGCTATCACTCCAACATTAGCGAAACGCCCTTTATCGCCACTTCGTGCCACCGC
>CAZCDY010000297.1:0-2475 GCA_964497145.1 uncultured Gammaproteobacteria bacterium
CGCGGTAGTGCGTAAGCTGGAAGAGCACGGCGCAATGGATCACACCATCGTGGTTGCCGCCACCGCCTCCGACCCTGCCGCCATGCAGTTCCTGGCGCCGTTTGCAGGCTGCTCCATGGGCGAGTACTACCGCGATCGCGGTGAAGACGCCCTGATCATTTACGATGACCTGACCAAGCAGGCCTGGGCCTACCGCCAGATTTCACTGTTGCTGCGTCGTCCGCCGGGCCGTGAGGCCTATCCGGGTGACGTGTTCTACCTGCACTCACGCCTGCTGGAGCGCGCGGCGCGGGTCAACGCCGCCTACGTGGAAAACTTCACCAAGGGTGAGGTCAAGGGCCGCACCGGTTCACTGACTGCCCTGCCGGTAATTGAAACCCAGGCGGGTGACGTATCCGCTTTCGTTCCCACCAACGTGATTTCGATCACCGATGGCCAGATCTTCCTGGAAGCGGACATGTTCAACGCCGGCGTACGCCCGGCGATGAACGCGGGTATCTCGGTATCCCGGGTGGGTGGTGCCGCCCAGACCAAGATCATGAAGAAATTGTCCGGTGGTATTCGTACCGCACTGGCCCAGTACCGCGAACTGGCTGCATTCTCGCAGTTCGCCTCCGACCTGGATGATGCCACCAAGGCGCAGCTGGATCACGGTGAGCGGGTAACCGAGCTTATGAAGCAGAAGCAGTACTCCCCCAAGAGCATAGCGGAGATGGGTGTGGTGCTGTACGCCGCCAACGAGGGCCAGCTGAACGACATCGAGGTTAACAAGATCGGCGATTTCGAAGACGCACTGCTGTCATACATGCACGCGGAGCACGGCGATCTGATGGACGGCATAGTGCAGAGCGGGGATTACAACGACGAGATCGAAGCGACCTTCAAGAGCGCGATCGAGACGTTCAAAAAGACCCAGACCTGGTAAGACCGAGGACCAGTAGATGGCAGTCGGAAAGGAAATTCGCACCAAGATCTCGAGCATTCGCAGCACGCAGAAGATCACCAGCGCCATGGAGATGGTCGCGGCGAGCAAGATGCGCCGGGCCCAGGATCGCATGGCGGTAGGCAAGCCCTATGCCCGCCAATGCCGCGCCCGAATACAAGCACATGTATATGGAGGAGCGGGAAGTCAGGCGTGTCGGTTACATCGTCGTCTCTACTGACCGGGGTCTCTGCGGCGGTCTGAACATCAACCTGTTCAAGCATACCGTGCGCTCCATGAAAGAGTGGGCTGACCAGGGTATAGAGATCGAGCTGTCACTGATCGGCGCCAAGGCCGCGGCTTTTTTCAACAGCTATGGCGGCAACGTCACGGCCGCGGTGCGCGACCTGGGTGAAGAACCCGTGCTGTCCGACCTGATCGGGGGCGTCAAGACGATGCTGGACGCCTACGCACACGGGCGTATTGACCGCCTGTTCCTGGTGGGCAACGAATTCGTCAACACCATGACGCAGAACCCTTCCCTCGAGCAGCTGCTGCCATTGCCGGCGCAGGACAGCTCGGAGATGAAGCACCACTGGGACTACATCTACGAGCCGGATGCTAAAGAACTGCTGGAAAAACTGCTGACCCGGTACATCGAGTCCCAGGTATACCAGGCGGTGGTCGAAAACGGAGCTTGTGAGCAGGCTGCCCGGATGCTGGCGATGAAAAATGCCACGGAAAACGCGGGTGAAATTATTGATGACCTGCAGCTGATTTACAACAAGGCGCGCCAGGCAGCGATTACCCAGGAGCTGTCGGAAATCGTCAGTGGTGCCGCGGCAATCGGCTGAGGCCGGTGAATTGTTGCCGTCACAGGTAAAAAATTATGCCGGGTCAACAGCCAGCGTGGGGCTGGGGCCGGGGCAAAACAGAATTGAACTTTGATCTAGAGGATCCGAACATGAGCAGCGGACGAATCGTACAAATTATCGGCGCGGTTATCGACGTGGAGTTTCCACGCGATGTCGTACCGAAGGTATACGATGCACTGAAAGTCACCGAAAAAGACCTCACCCTGGAAGTACAGCAGCAGTTGGGTGACGGTGTGGTGCGTACAATTGCCATGGGTTCGTCTGAAGGCGTCAGCCGCGGGCTGGCGGTGGAAAATACCGGCGACCCCATCTCCGTCCCCGTCGGCACCGAGACCCTCGGCCGGATCATGGACGTGCTGGGTAATCCTATCGACGAGTGTGGCCCCATCGGTGAGAAAGAGCGTGCCTCGATCCACCGCAAGGCGCCGACCTATGAAGAACTGGCCGCCTCTGAGGAATTGCTGGAAACCGGCATCAAGGTTATCGACCTGGTATGTCCCTTCGCCAAGGGCGGTAAAGTCGGCCTGTTCGGCGGTGCCGGCGTGGGCAAGACCGTAAACATGATGGAACTGATCAACAACATTGCAACCGAGCACTCTGGCCTGTCGGTATTTGCCGGTGTTGGTGAGCGTACTCGTGAGGGTAACGACTTCTACTTCGAAATGCAGGAGTCCAAGG
>CAZCDY010000298.1:0-2474 GCA_964497145.1 uncultured Gammaproteobacteria bacterium
TTTATGGGACTTAGTCGGTACGACCTCGAGCAGATAGCGATCCATCAGGTCACTGGCTGTTGTTATATCCTCTGATTCAGCCAATCGATCAGCCCAAACCCGATAGGCTTCTGGGAGGGTTTTGCCAAGCGTGAACTCTTTCTTGCTGTCCCATTGGCCTTCCATGCCGGGTGGGACTAAATATCGGTATGCTCCATTCTTGAATCTCCACCGCTTTGGAAGCCCTCGGTTTTTCTTGTTGCGTGGTTTTGGCATTACTGGATCAAGCTGCTGAAGTCAGGTTGGTTGGATTTTCGCTTGGGATTGTCCATCAGGTCTTTCAGGGTGGAATACAGCACTACTGGACTTCCATCAGGACGAAGTGTGTGGCGGATGCCCATTTCAGACAGGGTTCGTGCCTGAACGGAATATCGAACCTTCAGAGTCAGTTCTCTAATCTCCTTTTTCGACAGGCATAGGGGCAACGTGATTCCTCGATGAGAGTTGCTTCCATGGAAAAAGTTAGCATCACGTAAATAACTTGTGCAAAAGAAAAGGTTTAGCAAAGCGATAAAATCTTTGAAATGTTTTTCAAGAACCGCTGTTAACATGCTCGCGCTGCTTGGAAGGCTCCAATCCCAGTATCTGAACCGGCTATACGTGTATTTGTATACACAGCATCCAGCCAAAACCGTGCGTTTCATACCATCTCGCCCTTGAATACCACCACACCACAAACAATGGCTGTTTCCGACATTTCGGTGATGCGTTCCGGCCAGTCCGGGTTGAGTGCCTTGAGGTACTTTCGGCCGCCTTCGATGATCAGTTGCTTGAACGCGGCTTCGTCGGTGTCTTCCAGTTTCACGACGACATGTTTCCCGCTCTCAGCCACGACCTCTGGATCCACGAAGATAAGGTCCCCGTTGTAGAAACGGGGTTCCATGCTGGCCCCTTTGACGCGCAGGATGAACGTTCCCTGACTGCAGCGGACGGGGCAGGGCAGGATATTCTCCGCGATTCGCTGCTCGGAAGGCGTTGGAAGAACCGTTTCGCAGGCCTGAGCCCATGAAATCAAGGGACAGAGCGTGACGACGTCTGCCACATTTTTTGCCCTGGCCTTCGAAGAAGGGGTTTTCTCGGGATCGGTGTCTGCCGAATCGTCTACATTGAATGGCCGCTCCTGCCCCGACAGTTCGACGGCAACCGTCTGTTCGCCCGCGTATGCCGTGCGACCGCCTGTGCGCACTCGCCGATGCGTATCCGCTGTCTTGTAGACAACTTCATGTGGCTCGTCCATCCACCCTTCCGGTTTGCCCAATCCCTTTTCCAGTTTGGCGGCCAGTTCGTTTCCCAGTCCTCGGGGAGTACCACTCTGAGTCAGCATCTTTCGCCGAACCTGACTGAGATAAGACTCACTGGTACCCGCCAATTGGGCCACCTTGGTCGCTGAGCCTGCCTCTGCAATCAGAATCTCGAGGTTATTTAGACGGACTTGCTCACGTTGCCGTTTCATAAGTGCTTCTAAATGGCTTGCTTAGCTAGAATTTAGCAGAATGATAAGAATTTTCAAGCTGAACGCGGTTGTTGGGGTGTTACCCCACTGCTAGAGTTTAGCATCATGGAGCTGAAGAACTTCTTACAAATGGCCACGAAACGAGAACGCGCTGAGGTGGCCATCGTTTGTAATGACTCAGTTCCCTATCTCTACCAGATTGCCGGCAAACATCGCCGCGCCAGTCCACAGATGGCCACCCGTATTGAGCAGCTCACCCGAAAGGTGGCCTTGAAATCTGGAGGCAGACTGGATGCGGTACCGCGCGAAAGTCTGGTGCGGCACCCGGAGATCTTCACCGGCCTGATGGAGGTGGATGCTTGATGGCAAAGAGTACATCGCATCCCGGTGCCCGTGAATCACTGCCTGAGCTGCAAGACCATGACCCTGTGGGCCATATCGTCGAGGTCGATATCGCGCGCATCCAACCCTACGAACACAATCCAAGACACAGCCCCAATCCGGAATACGACCGGATCCAGGACTCGATCCGAAACAATGGCCTGGATCAGCCCCTGGTAATTACCCAACGGCCAGGGGCTCGAAGAGACGGGGGAGAGCCGCTATTCCCAGGTGCCCTGTCTGTTCCGGCCATGGCGCCGCGAGTCAGACGTCATGCTCGCACATCTGCGGGAGAATGATCTGCGTGGCAATCTCGCTTTCATTGACAAGGCACAGGCGGTGTTCGCAACACGGCGGTTGCTTGCCGAAGAGCTTGGGCTTGATGAGATTACACAGCGGCGTCTCGAGGCGGAACTGCGCAAAGCGGGCTACCGTATCAGTCAAGGGCGTATCTCCCAGATGGCGTACGCGGTCTTTCGACTGCTGCCGTTGATTCCCCAGGCGCTCGCAAAGGGTATGGGCCGACCCCAGGTGGAGCGCATCCGCAGCCTGGAACGGGCGGCCAACACGGTTTGGCGCGCGCACTGTTCGGCCGACGCGG
>CAZCDY010000299.1:0-840 GCA_964497145.1 uncultured Gammaproteobacteria bacterium
ACAGCTACCTGCTGGCTGCGTCTAGGATCGCTGAAAGCGGGACGGACTAGCTATATTGTTGTCGATCTCGATGCGACCGTCATCGCGATAGCGGACCAGCGCCGGCCACAGCTTGAGCGTATAGCCGATCGCCTTGGCTAGCACTGACTTGCGCGAAACTTTGTGCAAGGTGTCTTGCATCCACTGATGCAGGTCATCGAGGAGCGGTCCGGCACGCGCCTGGCGCATAGCCTGCCGGACCTTGGGCAGTTGGCCGCGGATCTCGGCCTCGATCGCATACAGGGCACCGATGCACTGCAAAGCCTCCTCGGCCAGCGGCGAGCCTTGTGCCTCGGCGATCTCGTAGAATTTGCGTCGCACATGTGCCCAACAGGCTGCGGGTAGGACCCGACCGCTGTCATACAGCTTGCCGAAGCCAGCATAGGCATCCGCCTGCAGGATGCCTGCGAAGGATTTGAGATGCTGATGCGGATGTTTGCCCTGTCGGTTGGGAGAGTACGCAAACCAGACTGCCGGGGCCTCGCTGCTGCCGGCCGGTCGGTCGTCGCGGACATAGGTCCACAGCCGCCCGGTGGCGGTCTTGCCCTTGCCGGGTGCCAGCACCGGGATCGGGGTATCGTCGCCGTGCAGCTTTTCGGTGTCGAGCACGTAGCGGCGCAGCGCCGCGACCCGTGGGCGCAGCAGGTGATGGGCACCGCCGACCCACTCCGCCAGGGTCGAGCGCGGCAGGTCGATGCCTTCGCGCGCATGAAGATCGACCAGCACGTTCTGGAATACGCGACGCCTCGGGCCGGCGACATCAAGATCGTCGGCGCCGCCCTCGCCCACCGCGAGATCGGC
>CAZCDY010000299.1:850-1233 GCA_964497145.1 uncultured Gammaproteobacteria bacterium
CGTACTTGGCGAGCAGCACATGGGCCAGCAGTCCAGGGCCCGCCAGGCCACGCGCTATGGGTCGGCTCGGGGCTTCGGCCTGGACGATCGCATCGCAGGCGGCGCAGGCGCACTTGGGACGTACGATACGGATCACCTTGAACGAGGCCGGGACGTACTCGAGGACCTCGGTGACGTCTTCACCCAAAGGCTTGAGCGTACCGCCACAGGCCGGGCACGCGTCCACTTCCGGGGCATGGGTCTGCGTCTCACGCGGCAGGTGGTCCGGCAGCGGGCGTCGACGGGGGCGTGAGATGTCCCGCTTCGGCGGTCGGTCAGCAACGGCCTCGGCATGGCTACCCTGCAACTCCTCGAGCATCAGCTCGAGCTGGGAAAGCTGCTGG
>CAZCDY010000299.1:1243-2436 GCA_964497145.1 uncultured Gammaproteobacteria bacterium
CTCCGATCGGCGACCAAAGCGCGCCCGGCGCAGCACCGCGATCTGCAACTCCAGATGGCTGATCTGCCGCTCCAGTGCGGTAATAGTGTGATGCCTGGCATCGAGTGCCGCGTCACGGCGCTCGAGCTCGCCGACCAAATCCCCGATCAACGCTTTGAGCGCCTGAGGATCATCGGGAAGTGCGGTCGTCTGCATGGGCAAAGTGTACCCATCCAGACCACCGATGCCAGGCCTTTATGCGATAAAGATCAGGCTGCCGACTGCGGCTGCCACGTACGCGATGGAATGCGCCAGTCAATGCCCTCGAGCAGCATCGACAGCTGTGCCGGGGTCAGTGCCACGCGACCATCGGGCGCACTCGGCCAGACGAAGCGCCCGCGCTCCAGACGCTTGCTGAACAGGCATATCCCTTGGCCGTCCCACCACAGTACCTTGACCAGATCACCGACCAGATCACCGCGGCGGCCGCGGAAGACAAACAGATGCCCATTAAACGGATCGGCCTCGAGCTGTGTCTGTACCAACGCCGACAACCCATCGAAGCCACGCCGTAGATCGGTGACCCCGGCCGCTAGCCAGACACGCGTCCCCGAGGGCAGACCGATCATCGGCACAGGCTCGACAAGACAACTTGCAGCATCGCCTTATCGACTGTGCCCTGGATCCGGACAGTGCCGCCGGCAAGCTGGATCTCTATCTGTCCCGCCGGCGCTGCGGCCTCTTCCCCGACCACCGTCACCGGCAGCAGCGAGATCGCCGATGGCGTCGGCTCCCCAGAGCCGGATGCAGCCGATCCCTCGAGCTGCAACTGACGGCGCCACTTGAACAACTGATTGGCATTGATGTCATGCTCGCGGGCAATCCGCGCTACGGATGCGCCGGGCGCCAACGTCTGCGCGACGATCGCGCGTTTGAAGGCCGAATCATAACGCCGACGGCGCTGCCGCCCGGGTGGTGTTTCAAAAGTCTCGCTTGTCACTGGTGTCCGCCTCTGAACAAGTGGACACCTATGGCGTCCGAAGCAGACATGCTTGCTGATCAAGTCAACGCTGCCAAGACGGTGATGACCGGACGCTTACGCATTGACTGTCCCCTCCCCGCCAGAATCTTTACGATTGCCGAAACTTTTTCATCGTCAGTAACCATCCCCCGGCAAAGCCGGGGGCTTTCAATTTGTGAGCCGCTCAAAGCGG
>CAZCDY010000300.1:0-2425 GCA_964497145.1 uncultured Gammaproteobacteria bacterium
CCGGCTGATGAAGGAACTCGGCTACGGCAAGGCCTATCGCTATGCGCACGACGAGCCCGGCGCCTATGCCGCCGGAGAGACCTATCTGCCCGAGGAATTGGCAGATCAGCGTTTTTACGAGCCGGTCGATCGGGGCCTGGAGATCAAGATCGGCGAAAAGCTTGCCCAGTTGCGTCGACTGGATGAGCAGGCCAAAAATTCAGAGTAGGGTGCAATAGGCAAAGCCGTATTGCACCATTGAACCACTTGCGGGCACGGACCCAGGGCAATCGGTGCAATACGCTCCGCTATTGCACCCTACTCAACCTTAAGGCACATAGGCGTCGTAGGGCGGAATAGGCAAAGCCGTATTGCGCCATCAATCCCATGGCTGGTACCTGATAGTTATAGCGTGTCCCTGATCTTGTTCATTTGGGAGGCTAGATCCGGAAGAGCTGTCTGCACAGTCGCCCAGACGATCTTCAGATCAATGTCAAAATAACCGTGGGCTATCCGATTGCGCATGCCTTTGATTGCACGCCATGGCACCTGCGGGTGGCGTTCGGTGAATTCGATGTGATTTTGCAGGATTTTGGCAGATGCCTCGCCAATAATGATGATGTTGAGTATGACTGCCTGCTGGGTCCGCTTGTCACCGAGAAACTCGTCGAGTGACATTTCTGCAGTGTAGCTGCAAGCCTGCTGGGCCGCTTCGATGATGTGTATCGACATAATCGCAAACGCGATTTTCGGTCATATCGGCCGCGCCTCTGCGAGGACACGATCGCGAAACTTCTCCGGTATGTCCCCAGGTGTGACTAGATCGACGTGCACGCCAAGCAGATCCTCAAGTTCAACCTGAAGTCCGCCAAGGTCGAGCAGTGTTGCTCCCGGTAGAGGGTCTACGAGCAGGTCAAGATCGCTTCCTTCCCTATCCTGGCCGAGCGATGTCGAGCCAAATATTCGTGGATTGTCCGAATGGAATCGTGCAACGAGAGTGCATACGGCACCTCGGTTTTTCTCAAGCGCGAGTGACGGCTTCATATTGGCCTCTGAATCTCTCGGACGATGATAGCGGGCGCGGTTGTCAACTCCAAGTCGGCGGCCGAATCCGGTTCCCATGCATCCCAGCTGAGTCGGTGTGTTCCTGTACGCGCCATTCGCGGATTTGGATGACGACATGGTCCGAAACGCATTATCCCTGTAGCCCTGGGTCCGCTTTTTGTAGAATGCCTGCTTTGACCACCCCGGGCCGTTTCTTGAACCAGACCCTTGCCATTGCTGCCGGCGGCGCCATCGGTGCGCTGATGCGCTTCTGGATGTCGAATGGCGTCTATGCGCTGCTCGGGCGCGGGTTTCCGTACGGTACCCTGGCGGTCAATGTGCTGGGATCCCTGCTGATGGGTTTCCTCTACATCCTGATGATCGAACGCCTGTCGATCGGCGGTGAATGGCGCGGCTTTGCCCTGGTCGGGCTGCTCGGCGCCTTTACCACTTTCTCGACCTTTTCGATCGAGACCCTGAACCTGCTGGAACAGGCCGATTACGCCAAGGCCGTCGCCAACATGCTGATCAGCGTGCTGGCCTGCGTGGGCGCGGCCTTCGTCGGCGTGATGGTAGCGAGGCAGATATGAATCAGAGCGAGGTCACCCTGGTGCGGATCTACTGCAGCGAGGCCGGGCACCAGCACCAGAAGATCATCGACATGCTGCACAAGGATCACCGCGTGGCCGGGGTGACCGCATTCCGCGGCATCGCCGGCTTCGGCAAATCCGGTCATATCCACGAAGCGGGGCTGCTCGATGTCTCGCTCGACCTGCCGGTGATCATCGAATTCTTCGACCGTCCCGACAAGGTCGCGGCCGTGTTGCCGCTCATCAATGAAATGGTCGGGCCCGGGCACATCGTGTCCTGGCCGGCGACTGCCAATCTGGAATAAAAAAATGCTCGATCCCAAACTTCTGCGTACCGACCTCCAACGGGTGGCCCAGGTGCTTGCCCGTCGCGGTTTCCGGCTGGATACCACACAACTGGCCGAACTCGAATTCAGGCGCAAGGCCCTGCAGGTCGAGACCCAGGAACTGCAGAACGAGCGCAACACCAAGTCGAAATCGATCGGCAAGGCCAAGGCCGCGGGCGAGGATATCCAGCCGTTGCTGGCGGCCGTCGCCGATCTCGGCGATCGCCTGAAGGCGGCGGAGGACGCGCTCGGCGAGGTCCAGCAGGCGATCAACGAGATCGCCCTGGGTATCCCCAACCTGCCGCACGACAGCGTGCCGGAGGGCAAGGACGAGGACGACAATCGCGAGGAGCGCCGCTGGGGCGAGCCGTCCGCGTTCGATTTCGAACCCAAGGATCATGTCGACCTGGGTGCCGCGCTCGGCCTGCTAGATTTTGACGCCGCTGCCAAGCTCACCGGTTCGCGCTTCGCCGTCATGAGTGGTCC
>CAZCDY010000301.1:0-2418 GCA_964497145.1 uncultured Gammaproteobacteria bacterium
CGTTGGCGATAAGGCTGTGGCGCGCAGCTGGATTCACCCGCGCGGTAACCCGGCCTGACCGGCGCGCCCTTTTGATCGGCGATAACGACAGCGGACGTTTCTTCAAACCCTGTCCGTCTTATGAGGTGCTTGACTGCGAAGAAGCGGCGAGGCGCTACCCCGAGCGCCATGTGGATGCTGGTTACGCGCGCGACAGGCGCGAGTTAGGCGAGGACCACGGTCACCTGGTATCGGCCATTGAGGCCTTGTTTGGCGTGCATGAGCAATCTGACATTAACGCCGGCCTGATTAAGGTGCTCGCGAACGGACGCCAATGCGCGCCACCGTCAACACCAATGCCGGCTGTTGCTGTCCGGGGCCCGGCGCAACAGCCGGCTGTCGGCGCGGATCGCCTGGTGTTGCATCTCCCGCGCATGCTTGATCTCGATCTGCTCAGGTTGCTCAGCTTTCCGGGTTGGGGTCTGTACCTCATGCAGGGAGACGGTCTGCTGCTCAGTTTTCGTTGCGGTCCATTGGGGCTCAGTGGTACCGGCAACCATGATCACAACGATCAGCTGGGCCTGACGCTGCATCTGGACGGCAAAGACTGGATCGCCGATCCCGGCACCTACCGCTACACGGCCGATCTGGCCGAGCGCGATGCCTACCGGTCGGTCAAGGCGCATTTCGCACCGCGGTTGCGTGACAGCGACGCCGAGCCGGGCTCGTTGACCGAGGGTACCTGGCGGCTTGGTGATCAGGCCCAGGCGGTAATCGAGATGGCCAAGCCTCATTGCCTGCAGGGCAGACACCATGGTTATGGTGTGCCGGTACACCGGCGGGTCGAATTGCACAGCGACCGACTCGAGGTGATCGACTGGGCAGAAGGGGATCTCGATCTGTTGCCGCTGGACGAACAGTTCCGTCAGTTGGACGCCCGCGGTTGCGCACTGCCATTCTGTCCAGACTATGGGGTCCGGCATGCCTGATGTCCTGCTGATCGCCTATGATTTTCCACCAAGTGCCGGCGTCGGTGCAGGTCTGCGTTCGGCCAATTTCGCACGTTATCTCCCGGAGTTTGGCTGGCAACCGACGGTGGTTGCCCTGGACCAAGGGCAGGTGGCCAGCGACAAGGTGGTCCGGCTGCCCAGCATGACACCCTGGCATCGACCCTATGAGATGACGCCATACGGTTGGGCATTTGGGCTCGGTCGTCATCTGCGGGGCCGGGCGGGTCATCGCTACGACCTGGTGTATGTAAGCTGTCCCCCGTATCCACAGGCCTTGTCGGCAATGAGCTATGCGGCATCGCATAGCCTGCCCCTGGTGGTGGATTTTCGGGATGCCTGGGCCCTGGATCCCTATCAGGAGGGCAGCAGGCTCAAGCGTGTGCTTTATCGCCATCTCTTTCCATCGCTGGAAAGACGCCTGCTGGCGAATACCGATCTGTTGATCCTGAACACCCCCTCCGCTCTGGCCGCGTATCAGGCCCACTATCCGGCAGTTGCAGACCGTATGCTCTACCTGCCGAACGGTTATGATGAGGCCGCATTTCGAGATGTCGATGCAGATCGAATTGGTGATTCCGATGTGCTTACCTTGCTTTATGCAGGTCGTTTCGGCATCGGTGCCCGCTCACCATCCAATCTGATCGCCGGGCTGAGAATCGCGCAGTCCAGGGGCTGCCGCGTGAGGCTGGATATCCTGGGTAATCAGGGTGCGGCAATCCGAGCAGAGATAACGGCCGAGGGAATGGGTGACCTGGTGCGGCTGCTGGGCGAGGTGGACTATACGCAGGCGGTACGGAACATGGCGTCGGCGGATGTCCTGGTCCTTATCCAGGCGCCGTCGTCGTCAACTGTTCAGGCGGTTGCGGGCAAGACCTTTGATTACATCCGAAGTGGCAGGCCGATCCTGGTGGTAGCACCGGCCGGCGACAACCTGGACCTGATCCGCGCTCATGCGGGGCGTTATGAGCATGCTGAAGACACCCCGGAGGCCATCGCGGCGGGCATTGTCAGCCTCTACAAGGCCTGGAACTGCGGCAAGCTCGATGGTTCGCAGTCGCCGGATCCCGGATTTACCAGCCGTTTCGAGCGTAGGGCCTTGACCGCTGCACTCGCGGGCCAGTTCGATCGCCTGACTGGCAGGGAGAGAGATTGAAAATCTGGAGTCCGGTACCCGCGGGCAGTGGCGTCGAGGTGTTGCACCGTTCATTGGCGACCGGTATCCCCGGCTATCAGCTGCGCTGTTATTCACCCTGGTGGTCGCTGCTGCCTCCGGCATTGGCCGCTTTTTCCAGGGGCGGGGTTGACCTGACGCACGCGAGCGCGGATTACGGTGTATTTTTCAAGCGGCCCGGTGTGCCGCTGGTAGCGACCGTGCACAATTACACCTCGGACCCTTTCATGCGTGATTACAGTAGTCGGCTGCAGTACC
>CAZCDY010000302.1:0-2401 GCA_964497145.1 uncultured Gammaproteobacteria bacterium
GACGATCGGACCGGACACACGTGTCGCGACCTGGATCACGTTGGCCCTGACCTGTCCGTTCCGCGTCCAGGGATTGTTGAGGTAGTCCCAGTATTTGACGGCCAGGGCGCCAAGCGCGATCAGCACCACGGCGCCGCTCAACAGGTGTTTGTTTAGTCCATGCATAGTATTCACGCCGGTATGAGAAAGGTTCCGAGAAAAACTGTGTAGATCACCGCCATCGCCAGAAACACCAGGGGCGGGTAGGCAAAGAAGCGCGACAGCCGGTAACGATTGAGCAACAGGGCGGTTAGCCAGGCCGCTACGACCCCGAGCAGACCAGCGATCAGAAGTGGTGGGAAATACACGCCACCGATGACGAATTCACTCGGAATGAGTTGCACTGAGTTGTCCCTCCCGCTCAAAAACGCGCTTCGCGCCAGCGATCCCAGTCGACACGGCCAGCCGCTCCAACATAGTCGACCATCGCCTCGGACACACCGCGATAGGCGCCCATCAGGCGATAGAAATTAACAGCATCTTCAACACTTATCTGTCCCTCGGTGGTCTTGTCCAGGGTCTGTTCGATACGCTGTTCCATATGATCCATGATCTCGCTCAGCCGGTTACGGAAGGCGGCAGACTCCGCCTCTCCGGCGACAGGATCATAGGACAGACCTTGAAAAGCCCCCTGCACCCGCAGACGCCAAGCTTTGAAATCAGAGAAAAGTTCCTGCACCAGGAACTCGGCCTGCGGATACGAGCGTGCATCGAGCTGGTTCTGCATACGGTAGCTGAGAGCCTGCAGACTGGTCACCAGTGCCTGCACGTCTTCCGACGAATTGTTGCGCAGGACCTTGGTGTCGATATACCGCGCCCAGGCCCCGAGCTTCAGTGGCACGATGTCCAACTGACGGAGGTGAAATGCTTTTCGTAAACGATCGATGCCGGAGGGTGTGTGCCCCAGTCCCCAGTTCATGGTGGACATCAGGTACTCGGCGCTGCGAAAAAAACGCCCGAGAAGGCGCAGATACACAGTCTCCGGTCGCGTCGAAAAGGGGAAATAGGCGGCGATCGCAAGTATCAGGAATACCAGGGGGAACATCAGCGCGGTATTGGCGACTGACAGAAAACTGTAGGTCTGCTGGTTGGATATCGAGGCGATGGTGAAGAACAGGGCCAGGCCAAGCGCCCGGCCCAAGGCGTGCCTGGGGGAGACAAACAGGTAGCAGATGGCAAAGGTCGTGGCGAATATCAGCGGACCGAGGCCGGCGAAGCTCGACAGCTGCGGCATGACGAAGATGTGTATCAGGCCGGCAAACAGCACGCTGGCGGCAGCCGGTACGAACAGCAAGGTAACGGACAACTGCGGCGTGCTCGCCATAACCATCCCCGCCGACGTAGACAGCATTACGACACCGGCCCCGCCTGGCAGGTCGGGCACGAAGATCAACCCGAGATAGGCCAGCCACATGATCGCCATGATGCGGACGGCACTGGAAAGCCGGTCAGGATCCGGGATGAACGGGGAAGGCAGCGCAGCCGCGGGCCGAGCGGAGCCCGCAGCCTGCTCCAACCCCTTGATATCACCGACCGCCTCGAACAGAGATCGGGTCAGCACCTCGAGGCGTTGCAGGCGCGACCGGGTGACTGCAATGGCGGCCTTGTGGAAGTGCGACAGGCGGTTGACTGCGTCCCGGTCGAACGCCAGGTCCAGCACCTGAGGCGCCGACTGCGGGGCATCCCCCGCGATCATGCGATCGACCTGTGCCAGCCGCCGTTCGATCTCGTCCCCAAAGGCCTCCAGTCCCGGCAGCAGTTGGGGCAGATCGAGGTCTTTCACCTCGGCAAAGCTCTCGCGCCAGCGCTCCATCGTCTCCGCCAGGTCCGCTGACTGGTGCTGATAATTGCGCCACTGCCGCCGCAGTTCCCATACCTCGTAGGCATCGGTCTCGGCCGCATCCAGGAGCTCGTTGAACCGGGCTTGAACCTGCACTTCCTGGCCGCGCAGGGCCCGGGCCTTTTCCGCGTCGCCCTGCCCGCCCATCAGTCCCAGGTAGGCCCTGAAAAGCTGGTGTTGGCTCGAGGCCAGACTGCCGACGGCAGCAAGGAAGTCTTTTCCGCTGTTGTTGGGCCACAGCAGCACTGCGACCAGGCTGTAGACCAGGATACCCAGGCCGGTCTCCTGGGCACGCAGGATCGCGATATCAAACGCATTTGCCGAATCCGGGCCCGCATCCAGGGCGACGATAACGCTCACAAAGCCACCGACGTTCCAGAAGTACTGGCGTTTGGTCCCACCCATCATGTAGGTGCAGAGTGCCACCCACAGGGAGAGCAGAACCATGAACAGCCAGCGACTCTGAGGCGAAATCGCGATGATTACCAAGGCAACGACGACGCCGATCAGGGTGCCCAGCAC
>CAZCDY010000303.1:0-2395 GCA_964497145.1 uncultured Gammaproteobacteria bacterium
GGCCCGTTCGGACCGGCTGGCGAAATACAACCAGCTGATCCGGATCGAGGAGGCGCTCGGCGAAACCGCGGAATACGCGGGACGGGGGATATTGCGTTGACGTCCCGGCGCGCTTGAAAACCAAAACGCGGCGGTATTCGTCGGGTTTGTCCCGCATTGCGTGAGTTCGACTAGGCTCCGATTTTGCGCCCGCGGCGAATGGCGGCTCTGGCGGGGCGCACCGCAATGATCACGTTCGCCGATTAGCGGCGGCTTTGTGCCGTCGCTTCGATGACCAAAGGCAGCAATGCGCGCTTCGCGCCAATTTGGGCCGACCGCAGCATTCGGGACTCTGGGCTCTAAACGGATCTTCGCCGCGAATTGATTAAACTGACGCTTTGTGACAGAGCGAAGAAAAAAACATCACCTTATTTAACATAATAAGTCTTATCGGCCACAATCATGGGTTTAAGAGTCGCCCTCACCTCTACCTATCAGAGTGGGCAAAACCTCGCCCATATCTCGATCCAAACTCGCTACCACACTTGGTCATGCTATCTTCTTCAATCAAATGGCGAGCTTGATCGACACCTTTGAAACAAGAAAATCTCACAGTATCAGCCGCTTCATTGTCGAATGTATAGTATATTGCGTGGTTAAATACACCACATCGTGGCCGATCTTCGGTCATGAATCTGAAGGAACGAGTAGGACTGAACCTCCAAGACGCCCGGCGTGCCAAGGGCGTCAGCCAAGAAGAGTTGGCGCACCGTGCGAATGTGAACCGCGGCTATGTCGGCAAAATCGAGAATGCCAAGTATTCCGCCTCTCTCACGACGCTCGAAAAGATCGCGCGCGCCCTCAACATCGATCCCTCAGAGTTACTGAAACCCCGCAGCTAGGAGGCCGGCCAACATCCTGCTCCGGGACGGCGCGTGGATGAGCGTCTTACGAAGGGTGTTCCCGTGCGCGAAGGTGTCGCGATCGTGGATGGCCGCGAGCTTGTCGTCTGGCAAGAACACCTTTGGAACACTGGGAAACGGACGCGAGCATGGTTCGTGCCCCCCGAAGACGGCCGTGCCATGAGAATTGTGGAACGCGACATCGACCTGGACCACTCTTAGCGCGACGCGGGTTAGCGCGCCTTGTTCGACTGCGCGAGAACCGTCCCGGCCAAAGACTTGGTATCGTCGCTGTACTTGTCGCTTTGCAGGACTTTGGACGCTTTGTCTTCCATGGCAGCCCCTGTTTGTTTGCCTGTGCCGGACTGCGCCAGTGCCGAGGCCGCCAGGCTCTTGGCCGTCGCAGAGGCGTTGGGGTCACTGAGAGTTGCCGCTGCCTGAGAGGCCACTTTGCTTGAAGTGCGCTTCGTATTCTTTCCCATGAGACTGCTCCGAAAATCGAATCTGTTCCTGTTTTGTTTACACCAGCCACCTGCCTGCGTCTATCAGAATCGTTACGCTTATTTCACTTATTCCGGTTATTTCTCTTGTAAGTAAGCGTCTCGAGGTGCATCTAGAGGCTAAAAGCAGGAGGGAAATCGTGGTCGATACAGCAGAAAAACCGGCTCAGAGCGGGCTCATGGAGCGTCCGCCGACCGCCGAGGAAATCGATAGCGCCGCGCATGCCGCGACGGCGATCGCGGTCGCGATGGAATTGGACGGCGGCTTGAAGGTGTCCGGAGAGAACGGTGATCCTGTCAGCATCGCTCCGGCTGTCGGAAAGCTGATCATCGAACTGCTCGGTCACGTCAGCAATGGAAATATGGTGACGCTGGTTCCGGTTGGCACAATGCTCACGACCCAAGAGGCGGCAGACATGCTGAATGTGTCCCGGCCCCACCTCACGAAACTCCTCAAGGAAGGACAGATCCGATTTGAAGAAGTCGGCAAGCATCGGCGCGTACCATTGAAGGCGCTCATGGAGTATCGCGAAGAGAAGGCGCAGCGCCAGGAACAGGCGATGCGGGACTTGGCACGACTGGGTCAGGAATTCGACAAGGCATGAGTTTTGTGGCCAACCCCTTCGTGGTTGTCCTTGATGCGAACGTCCTGTTCCCGTTCCGCGTTCGCGACGTCCTGCTGACGTTTACGCAGGAAGGCCTTTTCAGGGCGCGGGTGACCGACGAGATCCTCGACGAATGGACGCGCAACCTGATCAGGCTCAAACCGCATCTCGAGAAGAGCGTTCGCCAGCAAGAAGCGGTGATCAGAAGCACATTCGAAGAATGCTTCGTAACGGGCCACCAGCCTTTGATGGCCGGATTGAAGCTGCCGGACCCGGATGACCGTCACGTCCTCGCGGCGGCGATCCGCTGCTCAGCCCAAGTCATCGTGACAGAAAATCATAAGGACTTTCCAAGCGAAGTTCTGGACGAGTATGGCGTTGAGACGCTTGGTGCGGATGACATGCTCGC
>CAZCDY010000304.1:0-1255 GCA_964497145.1 uncultured Gammaproteobacteria bacterium
CGGAATGACATACTCTTCGTCGCCCGGCTTCTGCCAATACCATTCCGGATTCACGCCACCGGACGGATCCCGCTGGGTGATAGCCTTCAGCTCAGCCGATTCAGCTGGGTTTCTATCGAAGTCATCCAACTCACTTCTCCTAGATCCCTAATACCATTTCGGGGTGCCAAACACAATTACTGGCGGAATTTTGCGAAAAGACTAGGAGTGCGTAACGGTTCGCGCTGGTACCAAGTTCGACCTGTATGATAAGTTGAGGAACTCGAGGGGGCGGAACATGTCGAAAAGGCAGGCCGTTTGGACACAATGCAATCGAAGATCGATGCGACCTATATAGAGTTGCGCGAGAAGATCCTGTTCGGCGAACTTGAGCCCGGCTCGCCGATGACGTTCGAGCATATAATCGCGCACACCGGGGTCTCGGCATCTATGGCGCGCGAGCTTATCCTTTCACTGGGGGCGGGCGGCTATCTCACTCGGCGCGGCAGAGGGCATGTCGTTTCGTGATTCACGAACGAACAGGTTGAGGAATGGCGCCTCGCGCTAGGGGCGATCGTGGAGATTGGCGCGCTGCGCCTGGCCATTATTGGCGGTGAAACGCTGGATGCAGCGGAGCAATTTCTCGACGCCAATGTTCGCGAC
The DNA here is from genome assembly GCA_964497145.1 of uncultured Gammaproteobacteria bacterium. Lineage (GTDB taxonomy): Bacteria > Pseudomonadota > Gammaproteobacteria > Chromatiales > Chromatiaceae > Thiosocius. Next base: position 643 of record CAZCDY010000304.1, read on the forward strand.
ATCTCTCACAGGCAAGAGGACTTCTTCCTTGGAGCCGTCGCGTTCACGAACATCATTCTGGGAGGAAGGGGCAGCACACTCTCAGGGCTGGTCGAGCAGTTTATCCCGCAGGCGTTTTTCCGCCTTCAGTGGTTGTCGGATGTCTACGCTGAGCGCACGGGGTATCTGGTAGAAGCCTCCGATCGTTATCTTTCAGCGGCGCGGGCGAAGGACTTGGAGGGTGTTAGACAAGCGAGCCGTTTCTTCTTCGATGGGACTGCGCCGGCGCTGCACAAACTGGTCGATGAAATGGCTGCGGGATCATACCCGCCCAAAGACAGGCATCATGGATTTCATACGATTGAGCCAAAGATTACTGGAGCACCGACCTATGCCGGCAGCTCAAGGGCTATGACTCCCCTTTTAAGCCCGCTCGGCGAACGAAAATGCGACGCTCACTCGCTCTAAGCCTCGCCTCACACTTGGGCGGCTTTCACGACCAATGGATCTGACGGATGCACTCGCATGGCTACGGCCGCGGCGGCGCAGGTCCTGACCTCGATCTCGCAGAGGTGATGAAACATCGTCTGCGCGGACTGCGCCATGCCATCCAGATAACGCTCGCTTAGCCTGT
>CAZCDY010000304.1:1265-2384 GCA_964497145.1 uncultured Gammaproteobacteria bacterium
GCGTGCGTAGATCTGTGCGATGCTCGCTCTCTTCGCATATTCTTCGAGCATGCGGCGCTCGCCCATCGCAGCGACAACAGCCATCATCATCTTCTGGTGAGCGAGGAGGGCTGCCAGTGGTTTCCCGGACCCGGCGACGGTCTCGAACGCTCGCACCCGCTTGCGCAATTCAGGGATCGCGGGGGTGCAGCTCATCGAGGAGAGCCGGACGATGGCAGTCGCTTCTATCCCCGCGAGCGCAGCCTGTTCCTCCCAGAGCTGTGTCTCTGTCGGGCGATACCATTCAAATTTGGTGATGTTTGTGCGGATGAACCCGAAGCTGCGCAGCTCGCCAAAGGCGTATTCACCCCAGGCGAGGTCTTTGTCTGCCGTTTTCGCCAAGGCTTCGGGGGAGGGGGTAAGCGGAATGCCTTCGCCTTGCGCAATTGCTCGCCTGAAGGTCTCGATCTCGGAATCTGCAGCTTTAGCCAGTTTCTCGATGGCGACGCGGTATAGCTGATCGACTCCTTCACTCATGGATAAATGATAGCAGTCTGGTTGCGGTCATCAATCGGGCTTGGGCCAACTGCCGCCGTTAACTTCCCTCTCGTACTCGCTGATCCGCTTCCATTCGATCGCCGTCTCATCGAAGGTGTCATTCTCCAGAATGCGCGTGCAAATTGCATCGAGCTCTTCGGCGTCCGCTGGGATGGTTCTCTTGGTCCGATAAGCGTGGACCGCCTCCACAAGGCGCTTCAAGTCTTCATACTGCCCCATTCACTGTCTTACCCACCTGTTTCATATCTCTTGTTTGATTGCCGCAAGTATTAAAGAGAAATACGGTCCAACACGGTATCAGGTTCCAGAGCATTCCAGACGGGCACCAATCGCACCGGAGTGACCTCGAAGCGACGTCACATTCGTCTGCATCTCCTCCCCGTTCCTGACGGGCAGGAGATTGAGAGAAAGCCTTCCATCCTCAAAGTCGCGTGAGAATCTGCGAAAACCGAGTTCGAGGTTCGCTATTTCCGCAGCACGTCCTCCAAAATGCGGACTAGCTTCAGCCGTTTGGTCGCAGGGAGTGCGTCCAGATTTTGCTGCTTCCACAAGACCGCTGGCAGGTCCTTCGCATGGGGAATA
>CAZCDY010000305.1:0-839 GCA_964497145.1 uncultured Gammaproteobacteria bacterium
CCGGCAGGGCGGTCATGGTGAAGGTAAAGGCGCCCAGCGCGATTGTCGCCGGGATCAGGCGCTTGGGGATGTCGGCCTCGCGAAACAGCGATGCTGCGACCGGGAAGATTGCAAAGGCGACCACGAACAGCGATACGCCGCCGTAGGTGAGCACCGCGCAGGACAGGACCACCGCAAGGATGGACCTCTGTGTGCCCAGCTTGCTGACGCTCCAGCGCGCGATAGACAAGGCCGAGCCGGAGTCGTCCATCAACTTGCCGAAGATGGCTCCGAGGATGAACAGCGGGAAGAACAGGATGATGAAGTCACCCGTGTTCTGCATGAAGATCTGGGTGTAGGTAGCCAGGACAGGAAGGCCGCCCGCGATCAGTACTGCAACGATCGCCATCGCCGGCCCGAGGATGAGCACGCTGATACCCCGAAACGCCAGGTACATCAACAGCGCCAGCGCGACGATGATTCCGAGGATCCCGCTCATGAGTCAACCTCGATCTTCTTCTTGCGGACCGTTCCTTCGGCCAGGTGGGCCGGACGCAGGCTCTCTTCGAACAACCCGCTGAGATCCACTGTAGACCGCTTGCCGATGTCCTCGAAATGGGCCTCGAGCCACTCGCCAGCCGCCTTTCTACCCGCATCGCGCAGATAGACCAGGAAGTCCCACTCCGCGTTGAATTTACTGGAGACACTGAGATCCAGCATGATCTCGTCGCCGTGAATCCGGTGCACCCTGGCATCGCGGTACTGTTCACGCTCGAGGTTTTCGTGGTGAATGACCTCCCAGAGGAATCCCAGCGAGCGCAGTTCCTTGATCAGACTGGCGTTGAAAGTGATCTCATTGA
>CAZCDY010000305.1:849-1639 GCA_964497145.1 uncultured Gammaproteobacteria bacterium
CCGCGGTCGTCGGCAGTTTGTCGCGCTCGATCGGGTTTATCTGGACGATGACCATGTCACGTGCGTCACATTCATCGACCAGTGGAAACAGTGCCGGGTTACCCATATAGCCACCATCCCAGTATGCCTCGCCGTCAATCTCGACGGCCTGGAACATGGTTGGCAGGCAGGCCGATGCCATCAGTGCCTCGACAGAGATCTCCGGCTGCCGGAAGATCTTCGGCCGCCCGGTGCGTACATTGGTCGCCGTGATAAAGAGCTTGAGGTCATCGCAGCGGTTGACGCGATCGAAATCCACATGCTCGGCCACGATGTCGCGCAGCGGGTTGATATCCAGCGGGTTTAAATCGTAAGGAGAAAGGACGCGGCTCATCGCCTCGGCGGCGATGTAACCGGGCGAGTAGTCCAGGCTCCAGCGGCCGATCAGGATGTCTATCGGAGATCGCCTCACGGGGCTGAACTTCCCGGCGTCGCTGACCGCAGACCAGAAATCCTGCAAGCGTTCGCGTGCAGCATCGTAGCCACCGCGAACGATGCCATCGGCGACGATGGCACCGTTCATGGCGCCGGCACTGGTACCGCTAAGGCCCTCGATATGCAACCTCCCATCCTCGAGCAGACGGTCCAGCACACCCCAGGTGAACGCGCCATGCGAACCGCCGCCCTGCAGCGCCAGTTCGACCTCTTTCCTTTTTTTTACCACCATGAAACAAGCTCCCCTGTTGAGACACCGCGCGGTTGAGAAAAACGCGGATCAAGCGCATGATCCGAAGCAAAATTGCTGCACCTG
>CAZCDY010000305.1:1649-2369 GCA_964497145.1 uncultured Gammaproteobacteria bacterium
CGTTTGTTTGATCTGGCGCAAACAGTCGATGGGTAGCACGGACGAGGGATTCTGCCGCAACCGGCGTTGGACCGGAAAACCGCCGGGGACATGCCACATCCGCATACTTGTGCATTTGCGTTCACCGATGCTCCCTGCAATATTGAACCTTTGTCCAGATACCCTGCTCGACACGGAGGCCACATGCCCATATCCCTGTTCAACACCGAGACCGAGTTGGCTCATCTGAAAGCCAGCCCGGCCGAGCGCCGTGATCTGGGGATAGCGCAGCGCGAACGTGTTCCGCATGAGGCACACAGCGAGGCGGCCCCACAAACCGGCCGTGCCGACCCCTTGGCGATCCTCGCCGCGCAAGACGGGAGCCGGTTGGCCGATCTCATTCCCCTGCGCTACGGGAGAATGAGCCGTACGCCGTTTACTTTCCTGCGCGGGGCAGCGGCGGTGATGGCCAGCGACCTTGCCTCTGGTGTGCGAACCAACCTGCGGGTGGAACTCTGTGGTGACGCCCACCTGGGCAACTTTCGCTGGTACTGCGCACCCAACCGTGAACTGGTCTTCGACCTGAATGATTTCGACGAGACCCTGCCTGGCCCGTTCGAGTGGGACGTCAAACGCCTGGCTGCGAGCATCACGGTCGCCGCGCACGCCCGCGGCTTCTCTTCCAAGCAGGCGCGTACCGCCACGCGGGCCGCGATGCGCGACTATCGCCGGTTCATTACC
>CAZCDY010000306.1:0-2357 GCA_964497145.1 uncultured Gammaproteobacteria bacterium
ATCGCACCTCCCCGCGCGCCACTCGTAGTGTCGCGCTCCTGTTGACTGATTCCCGTGATGGTGCCGTACGAGACCGCCATCATGGTCGCTGCCTGAAGCGATCCGCCGGTGAAGGCACCCGCGGCCAGAACAAAGGCAACCGCTGTTTTTCTGATCATGATCCCTTTCTCCATTCAGGGTGGCTTGAGCTGAAGGTGGGAGGATCGGGAATGTCACCCAGTTTGTCAACACGGGTCGCACAGGCGTTCTGACCCGGGAGCCTCGGGCGTCGCGAACCGCCGGCCCTGTCTCTGTTAGGTCAAGAAATCCTCGCCTTCCAACCGCATGCCGGGTCTGTTGGCCACCCCACTCGTCCGAAATCGGCAACGGTGTCACCCGCTATGGCAAAGAATGCCGGACTGATCGACAATGTTGGCTGTATATTCGTTGTGATGTACTGGTGGTGGCACAGCCGGATCAATCTCACTGAGCCGCCAAACACGCTAGTCAAATAAGGCGTTCGAATGGATCAACCGGCTTGTACGCTCCGTCCCACCGCGGGTCACTATGTCCTGGCCTACGCCCTTGTGGTCCTGTTCTGGCTACTGCTCATCGGTAGCCTGGAACGGAATGAGGTCATTGCCGGCCTTGTCGTCAGCGCCATCATAACGACCCTGATGTCGCCACGGCTCTCGATCCTGGCCGGCGTGCGCCTTTCTCCGGGCGCACCGCTGGCACTGTTGCGTTTTCTGGCCGTGTTCTTCGCCGCTCTGGTGCGATCAAATCTCGACATGGCCAGACGCGTACTGTCACCTTCACTGCCGATTCGTCCAGCGGTCGTGGAGCTGCGCACCGAGCTTGAATCGCCTTTGGGAAAGCTGCTGCTGGCCAACAGCATCACACTCACCCCCGGCACGCTGACCATCGATGTACAGGGTGACCGCATCCTGGTGCATTGGATAGACTGCCCGCCCGGCAGCAGCCTCGACGACAACACCCGCGCTATCGCCGAATCCTTCGAACGCCACCTGCGGGGCTTCCTTGCATGAGCCTGAATCTTGCGGAAACAGCGGCGTTCTTTCTTGTCGGTGCGGCATTGGTGCTTGCCTTTGTCCGCCTGCTGATCGGTCCCAAGGCTCCGGACCGCATTGTCGCGGCCGACACGCTGACCATCATCACCACGGCAGGCATCGCCGGGCTGGCGGTATTGTTGGGCAATGTGCTCTATCTGAATATCGCGTTGATCTACGGTGTACTCAGCTTCGTCGCCCTGGTCGCGCTGGCGCGCGCCATCGAGGGTGGCCGCTCATGAGACTGCTTGCAGACATCTTTCTACTCGTCGGCGCCGCCTTTATGCTACTGGGGTCCATCGGTCTTTTGCGCATGCCAGACGTCTACAATCGGATCCAGGCCGGCACCAAAGCTGTGACGCTCGGCACCCTGGCCTTCCTGATCGGCATCGCCCTGCTCTACCCCGGGTGGTGGACAAAGCTACTGTGCATTGCCGCCCTCATGCTTTTCACCAACCCCGTAAGTTCGTCAACCATTGCGCGCGCGCTGTACCTCGCCGGTGTGCGTCCCTGGCAAGATCGAACCGGCGTCGACACGGCCAATCAGGATTCCTGAAGCACCCGGCCATGTTGGAATGGATCGCCCTGTTGACCGTCCTCCTCGTGCTGGCCTCTGCAGTCGCCGTGCTGACATTCACCAATATGATCGCCGCGATCGCTGCCACCTCGGTGGTCTCGCTCGGTGTGTCCGTACTCTTCGTCCTGATGCATGCCCCGGATGTGGCGATGACCGAGGCCGCCGTCGGCGCCGGCCTGTCGGGTGTGATACTGGCACTTGGCCTGCGCAAGCTGGGGCTGTGGCGGCTCGAGGATGATCCCGGAGCGGCTCGCCCGGCACCCAAGGGGCGGCGACGCAAGGATGACGTCGATGCGTAACCTCATCTCACTTGTGTTCACCGGCGGCCTGGCCTTTCTCCTGCTGGTCATCATCTACCAGCTGGACCTGGGGCAGCCATCGATGATCGTCGGGCAGCAGATGCTCGAGCGTGCCGGTCCGGATGTCGGTGCCCCGAACATCGTCACCTCGGTACTGCTCGCCTACCGCGCATTCGACACGCTGGGCGAGCTGTCTGTGCTGTTCGCCGCGGCAACCACCGCCGGCCTGGTGCTCGGACATCGCCGCAGCGGTGCAAAAGTGGACCCCGATGCCGGTTTCATCCTGCGCACCAGCGCCGACGTGCTGTTCCCGCTGATACTGGCGGTCGGTTGCTACATCATCCTGTACGGCCATCTGACGCCGGGCGGCGGTTTCCAGGGTGGCGTGATCCTCGCGGCGGCGTTCTTTCTCGGCGTCCTGGGGCGTCCCCG
>CAZCDY010000307.1:0-2351 GCA_964497145.1 uncultured Gammaproteobacteria bacterium
GGGGGGAAGGGCGCCATGAAGGAAGCAAAATCGTAATTCATTGACGAATTTTACGATTCCGGCGATCGTGGCAAGCCATATGAGCGTCTCAATGATGCTCCGCCTGAACCGCCGACTGAGGGCCGTTGGCATGGCTTAGAACAGAGCCTGGCGCGAAAATGCAGTTGACGCTGACTCTGCCCTCCCGGAGACTGCTCCGGGCCGACACCGATCCCGGCGCAGACATCCATCACGCACCAGACTGTATGACTGTTCCCACTCAACATCCCAACGAGCGCCCATGGTGGAAGAACGGCCTGCTGTTCAGCCTGCTCACCCTGTTGATCGTGGTCGAATTGTTTACCGTCTTTGCCGTTCTGGCATCGCAGCAATTTGCCACCGACCGGGCGCTGCGGGACCACACCCACGAACTGCTGCAGAACGTGGTTGATGAGACCAGGGAGAATGCCGCCAGCTACCTGCAGCAGGCACAGGACAGCGTGTCGCTCGCGGCCGGGATCTTTGAGGCGACGCTGTTGTCGGGAGACCGGCCCAACGAACTCGAACGCTACTTTCTCGAACAACTGCGGGTCATCCCACAGATCGACGCCCTGTACTTCGGCGATCCTGCCGGCAACTTCGTTTTCAGCAAGCGCGACGGGGCACCGTCGAGCCGGGGCTTCTTCACCAAGATCATCCAGACATCACTGCAGGGGGAAGACCGGGTCACGCTAGTCAACCGGAGCCCCTGCCTGGCAGAGACGTCGAGAAAACGCGACCCGACAGACGCTTATGACCCCCGGGTAAGGCCCTGGTATCAACTCGCACAGGATTCGGATGACGAAGTCTGGACCGACCCTTATATCTTCTACACGTCACAACAGCCGGGCCTCACCGTGGCCCGTGCAGTGCGAGACGACGATGGCCAACTGCTGGGCGTGATCGGTGCGGATATCGAGCTGACCGCACTGTCCGAGTTTCTCACCACCCAGCGCGTAGGTAACTCCGGCGCCGCATTCATTGTGTACAGCAACGGCGACGTACTGGCACATCCCTATGCGGATGAACTCGCACAGCGCGACGACCAAAGCAAGCTGCGACTGAAACAGATGAGCGAACTCGACGCCATCACTGCCCGCGCCGGCGCCAAGCTCAAAGAACGTTTCCCCGATCTGGCGGCACTCAACTACAAGCAATTCGATACCTTTGATGTCGCTGAGCATCGTTATCTGAGCATGTTCGTCCCGCTGCTGAATCATGGAAAGAATCAGTGGGTGATCGGGGTTTACGCACCGGAAGACGAAATGGCCCGGACCATCCGTGAGGGCCAGCGCGAAAGCATATTTCTCGGCGTGGCGATGAGCCTGCTGGTCATAACAGGGGCCGTCCTGATCGGTCTCATCGTTCTGCGCCCCATCAATACGCTGCAGCGCCAGGCCAGGGAAGACCCGCTCACCGGTCTGCTGAACCGGCGCAGCTTCGACGATGCAGCGGTCAGGCTGGGCAAAGCCAAGCGCGCCGGGCGCTCCTTTTCCGCCATCATGATCGATATCGACCGCTTCAAGCCCATCAACGACGAGCATGGACACGCAGTCGGCGACGAGGTCCTGCTGGTGGTGGCTCGTCGGATAAATCGGGGCTTGTCTGACGAAGATCTGCTGTCACGCTACGGCGGCGAGGAATTCGCCATCGTGCTACCCGATGCGGCCCTGCAACAGGGCATGGTGATCGCCGAACGACTGCGCGAGATCGTCTGCGCAGAACCGGTCAAGACCAGCATCGGGCCGCTGGACGTAACCATCAGCCTCGGGGTTGCCGAGAGTGCTGGCGAGGACGAAACGATCGCGGAGCTGCTGATTCGCGCCGACCGGGGCCTGCTCGCGGCCAAGCGCCAGGGGCGTAACTGCGTGGTCGCAGAGGAATCATAGCCTGCCTGCTGCACCACTTGACCATGGGCAGATAACAGGATGCAACCGAGCCTCAATAGGCGTGTCCGCCTTCAGTAGAGTCGACGACTGGCGCGGTAACCACAGGTCCTGGGGAATCGCTGTTGCCGGCGGCTTTCGCCCATGCCGGTGCCTCATTCCGGACCATAGTCCCGTTTCTAGTCGCCGCTCGTCGCACCGGACGTGCGGATTTCCCGCATCCGGCGCTCGGACAAGGTCTCATGCCTTCGCCCACGGAAAGTCACGCGTGCGCACCGACAGCCGTCGCAGCCCCAAAACACCATAGAGGTGCTCGTCAGGAAATCGTGCCGTCCCCTGACCCGGCTGTTTGTGCTTCTTGCGTAACCACCGGCGCAGCCGCTCGGTCGCGTGGCAGCAGATGACGAAATCATCGGCAAAGTTGACGATCCGGGCCTGAAGGCGAGC
>CAZCDY010000308.1:0-768 GCA_964497145.1 uncultured Gammaproteobacteria bacterium
AGCCCCAGACGAGTGGTACGGTCATTTCGATGCTCCTTCAGCTCAGGCTTGCGTTGGCGGGATCGTGGCTGGCATCCCGGCGCTTGCTTTGGGTGAGTCCGTCGGGGCCTGCGCCGGGCGCCTTCCCGGATTCGGCACTATGATGAGCGAGGCGCCGATCGGTGTGCTCGTCATCTCAGATGACGCCACTCATAACCAACGTGTCGCAGAGGTGTTCCGCACTGCAGGAGAAAGTGCGGAGGGAGAGGGAGCGTTTCGTGTCCAATCGGCGGCCCGGCTCTCTTCGGAGGCACTCGACCGTCTGCGCAGTGGGGGTGTTGACGTCGTGCTGCTCGGGAATCTTCCGCCCGGTCTGCCGGGCGCCGAAATGTTGGAGAAGGTCTCGAAGGCCGCACCGCTGGCGCTGGTCTTGCAGCGCCAAAGGGAGGCGGATGATGACGGGACCATTCTCTATTTCGTGCACGGCCGTGCATGTGGCAAATTTGTCAATGAACGCCTCGATATGCGTTGGTTGCCGGATGCCGTACGTTTCATCGCCGGGCGCAACACCGCCCTGACAGCGCTTGGGAACAGCGAGGCATGCTTTCGGGCAATCAGCGATGCCTCGCCACTGGGCATCTTCGTTGCCGATACGGACGGTGGTTGTGTCTATACCAACGCGGCCTACCACGCGATTTCAGGGCTGACGTTCGAGCAGGCGCTTGGTACCAGATGGAGCATGTCGATCCATCCGCAAGATCGGGAGCGTATCCTCGCAGACTGGCATCT
>CAZCDY010000308.1:778-2347 GCA_964497145.1 uncultured Gammaproteobacteria bacterium
AGTATCGTGTGGGCGCGCGTCAATAGTGCGCCCATGTGTGATGGCCAAAGTGTGAATGGGCATGTTCAAACAGTGGCAGACATCACCGCGCGGAAATTGGAGGAGTTCGGCTTGCGGGCCGCCGAACAGGCATTGTTCGAGGAGAAGGAACGCGCGCAGATCACACTCAACTCCATTGGTGACGCCGTTATCAGCACGGATTCTCTGGGCAATGTGACGTTCCTGAATCAAGTCGCCGAGAATATGACCGGCTGGTCGTGTCAGGAAGCGCTTGGACGGCCCCTTACGCAGGTATTCAGAATCATCGACGGGACCACGCGGATGGCTGCTGAAAATCCGGCGCGGCGTGCCATGGACGACGATGAGATCGTCAGACTGGCCGAAGATTGTGTGTTGCTGCGACGCGACGAGACAGAGCTGCATATCGAGGATTCGGCCGCCCCGATGCACGGCCGCGACGGTCAGGTCTCGGGTGCGGTTATCGTCTTTCGTGATATCGGACCGTCGCTGGCGATGGCACAGAAGATGACCCATCTGGCCCATCACGATTTTCTTACCGGGCTGCCTAATCGGGTGCTGCTGATCGAGCGCATCTCCCAGGCGATCACGCAGGCCAACCGTCACGGCAAGCGGCTGGCGCTGCTGTTCATCGATCTGGACAACTTCAAGCGCATTAACGATTCGCTGGGACACGCCGCGGGCGATCAGCTGCTTCGATTGGTGGCAAAACGCCTGGCCGCGTGCGTACGTGCCATGGACACCCCGTGCCGCCACGGCGGCGATGAATTCGTGCTGTTGTTGACCGAGATTGAGCAGCCGCAGGATGCGGCGCGGGTCGTGGAAAAGCTGCGTGCGGCCCTTGCCATGCCCTACCTCAATGGGGGGCACGATCTGAGCGTCACCCTGAGTATGGGCATCAGTGTGTTTCCCGACGACGGTTTCGACGCCGATACCCTGATGCAAAAGGCGGACACCGCGATGTTTCATGCCAAGGCGAGCGGCCGCGACAGCTATCTGTTTTTCAGGCCAGCCATGAAGACCGATGCGGATCGTCGGTTGTCGGTGTAAAGCGGCCTGCGCCTTGCCTTGCAGCAAGGCCGGGGCAAGGTCCGCCTGCATTCGGTTCGTCCATGGCTTGCCTTGCCGGATTCGGCCCAGCGGTCGGCCATTTCCCGCGCCTGTGCGTCGTGCCGGAAGCCGGGCACGATCGGCGCTTCCGCGTCCGTATGCGCTCTCATCGGTGCCGTCCTCTACTACGGAAAAAGCAGGGGTGGGCTGCACGGCCAGGCGCTTTATAAGCAGGTGGGCGGCTGGGCTCTCGGCATCTTTCTTTTCGGGCTCCTTGTCCCGGGCATCAACAACTGGGCCCACGGAGGCGGCATCCTTGCAGGAGCCGGTCTCGGCGCTTTGCCAAGCGGTTCGAGTGGTGCGATCCTGCGTGTGGGTACCGCAGTAACCACTTGGGAGGTCGTCATGGTCCAACTCAAAATCGTCAAGGTCGGCAACTCCTTGGGAGTGCGGCTGCCGCGGGAGGTGCTCAATCGCATGCATCTTGGTGATGGCGACAAG
>CAZCDY010000309.1:0-2341 GCA_964497145.1 uncultured Gammaproteobacteria bacterium
GGTGCAGGAGACGCAGAATTACAGATACAGAGCGACGCCGAGTTGATATATAGCGATGTCGCATCAGGCCCCCTCACACAGCTGATTTGCGATGCACACGACATCCCTTTCCCGGACGAGTACTTCGACGGGGTGGTCGCATGTTCGGTATTGGAACACGTAGCCGATCCCTATCGCTGTGTCGATGAGGTTTACCGGGTCTTAAAGCCGGCAGGCTTTGTCTACGCAATCACGCCTTTCATGCAGCAGGTTCATATGGGTCGTTATGATTTCACCCGATTTACCCATCTCGGGCATAGACGACTGTTCCGCCGTTTCAGCGAGGAGAGAAGCGGCGTCTCCAATGCGCAAGGAACGGTGATGGCCTGGAGTATTGAGCGCTTCTTTGCTGGATTTTCCGACAACCTGAGCACCTACTCTCGTCTTCGAACATTGGCGCGCTTTTTTGCGTTTCCTTTTCTCTTATTCGACAAGATACTCTCAAGCAAAAGTGCAGCCTACGACGCCGCTTCCGCTTACTATTTTTTTGGACGCAAGAGCGAAAGCACTTTGACTGACAGGGAACTCATCCAGCTTTACCGCGGCGTTCACCAGTGACTTCCGCAGTGGCGAAACCCAAGCGCGAATTCATCCATGGTTTTCACTCCTGCCACATTGGGCCCCACCCAAACTGTTCATTACAGGCGGTGATCGGCTTATCGATCAAGAACTCGACGGTATTCGACGTCATCGGAACTACCAAACTCGCCGTCAGGCCCGGCCGAGATCAAACGATATCCCTTGCCCACCGCGCTGAACGAGATCTCCCGACCCCAGCCATCCTGCGTCGCCTCCGGATCCAGTGACAACGCTCGCGCGATCTGCGCCATATCGAGCGCCGTCGGATCGAGCGTTCGCCCCCGATCGGCAAACCAGCCATTGATCTGCTGACCCAGCATGCGCAGCCTGCTGCGCGTCGACACCCAGCGATTCTCGTTCACCAGCAGTTTGTCCCGCGCGCTGGCCACTGGATCAATGGCCTGCTGCGGTGGTGTTGCCTCGGGTGGCAGGTCGACGGGGGTGCTGTACAGCGGCCCCGTCGGCGACATCCTCGCATACAGGGTATCCACAATACTCCAGGCCAGCAGTGACGCCACGATCGCCAGGACAATGCCGACAAAAACTGACGTCTTGCTGGTACCGCCCCGGGTTGCAATGTCAATGTCCGGCGCATAGGTCGGCGCCATGCGATGCATTTGCTTGATCGTGAGACGCGCATGCCGGCAATACAGGCTTTTCATGATTGCCGGCCAGAAGATCCGGTTGCCAACCATCACGCCCAGGCCAAGCAGGGTTACCTTGTCGGATATATCATCCTTTGCACCAAGGGTGATGAGCACTATCGGCAGTAGGACCTCGAAGACAAACATCACCGCGCCCCAGGCCCACATCTTGCGATGCATGGCCCACAGGAAGGGGCTGATTACGGCACCGCCGGTCCAGGTCAATTTGAAGCGTGTGCGCCGCCCCAGCATCATCCCCGTGCAGGCGTCCACCAGATGCCCGGACCGCATCCCCATGAAAAGATTCACGTGATACTGCTCGGTCGGCAGCTCGTCACCCTCGTCTAGCCAGTCATTTTGCCAACCCGCACTTGCATCGGCATGGATGTCGTGCCGGGCGCGTGGCTGCGACGTTGGCTTCCGGACCCCGGCGGATCGATGCCCTGGCGGGATGGAGCCGAAACCCTGTGCCGCGTGCTCGCGATTGTAGTCCGCAAACACCACGCCACATTCATCGCAGCTCTTGGCTACCAGCTGTGCATGACCGCAGGCCGGACAGTGCATCAGACCAGCTTCGGCCGGATCATCATGCGAGGGCAGACGCAGACCTGAGCCGCGCCGGGCGGCGACCGGCTCACCGGCGGGTACCCGGTCGACCCTGGCCGATACACCGATACTTTCCAGGCGCCGCTGCAACACCGCGGCCTCATGCATAGCGAACACATTGTCGACGGGATGCTCTCCCCCCTCGAACAAACGCAGCAGTTTCCCGGCCGAGGTTTCAAACATGCGCGCCAGTGAGGCCATGACCTCCTCGCGACTGAACCCCGAGATCAACTCACCGGTAAGCACCACCCGGTACAGTGGCTCACTCATAGACCGGCTCCAGGCAAAGTCCCGCTGCCTGCCTTCCGGACAGCTTCACTGGAACAGACATTTTCCGCTAATCCTTCCCTGCTCAATCGAATCGACGTCTCAGTATAACGGCTGCCGTGCGCGGAAGTTTTGCCGGCACGACGGATTGTCGCGGCTGGCGGCGACATGCCCGGCCCTTCCCCCGGAGTAAAAATACGCGGCAG
>CAZCDY010000310.1:0-2331 GCA_964497145.1 uncultured Gammaproteobacteria bacterium
GATCCGTGAGTGTGGCAAGCTGTTCGCGGAGCTGCGTCAGCTGCTCGTTTTGCAGAATCTCGTCTTCGATCATCTGCCGCAGCTGCTGAATATTTTGGGCGATATTCTGAGTGTCGACGACAGGGACGCCCTGAGCGAGGGCAGGAGCAGCAGGAGCGAATTGAAGACCCGCTGCTAGCGTGCCAACCAATGCAGTCTTCAAAAGCCAGTTTGTTCTTAGCATCAGTCTATCTCCTCGATTGTGAAGTTCATGAAGTCGCCTTCCGCCATGCGGGCCGAGGCCTGAGCCAGCTCTTCGGCACTCAAGACGCGTGTTCTCGCCGCCTGCAGTCGGATGCGGGCTGCGACCAGCCGTACGAGTTCGGCGCGGGCATAGGTGTTGAGCGCGACGCTTTCTTGCACGTCTTCTGTTTCAGAAATCCGCTCGACAATGTCACGGATCCGCAGGGCGGCTTGTCTGATGGCAGTAGGAGAATGGTTTCCGTAGAACGCAGCGCCATGGCCTGTGATTGAGAGATTGGCATTGGCCAGAAGGGATGGATCGATTGTTCCCAAAGCTTCGATACCACCAATTCGGCTGAGATACAGATTGTAGCGTTCGGGGATGACAGTGACGTAGTGCTGCGTCTCTCGGAACGGCGGTACGCCGCCATATTCAAACACGCGGCCCGGCCCTGCATTGTAGGCGGCAAGCGCGTTGATGATGTTGCCGTCAAAGGTGTTGAGTTGCGTGGCCAAGTACCGGGCGCCGCCATGTACCTGCAAATAAGGACTGTCATAGTAGGCAGGATTGATGCCAAGGTCGCTGGCGGTGCCCGGCATGATTTGGGTCAGGCCAAATGCGCCAACGGGAGAACGCGCACCGATGGTAAAACGACTTTCCTGCCAAATCAGGGCTTGTAGCAGGGCGCGCCATTGGACGGGAGAGAGTCCGGCACGCCCGACGCCTGCAAAGCCGCTGGTCTCTTGAGCGACGCGGATAATGAGTTGTTCGATATTCTGGGCCGCATCGCCAAACATCTGCGTGCCACCGGGATTGGGATCAATGTTGCCGGAACCATATACGGCTTCCACCGAGCGCGCAGGATCACCACTGCCAGATTCCAAACCAGACACCATCGCGGGCAGGCCCTGGCCTCCAAAGCTTGATTGGGCATCGAGAATACGCGCCAGCGTTTTCAGTTGCTCGCGCTCGATCTCGGCAATGAGTTCGCGCACGGATCGCTTGTCGGCTTGGGTCGCAAGATCGACGTCTCGATCGCCCGTCTCTACGATGTCGCGCGCGGTCAGACCGTTATCGACCGTTGGCACGCCTTGCGCGAAAGCGAGACCGGGCAGCAAAACCACGCAGAGGATATGAGCGAGCTTAGACGGCAATGTCAGCCTCCAAAGAGCCAAGCGGCGTGAAGGTGCAATCGGGATCAACCGGTGCAACTGCCGCAAGGAACGTGAAGCAATTGGCTCGTGGCTCTTCGTATTGGGCGCAGGAGGCAAGCATGCCGAAAATGGCGAGAAGGATCAGTGGTCGTGTCATGAGAGTCTCCAGAAGTCAGAACTGTCGCGGTAATCTGCACCTACAAGCGCTTCACCCTTCTCCATACCGCCAAGGATGGTGAGATTGGGGCCGAGAGCGCTGAGGTCGGCATCAACGACGATCGATCCTTGGTCGTCGCGAATGAGTGCCAACCGCGAATTGCTGCCGGTGTTCAGCAACACGTCGAGTTCTTTCTCAAAGAGGTTCAGCATGGCGTAGTCGGACGCATGAGCGCGGATATTGGGTAGAAGGATTTGCGTGGGGACCGCTTCAACGATGGTCTTACCGGTCCGGGTACGCTCAAGTTGGCTCGCATACTGCGTCATCATCACAGCTACGGTGTTTTGCTTGCGCGCCGTCACCAGCCAATTTGAAAGGCGTTCGGCGAAGTAGGCGTTGTCGAGGGCCTTCCAGGCTTCATCAATCACGATGATGGTGGGACGCCGGTCTTCGATTTCGCGTTCAACGCGGCGAAACAGGTAGCTGAGCACGGCCATCCGTCCGGGCTGGTTGGAGAAATTCTCGCCGGAGACGAGGGTCTCGGCGAGTCCGTGGACCGCCTCGACGCGTGCGCGCCCTGACTCGTCGGCCGGGTCGACGGTGAAGGCGACACCGGCGCGCTCGGCCGGCACCATCGCCATGACCACCGCGGCCATCGCCGCGTCGCGGTCGTCGATGCCGAGTGTGGTCCGGTAGGTCCGCGCCTGCGGATGCCAGAGCGACGCGAACACCGACAGCACGGCAGCGACGACGGCGTCGGGATCGGTGGAGTCGACATCGAGGACCGAACGGTAGAG
>CAZCDY010000311.1:0-1238 GCA_964497145.1 uncultured Gammaproteobacteria bacterium
GAGCGCGCGCCAAAAGTCGCGAAATCGCTTTTTCTGCCAAGTCGTTACGGTCCTGGGCTGGACAAAGAACAGCGCGGCGCGCCACCCCGACCACAGCCTCGACATGACGGACCAGAGCAGGCGATCTGCCGAACGGATACGTGGCCTTTGCCCCGACTTCCGGTACACGGACAACTGGTGCCGCAGCGCCGCGTTCTCCGTTTGCAAAGAAAGCCGCGATCGGGCGGACGTCGTCACCAATATCAGAATGAAGTGAATCAACCGGATCATGGAGCACAGGATCGACCATCACCCGAGAATGTGCAATAGAATCAATATGCTCCCTTTTTCGGGACCCACAGGATGCGTGATTTTCCGGACTCATTGCGTAGAGATCTGAGACCAGTTATCGAAAACGCTGATTTTTCTTTTTACATCGACCCAGCTCGGATGCTTCTTGGCTACCTTCGTTTGCATTGCTAGGCGGTCAGCTGCGCATACAACAGCGGGAGCCGCTTCGGCAGCTCAGAGGGTCGCCGGATCACCACGTAGCCGGCGCTGCCAAACAGATGCGGCAGATAGTCATTGCCCTTGTCATCGATAGTGACACAGAAAGGCTGCAGACCCAGCCTGCGTGCCTCCAGCACCGCCTGGCGGGTGTCTTCGACACCGTAGCGTCCTTCATACTGGTCAAGGTCATTCGGCTTGCCGTCGGTCAGCAGCAGCAACAGGCGGCGCCCCGCCGGCTGCCCGGCCAGCAACGCCGACCCATGTCTGATGGCCGCACCCATGCGCGTGTAATAGCCGGGCTTGATCGCCTGGATACGCCCGCGCACCGCGGCGCCATAGCGCTCATCGAAAGATTTAAGGGTGTGCACGCGCACCGGGTCGCGCTTACGCGATGAGAAACCGTGGATACCAAAGCGATCACCGGTCGCATCCAGCGCCTCGGCGAACAGAAACAGGCTGTCGCGGATCACATCGATCACGCGGTCGTGGTCATCCACCCAGGTATCTGTTGAGAGTGACAGGTCGGCCATCAGCAGGCAGGCGAGATCACGCGCGCCGCTGCGCATGTCGCGGTAAAGCGCGTCACCGCCGGTGGCGCTGCCGGCATGCCGGTCTGCGGCAAAACGCAGATAGGCATCAATGTCGATCTCCTGGCCATCCGGCTGGGCGCGGCGCCACACGCGCGCCGGGGCCAGTGCCTGGAACTGGTTGCGCAGTCGGCGGGCTGTCCGACCGAGGCGCTCGGGCAG
>CAZCDY010000311.1:1284-1689 GCA_964497145.1 uncultured Gammaproteobacteria bacterium
CGGCCTCGGCCGGCAGGTCCAGATCGAATTTGAGCGTGGCCGCGGCACGTTTGGCATCGCGGCTGACCGCCAGGCGATCGAGATCACGCGCAATCGCCTCGGCGCGGTCCAGGTCGTCCTCGTCCTCGGAACCGCGATCGACGTTGACGAACTCACCCCAGGTAAAGATGTTTTCCATGCGCACCGTAAGCAGCCCACGATCACTTTCGGGCGTCTTGACACGCTCCGCCTGGCGCCGCAGCCGTTCCAGTTCGCGCTGCTTGTCCTTGTCACCGGCCTCCGCAGTTTCAGCGTCGGGTGCCTGCATGCCGGGGGCTGCATTGGGGGGCTGCGGATGCAGCCAGAGCGGCACTGCTGCAGGCGGGCGCTTCGCCCGTGGCAAGCAATCGACGCTCCCCGGGTCGG
>CAZCDY010000311.1:1827-2321 GCA_964497145.1 uncultured Gammaproteobacteria bacterium
CAGCCAGAGATACAGCTCGCGGTTGAGCGCCTGTTCCGGCAGGCAGTCGATGCGTGCCGGCAGACGTAGATAACTGTCATCGCGCCAGGCCAGGGCAACCTTGCGCTGACTGCCTGCAAGGCGCTGCAACCAGCTGCGCCGGGCCTGGTGTTCGACCAGGTCGGTACTGGTCACCTGCAGGCCACCGTCACCACCAAGGGCGCGGAACATCAGCCCAACGGTGCGTTCGACATCGGCCAGGCTGACCGCTTCGTTCGGGTAACTTGTGTCCGCCAGGCGCGTGACCAGGCGATGCCAGAATTCACCGACATGCTCTTCCACTCAGGGATTCTCTGGCAGGGCTTGCCCAGCCGGCCTGGGCCGGGTTATGCCGGCGGGTGCGTCATACGGGAGCTGGGCCGAGCGACCGGTGACAACCCGCAATGCCTGGTCCTCCGTCACCCAACGCAACAGGCTTTGCTCAGGCTCTCCACCCTGTACCTGGGTGCATGCCG
>CAZCDY010000312.1:0-2308 GCA_964497145.1 uncultured Gammaproteobacteria bacterium
GGCCGGCCTGCGCGTGCCAGCCCAGGCCGAGGTTAAGGATACAGCCCAGGCCGAGGCATTTCTGATCGAACATGACGCCGTTGTGGTCAAGCCCGCGCGCGGCGAGCAGGGCGCGGGCATCAGCGTTGATGTACGCAGCACGGAGGACCTCAGGCATGCAATCGAAGAGGCGCGGCAACACTGCAACACGGTCCTGCTGGAAGAGTACGCAACCGGGTTTGACCTGCGGATCATTGTCATCGACGGCAGGGTGGTAGCTGCGGCAATCCGCAAACCACCGCATATCAAAGGCACCGGCCGCGACAGCGTACGTGAACTGATCGAGAAACAGAGCCGGCGTCGGGCGGCGGCGACGGACGGCGAGAGTCGGATTCCGTTCGACCGCGAAACCCTGCGCTGCGTCAATGATGCCGGCTACGACATGGACCAGATCCTCCCTTATGCGGAAGACATTACCGTACGCAAGACCGCGAACCTGCATACCGGCGGCACCCTGCACGACGTAACCGAGAAACTGCATCCAACACTGCGCCAAGCTGCGGTCGAGGCCGCAGCGGCAATCGGCATCCCGGTAACAGGTCTGGATTTCATCGTGCCGGACCCGAAGGCCGAAGACTACGTGATCATTGAGGCCAACGAGCGCCCCGGTCTGGCCAACCACGAACCCCAGCCAACTGCCGAGCGATTCATCGATCTGCTGTTTCCCAGCACAGTGGAAACCTGAATAGACCAACATGAAGCGATTGCCGATTGACCAGACCTATACCCAGGACATTCTTTTTCGCCTCCTGGCCACCCCCAGCCCGAGCGGCTACACGGACCGCGCGGTCCACCTGATCGCTGATGAACTCGACAAACTTGGGATCCCGGTCGAACTCACCCGACGCGGTGCGGTACGCGCCACCGTAAAGGGCGAAAGCAGCAGCCCCGACCGGGCCGTGGTGGCACATATCGATACCCTGGGAGCAATGGTCAAGGCTCTCAAGCCCAACGGCCGCGTCGAGCTGGTGGCGATCGGTCACTGGAACGCGCGCTTTGCCGAAGGGGCCAGGGTAACGTTGTTCACCGACTTGAGTTTGCATCGTGGCACCATTCTGCCGCTAAAGGCCTCAGGGCATACCTTTGCCGACGAGATAGACAAACAGCCTTCGAACTGGCAGAACCTCGAACTACGCATAGACGAAGACTGTTACTCGCTGCAGGACCTGATGCGCCTTGGGGTACACGTCGGCGACTTTATCGCCGTGGATCCACAACCCGAGGTGCTTGAAAACGGCTACATCGTTTCTCGCCACCTGGATGACAAAGCGGGTGCTGCGGTCCTGATGGGCGCGATCAAGGCGATCGTCGACAATAAAGTCACGCTGCCGATCGACTGTCACCCGCTGTTCACCATCTCCGAAGAAGTCGGCTCCGGCGCCTCGGCGGTATTGCACGGCGATGTATCGGAGATGCTGACCCTGGACAATGGCACAACCGCACCCGGCCAGAACTCGAGTGAGTTTGGCGTCACGCTTTGCATGGCCGACATGACCGGGCCTTTCGACTATCACCTGACCCACCACATGATCCAGTTGTGCCAGGAATTCCAGATTCCGTATCAACGTGATGTATTTCGCTATTACCGCTCCGACAGCGCCGCTGCCGTGGAGGCCGGTGCCGATCTCCGCACCGCGCTCGCCACCTTCGGCATCGACGGTTCGCACGGCTGGGAACGTATCCACTGGAACGCGCTTGAGTCACTGGCGCGCCTGGTGACCGTCTACATGCAGTCGCGCCCACTATTCCAGAGAGATCAGGATGACATCGGCCCGAGGGCCGGCTTCCCGATGCAGGCTGGATGAAGACACATGCAGACTCTGGCCCGGCACCGATATTCGAGGGTTGGAATCCAAGCAAAGCGCCTTATCCGGGCCTCGGAAACAATACAGAGTGTCCACACGGACAGTAAGCCGCCCCTGGCCGTTCGTGGTCGCAAGCTGAAGCAGCAAGGGGGTAGACGGGGCTACGGATAGGCTTTTGGTGGCACACGCCGAAATGCCAGGGTCACGTAGTGACGGTCTTGTTGACTGGATTGGCTCAATGCGGTGTGTGTGGGCTTGCACGAACAGCAGAAACGAAAAAGGGGCTGGGAATGCTCCCAGCCCCTTTTTCCGATTGGCTCCCCTTCGTAGACGCATATAGAATCATCTGCATCGCGCCGACGCCAGAGGTTCGACAGGTTTTCGAGGCCATCCGGGAGCTGAGTCTGGGAGTTTAACTCTTGATTTACAGTGGAGCGGTTCGAATCGTCGAGCAGGGCGAGTTC
>CAZCDY010000313.1:0-2303 GCA_964497145.1 uncultured Gammaproteobacteria bacterium
CGCGTACTGCCATGCTGGACTGATGGGCTCCGGTGACGTCGCTACGCTCCCTTAACATGCTATCTTTCCGTAAGTCGGTGGCTGATGCCAATGCCCGCCTGTACAGCCCGCGTGGCGTTGGCCTGGTCTCTTAAGACGGTGTCGGCAGGCCAATGTTCCCCTTGAGCTTAGCCTGAGTTGGGCCTGGATCCAAGGTGCCCGGAATCTCTTTGATTGCGGTACGGACATGATAGAGAGGGTGGTAATCGGCTATGCTTTCGACTGCCGGGGCGCGTCGATATCCCTGCCCTGGTCGCTGAGGGATACAAGGCCAGTAAATCATGGAGGTGGCGATGAACGTGTGGCTAAGCTGGATGGGGCGTGTGGTCTTTGTCGCCGGGCTCGCCTGGTGTGTCCCGGGGATCGCCCAAGGCGGGGAGCAGAACGGCCAGGGCGAGGCGGCAAACAGCGAATCCGATCCGATCGACTGGGCCCTGGAGAAGGAACGCATGAAGATGCTTAGCCAGATGGGTTATCACCCATTCCTGATGCCGCTCATCATGGAGAACCGCGATGCCATCGGTCTGAGCAACGAGCAGGTCAAGGTTTTTCGCGCTTGGCGCAGCAAGAACCGGGTCCCCCTGTTGCATGCCATGAACCAGATTATCCAGGAACGGCTGGCGTTCCAGCGCATCTCACTGAACCCCAGGACAAGCGAGGAGGTGCTGCTCGCCAAGCAGGAAGAGATCTTCAAGCTGCATAAAAAGGTACTGCGGTACCAGCTTTCCTGCAGGCGCAATATTCTTGACACCTTTACCGACGAGCAGTGGGAGGAGTTTCGCTTTGTGCTCACGGAAAACGGATACGCATTGGACTAAGGCGCGTGTGGCACGCGTGACGGATCAAAGAATAAATCAGGAGGCGGCATGAAAGCCTGGCAAATCGGAATATTGCTCTTTTTGTTCAGCGGCGCGGCGTTCGCCGTGATGCAGCAGGAGGAGTTAAGTTACAAAGACGGCGATGTTGAGCTCAAGGGGTATCTGTTCTGGGATAACGCGTTCAGTGGCAAACGTCCCGGTATCCTGGTGATTCACGAGTGGTGGGGGCTGAACGATTACGCGAAGTTGCGTGCAGAGATGCTTGCCGAGATGGGCTACGTGGCCTTCGCAGCGGACATGTATGGGGACGGCAGGAATACCCGGCATGCCGACGAGGCCAGGGGCTGGATGACGCAGCTCACCGCCGATGTCGGGCTTTGGCAGCGTCGCGCAAACCTCGCACTGGAGCAGCTGCGGTCTCATCCGAATGTCGATTCCGCGAAACTGGCCGCGATCGGTTACAGCTTTGGCGGGGCCAGCGTGATGCAGATCGCCTATCTGGGTGCCGATCTCGATGGCGTCGTGAGCATTTACGGTGCCTTGCCGCCGGCGACACCGGAACAGGCCGCCATGGTCAATGCCCGGGTGCTCATCGCGCACGGCGACAATGACAGCTTCATTCCGCCGCAACGCATCGATGCCTTCAAGAAGGCGCTGTCCGCGGCAGGCGTCGACTGGGAAATGGATATCTATGGCGGCGCGCAGCATGGATTCACCAATCCCTATGCGGACGGCTATGGAATAGAAGGCCTGGCATACCAGGAACAGGCCGACCGCCGCTCTTGGTCGAGGATGCTGGCGTTTTTCGAAGAGCTGTTCGAAGAGTCTTATTGAGGCCCTTTGCCGACGCAGCCGCGGGATAGCGTGCCCTCGGCAGCTATCCGGTGTGCGTATCCCGTGAATCACTTGCAGGCTGCCCGCTTAACGGGTGGCGTGCATCTCCATCGGCTTGCGCCGCGGCAGGCGATCCATCGAGTGGGTACCCCTGTCCAGGTCAGAACGTGAATTTTCCACATTTTCGCAGCTGACTTATACCTATTGCATCGGCACGCGCAACGCTAAGCTATCTACCGGGTTCGCTGTACAGCGAGGCTGAGCATACGACCGGTCCGATCAGATAATAAAAGAGGGGAGTAGCCAAATGACCATTAGGAATACTGCCCTCTGGGTTTTTATCTTGGCGGGTATTACTGCCAACCTGATTTTTCAGGACTCCTTGTCTGCAGATGCTGCCGATGCCAGGGAGCTGAACCAGGCACGCGAGCAATTGCCGCTATCGGGTCAGCGGTAACGCAACGGCCAAACGTCTTCGTCCGTCTATCCCGCCAGCTGATGCCTACCGCTGCAGTTCGGGCGGAAGCGGCAGCACGTTGGTATCGCGGGCATAGCGACCCTGTTGATATTCGACGCCCTCTGCGGGCTTTTCGTCGCTGACATGCCAGTTGC
>CAZCDY010000314.1:0-421 GCA_964497145.1 uncultured Gammaproteobacteria bacterium
CGTGAATCCGCTCGAGCCCGCGTTCTAAAAAATCGTTCTCCATTGTTAGCCTCCCGATCTTGGCATGCAGCTGCTCAATGGTCTCATCAGAGGCTTCGGTCTTCTGAGCAGCCTTGCCGAACACATCGGGTGCATTGCTGAGCAGCTGCTTTTTCCACTCGGTGATCTGGTTGGCATGAACATCATACTTCTTGACCAGCTCAGCCATCGTCAGATCACCCTGGCAGGCAGCCAAAGCGACCTTGGCTTTGAACTCGGGTGAATGGGTACGTCTCTTCCTTCTCATTGCTTCTCTCCAGAGCGTTACGCTCATCTTGAGGGAAGCACTTATCTTCGTCCAATACCTGTACGGTCACTGGGGTCCATCTCTCACTTCTCCTATGCCACAGCAGCTCACCATCGATGGTCCTCCTCAGCCCCT
>CAZCDY010000314.1:431-2235 GCA_964497145.1 uncultured Gammaproteobacteria bacterium
CGAGCCCACATCCTTTCAGACATCCTCCGACACCAGTCTTCCAAGCTATGGCCTGTCATGACAATCAAGTCTCCTGCCTCGTCTCCCCGACTTGCGAGGATGCTAAGTGATGAAAGCATATTGATAGATGTCTAGGGAGGGTCTGATTAACGCCCATTTTCCGTTGAGTCGCTTTTCAGATCCTAAAAAAAGCCATTCAAACGCAATTTGGGCATGATCACCCCCCCACTTGTTCGTTTTTTGCCCACTTCCCGCCGTTTTGGCGGAAAACAGGCGCACTGACCCTACGCCAGCAGATATTTTTCACCAATCAGCAGGTTGCTGAACGCGGCCAGCAAGTGCAGCCGGTTGTTGTTCTTGGCCAGGCCGCGATAGCGGACCTTGCCATAACCGAATACCTGCTTGATGTAGCGGAATGGATGCTCCACTTTGGCACGTACACTGGCTTTGATTTTTTCGGCTTTCAGCTTGTCGGCATCCAGTTTCTTCCGAGCCCCAGGTCGTTTGGCAATGAACCAAGAGACGTCTTTGCGATCCTTATGCTCATCCCGCTTTTGGATCCCAAGATAACCGGCATCGCCGAACACTCGTTGCTCGTACCCGTGCAGCAGGTTTCCCGCGGGCACGATGTCATGAACGTTGGCCGACGTGGTGTCGATGCTATGGATCAACCCGAGAGTGTCATCAACGCCGATGTGCATCTTCATGCCGAAGTGCCACTGATTCCCTTTCTTGGTCTGATGCATTTCCGGATCTCTTTCGCCCTTATCGTTTTTAGTGGAGCTGGGCGCAGAAATAATCGTAGCGTCGACAATGCTGCCTTCGCGCAGCATCAGGCCGTTTTTCTCAAGGTGCTTGTTCACTTCTTTGAACAACACTTTGCCAAGGCCGTGGCGCTCCAGGAAATGGCGGAACTTGAGAATCGTGGTTTCGTCTGGCAAACGGTCCAGCTTCAGCCCGGCGAACTGGCGCATGGATTCGATCTCGTACAAAGCATCTTCCATGGCGGGATCACTGAGGTTATAGAACAACTGCATGCAGTGAACGCGCAGCATGGCAGACAGCGGATAGGGAGGCCGGCCGTTCTGGCCCTTGGGGTAGTAACGGGCTACCTTCTTCTCCAATTGCTTCCAGGGAATCAGTTTCTCCATTCGTTCCAGAAAGATCTCGCGGCGGGTCTTGCGCTTCTTGCTCTGGTACTCGGCTTCGGAGAAGGTGATCTGATCCATGGCAGCACTGAATCCTATGCGGTTGACGATGGCCGTATTATCGCTGAATTTGAGACTTATTCAGAGTCTCCCTAGTGCGAAAACTACCCATTGGAGTAGTTGTTCGATCTTAAGTCTTGGCTAAACCTGTATATGCCTACAACCAGTCCGTTCACCTGAATTACGAGGTGTTCGCACAAAATGTAGAAAAAATGATCGTGCTGATAACAACAAGGTGATCCAAATGTCAGAAAACGTCTTAACAGAGTCTCCACAAAGAGATGCTGATACCGAAGGTTATGTGGACAGAAAGCGCCACCTGTGGGTCCTTTCTGTGCTGTGGCCAGCGACGCCTATTATTGGTCTTTATTTGGTATCCGAGACTGGATGGAGTATCTGGTACGGATTGGTGTTGATCCTTTGGTATGGCGCAGTTCCTTTGATTGATGCCATGTTCGGAGAGGATTTTTCCAATCCACCCGAGTCGGCTGTGCCTCGGCTTGAACAGGATCGTTATTACCGGGTACTGACCTACTTGACTGTTCCTATTCACTATGCCGCCTTGATTGTCAGTGCCTGGTGGGTATCCACGCAAC
>CAZCDY010000315.1:0-2216 GCA_964497145.1 uncultured Gammaproteobacteria bacterium
TATTGGCTCCGACGGGGCGTGACAAGCTTGTCGGACGTGCTGCTGGCCTTCGCAGGGCGACGAAGGCGCGATTTCGTCTCTGTTGCTAAGTCCGGAACCGCTTATCATTGCCATCCACCTGCCGATCGCCACGTACTCTGCCCATGCGGGCGCGTTCGGGGCTTCTGCATCAGGTTGATTGTGAGTAGTCTGATCGAGTTTTCTTATCATGTCGGTACCGGTGAAGGCTGGAGGTCGTGGATGGCCGCCAGGATACGGCGGAAGAGTACGCCAGAGACCGCGAGCTTGAGGAATGTCGGCTAGAACACCGTCGAGAGCCTCAAGGAAAACACAGATGAAAAATCGAAGCTGGTTTCAAATGCGGGGTTGAAGATGGCTTGGTAGCTTAGTGTAAGGTCCATATCTGGCAGCAGTGGGAACCGATAAAACGTCTCCCAATTGTACTCATCGCGCGTACCCGCCGCAGAGGAGTCGATCCAATTGAAAGCTGTGCCTATGACATCATGTCCGAATAGGCCAAATGGATCGTAAGACAAAAGATGCACGCCGGCTTGCTGATCAAAGGTTGCCGCTTTGTCGAAGCTCCGTCCGTACCGCCCTAAGAGCACCAAGCGCCCATCGTGGGTCAGTTCCTGCTCAGCCAGGATGCTGATACCCCATCCGGACTCACCTGTGCCCGCCTCGGCGGGCTGGCCGTCTTTTGTCCCGTCAGTATGCCAGAGCAAGACTTTCGAAAAGCCAGCCTTCTCGGTCAGTGGGGCGATCTTCACACCAAGCTCGACAGCTTTGTAAAAATCGCCCGCGCCCAAGTCACCCCAATTATAGCGGTCGGCGTTGGCGTCGTGGATCCCACCGGCGATATAGGCGCGGTCACCCAGATAGCGGACACCAGCGATCCCGAGCCCGGAATCCGCAAATCCCGCGGCGAATAGACCCGTCCCCGCAATTGGCAAGTATGTCGTTTTCGGACTGATGTGCCGACTGGTGAGGTACATTTGGCCAGGCGTAATCTTGCCGGCTCTAATGACCCAACCCGCCTCTTTGCTCCCTTGACGGTAGTATAGGTTTCGCACAAGAAATGTTGGATCGTAGGCCGAGTACGTGTTTGCGGTCCCGCCTGCGGTCCCAATGCTGGCGAGACCGATAGTTGTCGGGCCAGTCGTACCGTAGTCCCAACGACCTTCAAGGTTGAAAAATAGCTCGCCTTGTGTTGGCTGCCCCCGATTAACCACCGCCCAGCGGCCGGTAAAATTTAGGACTGAGGCGATTCCCGAGTCATCAGTCCCAGGCCGCACCTTTGATGCACCCTGAAAAAGAGTGTGGAAGCTGAGCCCGAACTTCAGGTTCGCAGCACGCTCCATCCGTTCATTGAAAGCCTCAAAGCTGTCACGCAGTGGCTGCCGGGACGAGATTGCGAACAACGCACGCGATTGCGCCGCACGCTCCTCATTATACTTGAGTTGATTCTTTGGATCCTGATCAGAGTCAGCAAAGCCGACCGGCACTCCTCCTGAATCCGCGCCCTGTTGGGCCTGAGCCATGCCAGAGGGTGCCATCATCAAGAGACAGAAGCATAAACCAGCCAATGGTTTCGTCATGGAGCCTGCACCTTCTCGAGTCGCGAATCACGCGTATTCTTATTCATCGCGGATCCGCAAGATGGCGTCCACTTCGACGGCGCATCCCCCCGGGAGCCCCGCAACGCCCACAGCATCCCGCGTATGGCGGCCCGCATCGCCGAGAACGTTGACCATCATGTCGGATGCCCCGTTGATGACCAGTGGATGACCCGAGAAATCGGGCGTCGAGTTCACATATCCCGTCAGCCGGATAATCTGGCCGATGCGGTCGAGCCGTCCCAGCGCGGCATGCGCTTGCGCCAGGATATTGAGAGCGCAGGCAGCAGCGGCCTCCTGACCCTGCTCGACGGTAAGGTCCGCACCGAGCCGGCCGGTCAGAAGCGATCCGTCCGCCATCCTCGAACCCTGCCCGGAGACGTAAAGGTGTTCTCCGTCAATGATGTAGGGGACATAGTTGGCCTTCGGTGAGGGCGCCGGAGGCAGTGATAGATTGAGCGCGGCAAGTCGTGCAAGAACGGCATCGGTCATTGTTTCGGCCTTCGATTTGGTAGGTTTTTACGGACATTCCCCAAGTAGCCATTGGTTGAGATAAGGCTATTGGCTCCGACGGGGCGTGACAAGCTTGTCGGACGTGCT
>CAZCDY010000316.1:0-2196 GCA_964497145.1 uncultured Gammaproteobacteria bacterium
CAGACCCAGCGCACCGGCAAAGGCGGTTTGCAGGAACGCGCCGGATTCGGCCTGCTCTTCCTGATCGCCGGTCCATTCCCATTCAATGGATGCGGGCAGGGGGTTGGTGTCGAGCCAGTCTGTTAGTGTGGCAATCCGTTCGTTGGCATTGAGCGGTGTCTCCGAGATGTTGCCTGCGTCCACAAGGTCCGTCAGACGCGCAGACGTCATATCACCCAGCAGCGTCTGCACTGCATAGCGATCCATGCCGGATGCCTCGTCGCTCACGATCCGGACAACAGCGATATTCTCGCCGTCCATCGTCAGTGTCGTCAGCCCTGTGGCCACGCCTGCCTTGACGTCGAAATAGCGCTTCTGGTCAATGCGGTCGATCTGCGCGAGGCTCGCGACAGGGGTGCGGGTGATGAAGTTCGACAGCGGGATCAGTCCCTGATTGGTCCGGACTTTCAGACTATCAAGGGTAGAGAGCACGCGGTCCTGCTCGGGCAGGCGGACACGGATTTCGATTTCCTCGTCAGAGCTGTCGACGCGCATCGTATCAAGCAGAATACCCCGCGTGACCATCTGCACCATGGCACCCACAGTCGCTACATCCGCGCCAAAGCGCCCTGCTTTTTCAACATCAACGTCGATCTGCCAGTCGATGCCGGGCAGGGGCAGGGAATCCTCGATTGTGATCAATCCCGGTGTTTGTTCAAACTGTGCGCGCGCCGTGTTGGTGGCGGCAATCAGGTCGTCCCAATTGTCGCTTTTCAGTCGCAGATGCACCGGCTTGCCCGAGGCGGGGCCACGGGATTGAGCCAGGATCTCGGTTTCGATTCCGGGGATTGTGTTGAGTTGTTCTTGCAGTTCCGCCAGCACCACATCACCGTCCAGTTCGGCGATGCCTGCGCGGTCTTCCCATGGAATTGTCTCAAGCTGCACCTGCCCGATGGTGTCGCTCGGGGTGCTGGCGCCACTCGCGTCCGTGTTCAACCCGCCGTCACCGGCAAAGGCGAAAGCGGTAATCACGCCAGGATGCGCTAGAACGATATCTTCGGCCTGTCGCACCAGCGCGTCTTTTTCCTCAAGCGACAGGTTTCCGCGGGCGCGTACATAGACGATGGCCTGTTCGGGCTCGGATTCGACAAAGAATTCCACCCCATTGTTGTTGGCCCCGTAGTAGCCGAAGATCGAGATCACGGTGAAGACAACGGCCGCCACAGTGACCAGCGGCATGATCGGGTTACCTGCAATGAAATGCATGAAGTGCCCAAAGGGCGAGCGGCGGTAACCAGCTTTGATTGTTTTGGCTTCGCGTTCAATCTTGGCGGCCCCGATGGTGATCGACAATGCGAAAGCCCCCAGAAGGAAGACAATCATGCCGGGAAGGGAATCGCCCAACCCGCTTGTCTGCACCGCCTCACCGGTCAGATAGCCGGGGTTCAGCGTCAGCATCGCACCCGTGAACACGATCATAATCGCAGGCAGGACCAGTGCCGCGCGCACAACCCATGGCAGGCGGGCGCGGAGCGTGTCGGATACATTGCCGAACATCCGGCTCATCCGGCCCGTCACGCCGCCCATGACAGGCAGATAGACGAGCGCGACAACCAGCGATGCTGATAGCACGAAGATCAGGGTGACAGGCAACATCCCCATGAATTGCCCCGGCACACCCGGCCAGAACAGCATCGGCAGGAAGGCGCAGAGCGTGGTGGCGGTCGAGGAAATAATCGGCCAGAACATGCGCTTGGCGGCCTCGACATAGGCATGCATCGGGCCTGTGCCCTCTTTGATGCGCTTGTCGGCGTATTCAACCACCACAATGGCGCCATCCACCAGCATACCCACGGCAAGGATCAGGCCGAACATGACGATATTGGAAATCGTGATGTCCATGACGGCAAGCAGGGCAAAACACAACAGGAAGGATGTGGGAATAGCAAAGCCCACCAGCAGCGCGGGCCGCGTCCCCAAGGCGGCAAGAACGACGATCATGACCAGCGCGATTGCGGTCAGAACCGAACCTTCCAGCTGGCTGACCATTGAGGCCACATTGCGGGACTGATCGTTCGAGGTGCCGACCTGGATCGCCTCCTGAAGCTCGGGCGACCAGCTTGCGCGTTCGGCTTCGACCGCCTCTTCAACCAATGCGGCGGTATCGATCAGGTTGAACCCTTTGCGTTTGACCACCTGCAAGGCCACCGTGTTCAC
>CAZCDY010000317.1:0-2138 GCA_964497145.1 uncultured Gammaproteobacteria bacterium
ATGCACAGTTCGGAGGGCGGGGAGGACGGGAGTCCTTCCCGACCCCTATCATCGACCACAACCGGACTTTTATTGGCACGCAACGAGCGGCAGGTTGGAATCCTGTTACAAACAAAAGAAACCCCGCTTGATGCGGGGCTCCATGTGGAATTTCAAGACGGAGTCATAGCCACTTTGTTATGCGGCACTATTTGATTGGCGATGGAGTTACCTCAACCGCTACGGCCCGCTTGTAGGTAATAACGACCTGATCACCAATATCCACTTCTGTCAGCTTTTCTGGATGTTGAACCAATACTTCGATCACCTTTCCCTCTGGCCCTCTGAGGGTCACGGAAGGTTCATCGGCGTCAATCGCAATAATCGTGGCGACGATCTCCAATGCGCCGCCCACCACAGCCCCGGGCTTTTCTCCGAGTTTTGCACGCGCAGCTACGCTCCCAACACCGGCTGAAGGCGTCATGCCACCGCCCTTTTTCAAATCGACTGCCACCGCCTCGAGGAACTCGACGACGACTCGGTCACCAACCTCGACCTGGTCTAGATTGCGTACTTCATCTCCGACTTCCATGACCACTGAAGCATCTCGGGTCAGCGAGCGCAGCGTGACAATTCGGTTCTGCACATTGATAGCTTCGACAACTGCGGCAACTTTTTCGATGTTCTTCCGTTCAACGACACGCTTGAGGTCATCTGCGGCGAACAATTGGCTGGATGATAGGCCGAGCGTCAGGAGGAACAGCAATGGAACTGATAATCTGGGAATCAATATCGACATGACGGACACCTTTAGTTGGTTCGTGAAAAGCGGAAAACGACGGGCAAGGTACCACCCAATTGGTATCAATAAACCGCCTTTTTTCCCATATATCTTCTCGTGAACGCGGCTTGTTCTACCCCTGGTGAGAACCATGCGGCAAGTTTAACGAACTGGATAGCGGAACCCCAGATCCAGTTTAGTAAACGAGGAGTGGCAGACTATGGAGAAACGCGCCCAAAGCGGACACTCTTTAGCCCGAGGCGAACAGCGGAAGTGGGTCGACTGCGGTCTAGTGCGCCGCACAATTAACCGTCAGCTTTGGAGTTCGGGTGTGTAACTGGATAGCGGACCTTCAGAGCCAATCAGGCAACCGCCGGAATCGACCCACTGCGGTAATTCGCCGATGCGTTCGCCGGGATGTCAATTCGTCGCAGACCCAGCCATGCAGGAACGACGACAGCCGAAACACCGCGGACCTTCAGGATTATCTGCGATGAAGACTCCTAGGATGATTGCAGAGACGATGCGCGTCACAATCGCATCCACAAGCCGAACACATAGACCAGGCACAAGTAGAACATTGATGTACCAATGAATATGGCAAAAATCGTGATAATCGCCTGTGGCGTTCGTCGTCTGTCATGAAAGACGTCCGTGTTTTCCGAAAACCACTCGATTAGCTTCCACATGGTGAACAGCAGTGCCACGACCAGGACTAAGGCGAGGAAGTCATACCGCTTGTAAATAATAACCATCCCCCCGTACTTGTATTCCAGTTCATCTAGACACCCAGCGCAACAGGTTGTTCCAACGCTAAGGGGGGGTCGACAAAGCTCTCGTCGGTCTGGGGATAGAGGCTACGCTGCAGCGATGGTTGAAACTGGAGTCCACTTTGCGCATTGATCTCATCGACATGGGATCAACCTAACGGGTCCGGCTGTGGCCGGACTGAGCCATTGAAGCATCCATCAGGTGCTTGGATCGAGTTTCCTCTCGGTATGATCCAGGCACTTCAGAATTTCGCTGCCATCGAGCACCTGCCCTGATTTCGCCTTAAGGTTCAGATGAACTTTTCCCCTTGCCGCCTCGATGTTCAGTGAGTCGAGTTTTTCATATTCTTTCGTTGGACAAGAGCAGCGTCCTTCTTGACACGCTTGGAACTCTGCGAGCAGTTGCTCCTGTTGTCCCGAAAGCTCGGAGACTTCGATAGTCAGTCCGTCAGGACTGGATTTGACAATGCGTTTCACATAGCCCTCGATACTCTCTCTTTCTTAGCCACATTCTAGGCGAAACGCGAGGGTGGCGAATGGCAGCCGATTGCGGCTGTAGCCAGGGTCGATCGGAGCGTCCGCTATACAGTTCAGCACCCACACCCGAT
>CAZCDY010000318.1:0-2128 GCA_964497145.1 uncultured Gammaproteobacteria bacterium
GCGGCATGCCCGGCTTCGGTGACCAACTGACCGACGAGGAAATCTGGAACATCCTGGGTTACATCAAGTCGACCTGGCCCAAGGAAATACAGGACATGCAAGCCGCGCGCACCTATGGCGTGCCGGTGAACTAGGAGAACTCTCATGAAGATTGCAATGGCAATGTCTCTGGTCGTCACTTTGCTCGCCCCATTCGCGTCTCATGCTGACGCGCTCAGCGAAGACCGGGTCAAGGAATTGGTTCTGGAGGCCATCCGCGAAAACCCAGAAATTGTCCTCGAGGCGGTTCAGATCATTGAACGGCGTGAACAGGAGCGGCAGGCCGCCGCAGCGGCGAGTGTCCTCTCCGAAAACCGCGATCTCCTCGAGAACGACCCGAACGCGCCGGTTCTCGGAAATCCAGAAGGCGACGTCACGGTCGTGGAGTTTTTCGACTACAACTGCCCCTATTGTCGTCGCGTGAAGCCGCATATCGAAGCGCTCTTGGACGAAGATCCCAATGTGAGGCTAGTTTATCGAGAGTGGCCGATCCTCGGAGACGGCTCTGTTTTTGCCGCGCGCGCCGCATTGGCCGCGCGAGAGCAGGGCAAATACGAAGAGTTTCACTGGGCGTTGATGGGCATGCAAGGCCGGGCCGAGGAAGCGTCCGTCATCCAGGTCGCACAGGAGATTGGTTTGGATATCGCGCAGCTGCGACGGGACATGCAGGCACCTGAGATCGATGCCCATATCGCGGCGTCAATGGAGATGAGCCGCGCGCTCGGCTTCAATGGCACACCATCCTTTGTGATCGGAGACGCGCTGGTTCCGGGGGTCATCGAGGCCGATCAGATGATCCGTCTTGCGCAGGAAGCACGCGCCGCAGGTCAATAGTTTCCTGACAAAGGGCGAACGGACACAGTCAAAACGAGTGAAAGAGGTACTTTGATGGCCAAACTGACGCGTCGGCACTTTGTGGCAGGGTCTGCAATGCTCTTTTCGGCACCGCTCGCCACGCCGATATCGGCGGCGCCCACGTCCCCGCGCGCGATGTGGGATGTCTGGGATGCGCAAGTCACACCTTCAGGTTATGACCCCTCGACTTCCAATCCGTGGGGCGTTCATCCGCGGTTCCTTCCTGTTCGGGTTGAGGCAAAGGCGGGCCTCGTGCCGGGTGACATCCATGTCGATGCCGTTGCGCGCTACTTGTATCATATCGAGCCGAACGGCAGCACGGCGATGCGCTATGGCGTGGCCATCGCACGCGGGACATTGTACGAGCCGGGTGTCTACACGATCCGGCGTAAAGCCAAGTGGCCCACTTGGCGTCCAACGGACGACATGATCGAACGCGACCCGGACCTTTACTCACAGCATGCGGAGGGGATGGACGCGGGGCCAACCAACCCATTGGGATCCCGTGCGCTTTATCTCTACGTGGGGAACCGGGACACTTATCTGCGTATTCATGGATCGCCTGAGCCGCGTTCGATCGGAGGTCGTGCGAGTTCAGGATGCGTGCGCATGATCATGGCACATATCAACGATCTCTATCCCAACGTGGAAACGGGCAAGACCGCTCACCTGTATCCGCCCGAAGATGCGATCGGCAGCTAAATGGGCACCTTGATGTTGCTCAAAGCGTCTTCAACCGGGCCGTTGTGAAGATACCAAAAACAATTGTCATTCGGATCAAGCCGTACCTTGTTGAGGTTCTGGTATGGCGCAGCGAGACCGACGAGTGGTTCAGGCAATTCGGTGAAGGCACCGTCCGCATCAACCGCCGGCGTCGTGGCACATCCGGTCAGCAAATACGCACCAAAAATCAGGCCCAACGCCTTAGAGGTCGCGTTCATCCGGATTTTCAATCCTCCGGACCTTCTCCCAGGGCGGTTGCCTGATAGCCCGCTTCCGCAAGAACCTGAAGCAGGGCAGCCGTGGAGACTGTCGAGTCGATCTCTGTCGCGTGTGCAGCCAAATCCGTCCGGATGGTTGCTGACGGGTCTGCGGCTTTTACCGCTTTTTCGATTGCAGCGACGCACAGGCCGCAGCTCATCTCTGGGACGTGAAATTTCATGGCGCATCCTTTTCTCACCAATTGGAAATAGGGATTCCAGTTGGTGGAAGGTCAAGCGTCCGTCGATGTTGG
>CAZCDY010000319.1:0-1122 GCA_964497145.1 uncultured Gammaproteobacteria bacterium
CCATCACTTTCAGCGGACGGTTGGCTTTGAGGACAAGCGCATAGCTGGCTTTTTCTGCGACCTCAAATATCATCGCAAGACCGGCACGCACATCCGGCAGCCGCACATTGTTACGCGCCACCTCGTCGTACACCACCTGTCCTGCCTGGTAAATCGCCAGTACGTTGCCAACCTCCATGCCTTCACGCGCACCTTTATTCAGTACCACGATATCCGTAGTGCCGATCTGGCTGACACCGCCATCAACAGCGATCATAAAGCCGTCCTCGATCTCTTCCGACGGCGCCCGGGGCTGGAAGGTGGCGTCCAGGATCCGCTCCTCCAGCGGCAGGAGGCGATCGCTGATACGCACCTCCTCGGTAACACGGGTGACTTCGAGCTCCACCACTTCGTCATCGAGGCTGCTAAGTGCCTGGGCGTTGCCGATATCGGTCGCCTGATAGCCGAGTATCTCGAGGGTTAAGGGGTCGCGGTAAATGTCGCCACCACGGTAGATACCATAGGTTCGCTCACCTTCCGGGAAGTTGCCGCGACCAAAGATGATATCGCCGTTTGCGGTAATGAGGTGTTCCTGTCCACCGGCCACCACATAGGCCGAATTGTTGATTTCGTCCGCTGCGAGAATACGGTGGCGCTTGAGAAATGCCCCGATCTGGTCCAGGGGAATCACCGGTATCGCCAGATCCAGCGACGTCACCCGCATGTTCGGCACAAGCTTGACGTCCCGGCCGCGGGTCAGGGAGAGCCGCGGGCGACCGTCTATAAAGCTCAGGTAAAGCGTGTCACCGGGAAAGATAAGGTGGGGGTTGTCGATCTGCGGATTGACATCCCAGACCTCGGGCCAAAGCCAGGGTTCCTCAAGGAACATGCCCGATATACCCCAGAGCGTGTCACCTTTTTTAACTACATAGGTCTGCGGCGCATCGTCGCGTATGGATGCTGTGCTGTCCTGCGCCTGCACCGCCGATGGCAAGGTGAGCGCCAACAGCAGCGCAGCGGCCAACAAGAAACCCAGGGCAACAAGCGGAACACGCTGCTGGCCGGCAATGACGCCGGTCCGTGGCGGCTGGTGCCCGCGCTGGCCCGCCGCGACGAGATCCTCGCTGCCCAGACCGAGTTCTG
>CAZCDY010000319.1:1132-2117 GCA_964497145.1 uncultured Gammaproteobacteria bacterium
CGCTGCTGTCCGGCACGACTGACCGACGCAGTTCTCCCCCTTGATTCAAAGCCCAGTACCGTCCGATCCGCTGCGATCACCGCTAGCGGTCTGGCGACTCGCCGTTCTGTCATCGATTTATCTCCCTGGCCACGGCCTGTGCGCTGTACTCGCGCATTCGACTGCACGTTATACTACCGCAGTCTACGGCAGAAACTTTACTGATGGCAGTCCTCGATATACTGGAATTTCCCGACCCACGCCTGCGCACCGTGGCCAAACCGGTCACCGAGGTGGATGACGGCATGCGCGTGCTCATCGATAACATGATCGAAACCATGTACGACGCCGCCGGAATCGGTCTCGCGGCCTCCCAGGTAGATGTTCATGTGCGTCTACTGGTCATTGATATCTCCGAAGAGCGCAATCAGCCTCAGGTGTTTATCAATCCTGAGGTCACCGTTCTGGACGACACTTTAGGCAGCTACGACGAAGGATGCCTGTCCGTGCCCGGTTTTTATGAAGAAGTTCACAGACCGCGGCGGGTTCGGGTGCAGGCTCTGGATCGTGATGGCAAAGCGTTCAGCGAAGAACTCGACGGTCTGGCGGCGATCTGCCTCCAGCACGAGATCGACCATCTCGATGGCAAGCTGTTTGTGGACTACATTTCTCCGCTCAAACGGCAGCGCATTCGCCGCAAGCTGGAAAAAGCACACCGGCTGCGAGCCTGAGGCGCGTGACAGCGCTGCGCATTGCCTTTGCGGGTACGCCGGATTTTGCCGCCCGCCACCTCGCGGCATTGATTGAGTCCGAACACGAGATCGCCGCGGTACTCACGCAGCCGGACCGCCGCGCCGGACGCGGCAAGCGCAGCAGACCCAGCGCCGTAAAGGCTCTCGCGGAATCGCAGGGGCTACCGGTGCTGCAGCCGGAAACGCTCAAAACGCCCGAATCGATTCAGACCATCGCCGCGCTCGAACTCGATGTTCTCGTCGTCGTAGCCTAC
>CAZCDY010000320.1:0-2108 GCA_964497145.1 uncultured Gammaproteobacteria bacterium
TCTGCCAGGCCCAATCGTATTTGAAAGGCACCAGCTGATTCAGGTCGGCGTGGCAGTTGATGATCTTCTTGTCGTCTACCCGGATGCGTCCGGCACCCATCTCCAGCGACTCGAGACCGGTGGCCCCGGCCGCGGAATCGCAGCCCGGCCGTGGCTCGCTGATGTCGAGCGGGTTCGGGTTGACGCTGGGGGCGGCCCCGGCGGTCGCCATCAGGACCTCGTTTGCCACCAGGCCATCACCTGCATGCGGATGAACACCGATGTCGTGCGCCTTCAGGGCCGGAGCGAATTCATCGTCAGCCTGCATCGCTACGGCTGCGGTGGGCGGCTGTGGCTTTCGCGCGTCGGCGGTGGTCTGTAGCGGATCATCCCAGTTAAGCATCATTTCCCCTGTCTGTTACTCTTCCAATGGTTGCCTGAACGCCGATTCGGCGATTCGCACAGCCTCGATCCAGATACGGCCGGGCTGCCTTCTTGTTGGTGCCGGAGTGACCTCAATCCCCCTTGGGTGGTTGGTCTGTGACATCACGAAAATGTCGGGCGAGAGTTCATGCGGCCCCTCCAGCATTGACCCGTCATCCCATCGTGGATGGCATCATTCCCACTTCAGCCCGCCGGCCTGGTATTCCGTTACGCGGGTCTCGAAAAAGTTTTTTTCCTTGCGCAGATTGGCCTGTTCGTCCAGCCAGGCGAGCGTCGGCTCCGCGCCCGGGTAGGGCTCATCGAGTCCCAGGGTCCGGGCCCGCCGGTTGGCGATGAAGCGGTACTGACCGATGTGGTCTTCCTTGCTGTAGCCCAGGATCGGGTCACGCAGGATATAGCCGGCATAGGCCTCTTCCGCCGCGTGACATTCCTCCCACATCTCGGCGACGGCCTTTGGGTCCGGGCGGATGTTCTCTTCCCGCATGATCTGCTTGGCGACACGAAGGCCAAACGACGCGTGCATCACCTCGTCTCGCATGATGTATTGGAACTGTTCGGCGGTACCCTTCATCAGGCCGCGTCGTTGCAGTGCAAAGATCGGGCTGAATCCGTTGTAAAACCAGCAGCCCTCGAAGATGCCCGCAAAAAAGATATAGGCCATCAGGAAGTTATGCAGTTCGTCGCGATTGTGCAGATCGATATCTGCACGCAAAACCGAATCGAGCCGTCGGTTCGAGATCTGGATCTTGCCGTTTATCTCTGGCACGACGCGGTAGCGGTTGTAAATCTCTCCCTGGTCCAGGCCGAGGGTCTCGATGCAGTGCTGGTAGGTCCAGGTATGCAGTGACTCTTCATACACCTGGCGAGCCTGGTAGATCTGCAACTCGGGCGCCGACATCTTTTCCATCACCGCCAGGCCGATGTTGCGCATCGCCAGGATATCGGAGGTGGTCAGATAGGACAGCACGTTTTCGTACACATGCCGTTCTTCGAGCGTCAGGCTGTGGCCGTAGTCGTGCACGTCCTGCGCCATGTTGATGTCGAGCGGCGTCCAGTGGTTGCGGTTGGCATTGAGAAAGTATTCCCAGGCCCAGGGGTATTTGAACGGCGCCAGCTGGTTGATGTCCGTCATGCCGTTGATGACGCGTTTATCATCCGGGTTGACCGGGCGAACGTCGGCTTTTGGCGCCGGTTGTGCGGCGGCCGCTTTCCCGGCCTCCTCGTTCAGTACGGGGTTGGCGGCCGGATGCGGTGCCTCACCTGGCTGGCTTATCGGTGCGAGCGGGTCGTCCCAGTTCAACATGATACGGATCTCCTGATCTCTGTCTGGGCCGCCTTACTGGCAGGCCTCGCAGTCTGGATCGAGAATGCTGCAGGCCTGCGGCGCAGCACTGCCCGTATCAGCGGTCGAAAGGGCCTGGTAGCTGCCCCCGACGGCGCTCAGCTGGTTGGCCCTGCTGCTGTCATCCATGGTCGATTTCTCGACATGGGTGGCTCCCATCGAACGCAGGTAGTAGGTGGTTTTCAGGCCGCGTACCCAGGCCAGCTTGTACAGATTGTCGAGTTTCTTGCCGGAGGGTTCAGACATGTACAGGTTGAGACTCTGTGCCTGATCTATCCATTTCTGGCGACGGCTGCCGGCCTCCACCAGCCAGCGTGCATCAATCTCGAAGGCCGAGGCATAA
>CAZCDY010000321.1:0-2104 GCA_964497145.1 uncultured Gammaproteobacteria bacterium
GCAAGCGCCGCGAGTGTGCTGACCCCGACCCTGTTCGGCCGGAAGACGGGGCCCACACGACTTATTACACCGCTGTCCTGCAGACACCGGAGAGCGTCCAGCACTTCCTGCTCACTGATACCCAGCACATCGGCAATGCGGGCGAAAGGGCGCGGCTCGAGTGGCAGGCCATGCTGATACTCATCCAGCAATCGTCTGTCGGATTCACTCAAGTTAACCGCCCGTCTGCCCATGGCTCCCGCCTCAAAGCCCGATGCGGTGCGCGCGCGCGCTCATGAAGATGCCGCTGGGTTTCTGCGCCGGCAGCACGACAACACGCTCAAAGCTTGCAGTATCGTAGACGTGCAACTGGTCGGCATCGCGGACCGAGATCCATATCTCCTCACCACGCGGCTCGAATTCCATATGCAGCACGCCGGGGCCGGGTTTAAGTTCTTTTACGACCTGCAGGCTGGGCACATCGATCACCTGTACGGTGTCATTGTCCGGCATGGCGAAATTGACCCATATCTGACGCCCGTCCGGACGCGCCATGACGAACACCGGTTGACCATGCACCGGTATGCGCCCGACCTGCCGCCAGGTCGTCATATCGATCACCAGCACCTCGTGACGACCGACCGCCGGCACGAAAGCGCTCGTACCGGCGACCGCCCAGCCTTCCAGGTGCGGCATCTTGTACACCGGAAGCCTGGCATCGCCTGCCATAATCAGCCAGGACCCGGCGTACGCCCTTCTCCGGCTGCCACAGATCGAGCAGCGCCAGGCCGTCCTCACCGAACAGGCCGGCGATATAGAAGCGGCCATCCGGTGAGATCAGTGCGTCGTAGGGGTTCCTGCCGATGCCTTCGAATTTCGCGATCGACGGGTTCGCGGGGTCACGCATGTCGACCACCCAGGTCTGCCCGGCATCCCACAGGCTGAATACGAAACGCTGTCCGGGCGCATCGACCAGGCCGATGACCTTGGACCGCTGCCCCGGCGCATACTCGGCAGGGATGTCCGCCACCGGCTCCAGCGTGGCGGCGTCAAACACCTTGACCCCACCAGGCGTGTAGTTGGATACCGCGATCAAGCGGCCATCCTGCGATATCGCGCCGCCAATACTGTTGCCCGCCTGTACGACGCGCGCAACCAGGCTGGCGGTGAGCAGGTCCACCTTGCTCAGGCCACCGTCACGCCCAAACACAAAGGCATAACGTCCGTCGCGCGAATAGACGGCCGAGGCATGTGACAGGTCGCCAAGACCCTGTACGACTCCGATACTCTTATTCGACGTCGTGTCCAGGACCTGGACCGTGCCGTGGGCGCGCTCGATCACGATGGCGAGATCGCCTGTGCCGCGCAGCGAACTCTCGGCCCGCGCCAGCAGGGGTGCCAGCAGGAGGCCGAGCAGGACCAACATGACGAGTACCGTTCGAAGCTCTGCACCAAGCGGTACATCGTCTTTCCATCCGACAGCAGCTTGCACACATCGATCTTTCACCGTGTACCTTCCCCGTTCATCAGCTGTTCCACCAACCAGACCACATCCGATTCGCTGAGCAGCGGCCGCCAGGGCGGCATCGCCGTGCCCGGGCGGCCGTCCAGGATCGTGTGCACCAGTAATGACTCCGGTTTTCCATCAAGACTTGCCGGCAACAGTGAAGGACCGAGACCGCCCTTGAGCGTCAGGCCATGGCAGGAGCCGCAGTCCTGCAGCAGCAAATGGCGCAGTTCGCTCTGGCGCAAGGCATCAGGCCCCGCCGCCGCGGAGACTGCGCCAAGACTAAGCGCGAGCGCTATGATCCAGCGCGTCACGCGCCTCACCTCCTTCAGGCTTATACCAATCGAGCTCGCCGGCCAGCGCCACGGTTCGTCCGATAATGATCAACAATGGTGATGCCAGTCGCATCGAGCTTACGCGTTCAGACAGCGTCAAAAGGTCACCGAACACCCGACGCTGCCATGGCGTGGTGCCGTCCTGTATTGCTATCGCCGGTGTTGCCGGGTCCATCCCTGCTCTGACCAGCTTGGTGCATATACGCCTGAGATTCGACTTGCCCATGTAGACGACCAGGGTCGCGTCCGGATCCGCCAGCGCCTGCCAGTCCAGATCGATCGG
>CAZCDY010000322.1:0-2072 GCA_964497145.1 uncultured Gammaproteobacteria bacterium
GTGAGGTGCACGACGGCGCTGCGACCATGGACTGGATGGAGCAGGAGCAGGAGCGGGGTATTACGATTACCTCAGCGGCGACGACCTGTTTCTGGGCTGGCATGGATCAGCAGTTTGAGCAGCACCGGATCAACATCATTGACACCCCCGGGCACGTTGATTTCACGATCGAAGTGGAGCGCTCTCTGCGTGTGCTCGACGGTGCGGTGGTTGTGCTCTGCGGTTCGTCGGGTGTACAGCCGCAGACCGAAACTGTCTGGCGCCAGGCCAACAAGTACGAAGTCCCCAGGATGGTATTCGTCAACAAGATGGATCGCGCCGGCGCTGATTTCCGCGCCGTCGTCCGTCAGCTGGGCGAGCGCCTCGGCGCCAACGCGGTGCCGCTGCAGATGACCATCGGTGCCGAGGATGAGTTCCGAGGCGTCGTGGATCTTGTAAAAAACAAGGCCATCTTCTGGAATGAAGACGACATGGGGATGACCTTTGAGTACGCTGAGGTGCCTGCAGATCTCGTTGATGAGGTCGCGGAAATGCGTGAGTACATGGTCGAGGCGGCAGCCGAGGCAAACGACGAACTCATGAATAAGTACCTCGAGGGTATCGAGCTCAGCGAGGCAGAGATTAAGCAGGGTATACGAGCACGTACCCTGGCGAATGAAATTGTGCCAGTGCTGGGCGGTTCTGCATTCAAGAACAAGGGTGTTCAGGCCGTGCTTGACGCTGTGATTGAGTACATGCCGGCGCCCACCGAAGTGAAGGCGATTGAGGGTACGCTCAGCGACGGCGAAACCGTGGAAACACGTTTAGCCGACGACGACGCCCCCTTTGCGGCGCTTGCCTTCAAGATCGCGACCGACCCCTTTGTTGGCACCCTGACGTTCTTCCGTGTGTACTCCGGTAAGCTTGCGAGCGGTACGGCGGTTTACAACTCCGTAAAGATGAAAAAAGAGCGCGTCGGACGGATGGTCCAGATGCACTCCAACTCCCGCGAGGAGATCAAGGAAGTCCTTGCCGGTGATATTGCCGCGGCGGTAGGGCTTAAGGATGTGACCACCGGCGATACGCTCTGTGATCAGGATAAGCCAATTATCCTGGAGCGCATGGAGTTTCCCGAGCCGGTCATTTCCGTGGCGGTAGAGCCGCGTACCAAGGCTGACCAGGAAAAGATGGGTGTTGCCCTGGGCAAGCTGGCTCAGGAAGATCCGTCATTCCGCGTCAAGACTGACGAGGAAACCGGCCAGACCATTATTTCGGGTATGGGTGAGTTACACCTCGATATCATCGTCGATCGCATGCGCCGTGAATTTAGCGTCGAAGCCAATATCGGAAACCCCCAGGTGGCCTACCGGGAGGCCATTCGCAATACCGCTGAAATCGAAGGCAAGTTCATTCGCCAGTCCGGCGGCCGAGGCCAGTACGGACATGTCTGGATCAAATTTGAGCCCGGTGAAGACGCCAACGCAGAGGGTCTTGAGTTCGTCAATGAAATCGTCGGCGGCATCGTGCCCCGGGAGTACATCCCTGCGGTGCAGAAGGGCATCGAGGAGCAGATGACCAACGGCGTGCTCGCAGGCTATCCGCTGCTGGGTCTGAAAGCTACGCTCTACGACGGCTCGTTTCACGATGTTGACTCCAATGAAATGGCCTTTAAGATCGCCGCGTCGATGGCGACCAAGCGTCTTGCCCAGGACGGTGGGGCAGTATTACTTGAGCCGATCATGAAGGTAGAAGTCGTGACACCGGAAGAAAACATGGGCGATGTGGTAGGCGACCTGAATCGCCGCCGCGGCCTGATTGCCGGCATGGATGAAAATCCATCGGGCAAGGTGATTAATGCAGAAGTGCCGCTCGCCGAAATGTTTGGCTACGCGACAGACCTGCGCAGTGCGACCCAGGGTAGGGCGACCTACACCATGGAGTTCTCAAAGTATTCCGAGGCGCCGGCAAGTGTCGCCCAGGGAATTATCTCGAAGAACCAGACTAACTAACCAACGCTTACTGGAGAGGTGAAGCAAAGTGGCAAAAGCAGCATTTGAGCGCGACAAGCCCCACGTCAACGTGGGTACGATTGG
>CAZCDY010000323.1:0-2053 GCA_964497145.1 uncultured Gammaproteobacteria bacterium
GAAAGCGGGTAAAATCGATCTGGACTATCTGGCGCGCTTCACCAACGCCTCCGTGCTGGTGAACGAAGATCCGAAGTCTGAACAGTTCGGTCTGTTCCTGCGCGATGAAGACGGGCAACCACAAGTCATCGACCGGCGCACCGGCAATCTTGCGCCTTGGAACGGCCAAGGTGTCGAACCCGATCTGGCCGCGACCTACCGCGCCAAAGGTGTCACCCATCGCCCTGTGTTCCATCAGATGGCCGACCGCTATCTATCAGAAGACTACGCGCCAGAGGCCGTGGCCGAGCGGTGCGGCATCTCTGCCCAGCGCATCCGTGCGATCGCCGCCGATCTAGCCCGCGTCGCCTTTGACGAAGCAATCGCGCTTGACCGCCCATGGACCGATTTCCGCGGCAAGAAGCATGACAAGATGGTGGGGAGGCCAGTGTCTTTCCACGCAATGCGCGGAATTTCCGCACATTCCAACGGGTTCCAGACCTGCCGCGCTCTGCACGTGCTGCAAATCCTGCTCGGGTCTGTCGAAGTCCCCGGTGGCATGCGTTTCAAACCGCCCTACCCCAAACCGGCCACAGCCCACCCCAAGCCGCACGGCAAAGTCACCCCCGGTGCCGCGCTTGACGGCCCGCACCTTGGCTATACCCAAGGTCCGGAAGACCTCTTGCTTGATGCAGAAGGTAACCCCACCCGCATCGACAAGGCCTATTCATGGGAAAACCCGATGTCGGCGCACGGGCTGATGCATATGGTGATCTCGAACGCGCACGCGGGTGTGCCCTACAAGATCGACACGCTGTTCATGTATATGGCGAATATGTCGTGGAACTCGTCGATGAACGTGGGCGGCGTGCACAAG
Organism: uncultured Gammaproteobacteria bacterium; assembly: GCA_964497145.1. Lineage (GTDB taxonomy): Bacteria > Pseudomonadota > Gammaproteobacteria > Chromatiales > Chromatiaceae > Thiosocius. Next base: position 857 of record CAZCDY010000323.1, read on the forward strand.
ATGCTGACCGACAAGGACGAAAACGGCGATTATGTCATCCCGCGGATCATCTATTCCGATGCCTACTCCTCGGAAATGGTGGCCTACGCCGACCTGATCCTGCCCGATACCACCTATCTGGAACGGCACGACTGTATCTCGCTGCTCGACCGCCCGATCTGCGAGGCCGACGGCGTGGCCGATGCGATCCGCTGGCCTGTGGTGGAACCCGACCGCGATGTGCGCGGCTTCCAGTCTGTGCTTTGCGATCTGGGCGCGCGGCTCGGCCTGCCCGGGTTTGTGAACGAAGACGGCAGCCAGAAATATGCGGACTACGCCGATTACATCACCAACCACGTCCGCCGCCCCGGTGTCGGGCCGCTCGCCGGATGGCGTGTTGGCGAAAACGGCAACCTTCAGGGCGGGCGCGGCGACCCCAATGGCAGCCAGTTGCAGAACTACATCGACAACGGCGGTTTCTGGATCGAGCACGTTCCTGAAAACGCAGCCTACTACAAACCCTTCAGCATGGAGTATCAGGACTGGGCCGTGAAAATGGGCTTCTATGATGTAGTCCAACCCTACATCTTCCAGCTTTACGTGGAACCTCTGCGCAAATTCCAGGCCGCCGCCGAAGGCATTGGCACACGGCAACCGCCAGAACATCTGCGCGAACGTCTGAAGCTGACGATGGACCCGCTCCCGTTCTGGTACCCCCCGCTTGAGGACGGCCACGCCGATCCGGTCGAATACCCGATCCACGCGCTGACCCAACGCCCCATGGCGATGTATCATTCATGGGGCACGCAGAACGCATGGCTGCGCCAGATCCACGGAATGAACCCGCTTTACGTGCCGACAGCGCTTTGGCGCCAGCATGGCTTTGCCGATGGGGACTGGGCGCAGGTGACCTCGGCCCACGGGGTGATCACCGTGCCCGTGGCGCATATGGCGGCGCTGAACGCAAACACCGTCTGGACATGGAACGCGATCGGCAAGCGCAAGGGCGCATGGGCGCTGGATGAAAAGGCACCCGAGGCGGAAAAGGGGTTTCTGTTGAACCACCTGATCCATGAATTGCTGCCACCGCGCGGCGATGGCCTATCTGGCCGAACTGGCCCAGGAAGTCGCCTAACGAAGTACCACCAGGGGCTTCCTGGCGGTTTTGAGCATGGTGGTCGTTGTACTGCCCACCAGGAACTGACGGATGCGGGAGTG
>CAZCDY010000324.1:0-1099 GCA_964497145.1 uncultured Gammaproteobacteria bacterium
ACCTCGGGACGCCGGTCATCATCGCCGACGAGCATCACTTCCCCGTTGACGTGGTGCATCCGGGAATGGTTCTGTCGAGCTATGCCGAGGACGAGTTCGAGGATGTCGTTTCCACCTTGGAAGGGCGCAAGCATCCCGCGGACTGGGCCTTGGACGATGCCTATCCGGTCACCACGATGCTTGCGTCCTCGCATGACCGCAAGATCGTGATCATCGAGAACGACGTGGAGGTTGCCTCCGGGCCGCTGGAATGGGATGGCGATCCCTTGGGCGCCCATGTCTATGTCCTGCAAGGGGCCCATGAAGGCGTCAAGGGAATGCATTGGCAGGCGCTCACATATGGCAACTCGCAGAGCGCGGAGATGCAGGATCTCACGCGCGTGCGCACTGACCAGGCATTTGCGGAGCAGATCCGAGAACATATCCACCCGGGCATGATCTACATCCTGACCGATCTGCCGCTGCATCCCGACAGCCGCTCGCAACGCGATTTCGTGATCGTGATGGCGAGGCTGACCGGAATGATGCAGAACCGTTTCAACGCTTTCGCCACTCTTTTGCCCGCAAGCATCGCTTTTGCGGCCTGTTCGCAGTCGTCGGGTGGGTTCGAGAGTGTCGTTGTATCCGACTTTGTAGAGCAGGAAGCCAATGAGTGATCTGTGCCGCATTGCTGGGGCGATCGGACTTGCCGCCGCCTGCTTGTCGCCGACCTCTGGCTGGGCGAGCGATTGGACCATCGTCTCGGTGAACGGGGCGCCCGCAATCGGGCAGCCCAAGATCGCGCTTGGTGCGGATGGCACCATGGCCGGAAACACCGGCTGCAACAGCTTCACCGGGTCGGCACGTTTCGAGAACGCCATGCTGGTGGTGGAGGCTCCACTGGCCGTGACGCGAATGGCGTGCCTCGACGATGGCCTGGCGCGGCAGGAAGCAGCGATCCTGCAGCTGCTGGAGGGGGAAATTGCGTTCACGCATGACCCTTTCACCGGCGCATTCGCTCTGTCCCGTGGCGAAAGCCAGTTGGAGCTGACCGAATTGGCGGCTTCGTTATTCGATATCGACTTCGTCACTGTGGACGGTCTTAGCGGCCCGCTGAACA
>CAZCDY010000324.1:1109-2041 GCA_964497145.1 uncultured Gammaproteobacteria bacterium
GGTCACGCGTGTCTTGCCCGGAACACTCCTACGAAACCAGGGATGCGAGGTCGGTGACACCTATGACTGGTGCAACATCACCTTTCTGGACGCTTCGGGAACCACGGGCTGGGCAGCGGCAGACTATCTGCGACCCGCGCCGGCCACGGTTCGGGTGCGGCAGGGGCTTTTCGACAATATCGGTACCCTCGAATGCCGCGGCTCGGTCGAGGGGGAAGTCGCGCTTTGCGAATATGGCGTTGCGCGAGACGACGACCACTCCGCGGTCTTGGTGGTCTATGATCCGGACGGCGGCGAGCGCGTCATGCATTTTGCAGACGGTGAACTGGCCTATGCCGAGACCGCGGAAGGTACCGCCTTCGATGCGCAGGGTAGCGAACTTTCGGGGGACGTGCTTGTGGTAACTCTGGGTCAGCAGACCTACGAAATGCCGCAGGCTGTTATCGTAGGAAACGGGGAGTAACACGCCTTCGATGCAGCTGATGCCCGATGGACGTGGAGGGGACAATCCGATGGCACGTCTCCCGAAGACACCTGGCATGGTCTTCGGAGCGTCAATTGCCGGGTTCCTCGGAGCCATTGTTGAGTTGTCAGAAGACACAGCCGTACTGGGCGCTATTGCGGCACAACCAGTGCCGGGAAAGGTCGCTCCCGCCGTCGCCGCGATTCGGGAAGGCACCATTGACACAGTAGTGCTGCGCCGGTGTCAGGTCGCGGATATCGCTTGAGTCTTGCTGAGAATGCCCGAGGCAAGGAAGACGCCGGCGGCCACCAGGATGACGCCAACCACCTTGAGCGGGGTGACGGTTTCGCCCAGGAAGGCCACGCCTCCCAGAAGGGCGAGAATCGGAGTCAACGCGCCGAAGGCCGCGGTTTCGGCGGCACCGAGGCATTGCACCGCGTAGCCGAACAGGAACATCGCCAGGATGCCG
>CAZCDY010000325.1:0-2028 GCA_964497145.1 uncultured Gammaproteobacteria bacterium
GCGGTTTCTGGGGTGGGGTCGGGGAGCCGACCATCGCGGTGGCCGCACCGGCCGTGCTGAACGCGATTTTTGCCGCGACCGGCAGGCGTGTCCGACAGTTTCCGCTCAAGCATGCGGATCTCAGGACGGCCTGAGCAGGTGGTTGCCTTGTGGTCGCAACCGGTCCTGAAAATATGTGCCCGTGCGAGTGGTTCGGCCCCCGGCGCGCGATGGTTATAAGGGCTACGTGCCTGAAATCCATTGCCGGTGGGGCATGGGGCACTTGGGTCGGTTGACGAGGAAGGCTTGACCCCCTAAAGGTTGTGCACGACACCGTTGGTCCAACGGTGTGCTTCGTCCGAGATTCCAAACAGATCCTGCGCATCCAGTTCCGAAAAATGGATCTTCGACCATTGCGCTTCTTCCATCGCCAATGCACAGTTCAGCGCCTCTCCCATGAGGCCCTCGCGAACCAGGATGGCTGTCCTTATTATCCTGCTCAGCGGGAGTTTCGAAACGATTTTGTCGATGGGTTGTTCCATCAGCATGTCGAGGGCAGAGAACATGCCGACCGTGAAACAGCCCTCGGGCGATATCCCAACGCGCTTGCCCAGGAGTTCGCAGGTCCTTGCCCGAAAAAGTGCGATCTCTATCATCGCGATGGGCTGGTCGTTGACGCTGCTCAGTGCGAGCAACGAGACCAGTTTTCGGATCTCCTCCCGACCGAGCAGTACGATCGCCCGCTTGACCGAGTCGACCTCCTTCGCAACGCCGAAGAAAGGCGAGTTGACGAGTTTGAGCAGCCGGAAGCTGAGTGATACGTCGCGCACGATCTTTTCTTCCAGTACCTCGATCGGGGTATCCAGATTGTGCACGGCGGACAGCAGTTCCATGATCGCGAGTTTGCTTACCGACAGGTCGCGGACCTTGTGCGTGCGGGGGCTGCCTAGGAAATAGCCCTGAAACAGGTCGTAGCCACGAGTGCGGTACCGATCGTATTCCTCCAGGTTCTCTATCTTGAGTGCACGCAGGGAAAGATTCTTGTAACGGCGTAAGAACTTCGTGAGCCGATCGAGCTGATCGACGTCGAGGCGCTTGACATCCACTCTGAAATTGTCCGCGACAGCCAGCAGGTCTGGTTCACGCAGGGTGCCGAACCCTCCGATTGCAAGGCCATAACCGGTCTTCTTGAGGCGTTTCAGGCTGTCGATCAGGGCGCCGTCTACACGCACATTGTCCGGGATATCGAGCATGATCTTCTCAGGCGGCAGTTGTACCTGTGGCATCACGTCGATAAAGGCCCTGGTGACGTTGATGATGGCGATGCGGTTGTAGACCACCTCGTCCAGGCCGGAGCTGAGCAGGGCCGTGGTTAGCACATGTGCCGTGGCTTCCGCCGAGGTCACGCGCTTGGCATGCTCTGCAGGCGAGCGAAACAGCAGTTCATAGCCGAACACGCCCATCTGGCAGTTGTAGAGTGGCTGCCGGGCGATCATCAGCGACTGTTCGGCGACATGGCCTGGCGACGCCTCAGATGTGGCTTCCATCTTCATGAACCCGCCGTTATCTATTCAACGTGTTTGCGATAGTTGAACTCAGCGGACCGGCTGGCGGCCAAGAAGCTATCGATCCTCTGGTTTGTCGGCCTCAATCCGCGGGTCTTTACTCTTTGCAGTTTGGGCCTCGGGTTATAATCGCCACTTGAAGTCAGCTACCGTCGACACAAGAAGGAGCACCAGGGGGAGTCCTGCCACAAGGCGGTGCCGGTGGAGGATATCTGCATGGTGCTGTGCAAAGGCGCCTGTTTCCTGGTACGCCGCGGTTTCGCAAAGGGGCTGGACAGGCCCGGCATGCTGGCGAAGCTGCAGCAGGCACAAGCGATGGGTCTAATACACGTTACCGACAACGTCTGCGAGCAGCCTTCGTTTCTGTGCAACTGTTGTCGCTGCTGCTGCGAACTGATGGCCGGGGTGCAGCTGGTGCTTTGCCGACGGTATAGCCAAGACGCCGTTTCTTGCCGAGACCTGGGATTATTGCGGCGAATTTCTG
>CAZCDY010000326.1:0-2014 GCA_964497145.1 uncultured Gammaproteobacteria bacterium
GAAACGGCGCGCTGCTCGCGCTGCGGGCACTTCCTTACCCGCTATCGTGCCGACGAACTGAGCCGGGTCATGGCGCTCAGCGTTTCGGCCCTCATCCTGCTGGCACTGGCGTGCAGCTTCCCGTTCATGGCATTCAAGGCGAGTGGCCTGGAAAACACGATGACGCTGCCCCAGGCCGCGCTGGAACTCTGGCTCAACGGCAGGCCGGATCTGGCCATTCTGGTTGCTGCCTTCATCATCCTCATTCCAGCGGCCGTGCTGATCCTGATGGTGATCCTGGTCGGCGCATTGATGACGCAGCGGCCGTATGATTTTCTCCCTACGCTGGGCCGCTTCATCTTCACGCTGCAGAACTGGAGCATGGTCGAGGTGTTTTTCATCGGCGTGCTGGTCAGCCTGGTCAAGATCGCCCATATGGCCACCGTGGTCCTCGACATCTCGTTCTGGGCCTATGCGGCCTTCAGCATTCTGTTCACCCTGGCCGTATCCAACCTGGACCGATTCCAGTGCTGGCGCCGGATTGAGGCATCGAGCCAATCATGAGCCGACCAGCGACAGCGGCAGAAAGCGGCCTGGCATCCTGCCACCTGTGCCTGAAACTGGCCAGCCAGGACCTGCACCATTGCCCGCGCTGCGGCACAGCGCTGCATGTGCGCAAGGCGGCCAGTCTGCAGCGCACCCTGGCCCTGCTGATTACCGCCCTGGTCCTTTATCTGCCCGCCAATATCCTGCCGATCATGATCACCGACCAACTGGGCAACTCGATCGAAAGCACGATCCTCGGTGGCGTGGTGCTGCTGATCCAGCTGGATTCGATTCCTATCGCTGTCGTCATCTTCATCGCCAGCGTCATGGTGCCGCTGGGCAAGATGCTGGTCATGTTCTACTTGTGCTGGAGTGTCAGCCACGGCCCACCGACGAGCGAACGCCAGCGCACGGTGCTGTACCGGATCACCGAGTTCATTGGCAAATGGTCGATGCTGGACGTATTCGTGGTGGCGATCCTGGTCGCCCTGATACACCTGAGCGGCCTGCTGGTCATTCGCCCCGGCGGTGGCGCCCTGGCCTTCGCGGGGGTCGTGATGGTCACCATGGTGGCGGCGGAGAGTTTTGACCCCAGGCTGATGTGGGACCGGATGGAGAGCAGCAATGAGTGAGAACAAACCCGCGGTAAGCCGCGGCAGGAAATTTTCTGCGGTCTGGATCATTCCGCTGTTGGCCGTGGCGATCGGGGCATGGATGGTAATCCATACGGCCATGACCGAGGGGCCCACGATCACCGTCGAGTTGAAGACTGCCGAGGACATCGCAGCCGGCAAGACCAAGGTCCGCATTCTCAGTCATGAGATCGGACAGGTGGAAAACGTGACACTGAAAGCGGATATGTCCGGCGTTATCGTTACCGTCAAGCTGGAGCCGGAAGCAAAACCCCTGTTAGGCGAGGACACCCGGTTCTGGGTAGTGCGTGCGCGGGTGGGTGCCGGTGGCATATCGGGACTCGGGACCCTGATTTCGGGTGCCTATATCGAGATGGCACCCGGCTCGAAGACAACGAAACGCAAGGCGTTCGTCGGACTGGAGGAGCCGCCACTGACGCCGCTGGATGCGCCGGGAGTCCGTCTGACCCTGTTCAGCGATCACGCCAGCTCGATCGGCACCGGCAATTCGGTACTGTACCGGGGCTACAAGGTCGGACGGGTCGAGGCGAAGGCATTCGACATCGAACGAAAACAGGTGCGCTACGAGGTCTTCATCGATGCGCCATTTCACGAACTGGTCCACAGCGGGACCCGTTTCTGGGATATCAGCGGCGTCTCGGTCAGCGCCTCCGCTGACGGGATCAAGGTCAAAACAGGTTCGGTAGAGACGATTCTGCTCGGTGGCGTGAGCTTTGGCACGCCGCCCGGCATGCCGGCGGGAAACACGGTAGAAAACCATGCTGAATTCACGCTCTACGGTGCTTATGAAGATATTCTCGAACACCCCTATCAACATGGGACACACTATGTCGTGT
>CAZCDY010000327.1:0-1984 GCA_964497145.1 uncultured Gammaproteobacteria bacterium
GCCAGCCGATCTTCCTGGTCAAAAAAGCCTGCTTGCATTCGATCCAGCCCATTCTATCTGTTCGCTGCTATTCTGCCTGAATCCGGGGTGTTTTAGAGATGCCCTAATGTGTATCTCAGAATCGAATATTTCGCAACCAGCTTCTTCATCGTAGTGCCTTGTGGGAAAGCGTCAGCCAGATGATGTTGTCCGTGAACCCGGGAGTGCTCGGGACATTGCGTTTTATCAATGCCAAACGCCTTTTTAGAGATTTACTTTGACGTTGAAGGGCTTGGTTTCGAAGTCGGAGGTGTTTGTAATTCGAAGCTATCAACGCCGCAGCCCGAATACTCAAAAATTTCATTCAGCAGTAATGTTGCTGTAACAACGAGCGGCCAACGTGGAAACACATATGAAAAAGGCGTTCAAAATGAAAGACCACGACAAAAGCGAAAACCAAGACTCTCCGCTAATTGAATTGGCAGCACCCGTAATGTTCATTGCTGGCCTCTTTGCTCTTGTAGCACTGGTTAGCACTCTCGGATAACCGCGGCTATACACCGCACAGCGACTCTCCGACGATGCCGCTGTGTTGGTTGGAACGTCGCCTAGCTCAGACAGGTGTTTCTAAGTTGGGCGCGAGGTGTTTTGCGTCAATTTCTTCCATCTGCCCCGTTTGATGTGCAAAGCATCTGACACTTGGGCCCCTGCTCCCCAGAATGTCTCTTGTTGTTAAGGGTTCATCGGATGCCTGCCCTCATTCGCAGATCTACAGTTACTCATTGGGGGTCAGTGGGCAGGCGTCGGATAAGCGCCGAGGAAGGAAACCGCGGGATGCTGTGGCGTGGTGATGGATGAGCGCATGGCTATGGGGATTTGAATTGTCGCTCGTTGGCATGAGGCGGCGGTAACGCCAATGTTGCGGACAATGCGATCGCGTAGAGGGTCAGTTGCAGGCTGTACAGGCGCAGTTGCAGGCCCGCATTGCGCGTAGAAATGCACGTTACGGTGACGAAGCACAAAGGCTGCCCGTATCGGCTGTGACCGATGACGAGACGACAGGCCGTCTGACATGGCGCTGATGCTCATGCAGCGCCTCGCAGCCGGGGTGGCGCACGGATCGGTTGTCCGCGCACGAAGGTCTCGATGATGATCATCGGTGCGCCACAGTCGGGGCAGACGTAGGTCGGCTGTCCGGACTCGGCCACGCTGTCGCCAGTGCTTGCTTCATCATTGGCGGCAGGCGATACGTTTAGCAGTTCCCGTGCCCGGGCCAAATTCTCCCTGCGCCCGGCATTGGCGATCAGGCCGTAATGACGGATGCGGTGAAAGCCACTGGGCAGGACATGCAGCAGGAAGCGGCGCATGAATTCGCCGGTGCTGAGCGTCATGGTCTTGTGCTTGTTCTTGCCCTTGACGCGGTAGTCCTTCCACTTGAAGGTGACACCGCGTTCATCCAGTGCGACGAGCCGGCTGTTGGCGATCGCGACCCGGTGGGTATAGCGGGCGAGATAGGCCAATACCGCAGAGGGTCCGGCAAACGGGCGCTTGGCATAGACTACCCACTCGATCCGGCGTAACGGTTTGAGCCAGTCGGCAAAGGCCACTGCATTGGACAGGGCGTCGTACTCACCGAAAAACTGCAGCTGGCCGGTGGCATGGGCCTGGGTGAGTGCCTCGAGGAAGCGCCGGCGAAACAACCGCGAGAGGACGCGCACCGGCAGGAAGAAACCCGGCCTACAGGCGATCCAGCGTTGCCCGTCAGGTGACAGGCCACCACCGGGGACAATCCCGTGCACATGCGGATGGTGGGTCAGCGCCGAGCCCCAGGTGTGCAGGACCAGGGTCAGCCCGATCCGTGCACCCAGATGCTTCGGGTCCGCAGCAATGGTGCGCAGGGTCTCGGCCGCGACCTGAAACAGCAGGCCGTAGATCAGCGCCTTGTTGGTGTAGGCGATCGCACTGATCGGCGCCGGCAGGGTAAAGACGACGTGGTAGTAGTCAA
>CAZCDY010000328.1:0-1974 GCA_964497145.1 uncultured Gammaproteobacteria bacterium
CGAACCAGGTGGTCGGAGGTTCGAATCCTTCCGGGCGCGCCATACAACTCAAAGGCTTGGCGTAATCTGGCGCTAAGCCTTTTTGTTTTTCAGGCCAAAAATTCTTTACTGCACCTACACTGCACTCACATTTCCACGTGCTACCACCCGTGATTTGGAGGTGCTTCACCTCCGCGAATCGACCGAGTCCAATCATCTGGTGATTCCCCTGCTGTTTTCAGCTGCACGGTTCTTCGGGCAGGCGGGGAAATTGCAGCAAGGCGTCATGTTGGGTGCTCAGCCGCTCGAGGGTGCGCCACAGCATTGCCCTCGGCTTGCCTCCCTTACCGTGAGGGATGCCCAGCTCCGAGCCGAGCTTCGCACGCGTTCCTTCCGCACTTCGCGCCGCCTGCAACTGTTAGCTGGACAGAGGATGCGGGAATGTTACCCACCAAGGTGGCGAGCGGTTAGGCCTTGGTGGATAGGGAGGATATCATCATGCCGATCTACTCCGCCGTCTCGCGTTGGTCATTGATGCGGTGAGGAGATGGACGCCTTGTACTTGATGACCGGCTCGGGATGGCCGGCTGCGGTTCGTCCTATGTTTCGGGTAAAACGCAGACGGATCGAGCCGCTCGGAGCGGCGACCAAAGCGCGCCCGGCGCAGCACCGCGATCTGCAACTGCAAGTCCGCTATCCGCTGCTCCAGTGAGGTGATGGCTTGATGCTTGGCGTCGAGTTGTCCGACCAGTTCACCGATCAGTGCCTTGAGCGCCTGCGGGTCATCGGTGAGTGCGGTAGCGAGCATGGGCAAAGTGTACCCATCCAGCACACCGATGCCAGTGCTTTTATGCGATAAAAATCAGGCTGCCGAATGCGGCTGCCAGGTGCGCTGTGGGATGCGCCAGTCGATGCCCTCAAGCAGCATCGACAACTGCGCTGGCGTCAGGGCTATGCCGCCACTCGGCGCACTTGGCCACACGAAGCGACCATGCTCCAGGCACTTGCAGAACAGGCACATCCCCTGACCGTCCCACCACAGCACCTTGATCAGATCACCGCGGCGGCCGCGGAAGACAAACAGGTGCCCATTGAACGGATCGGCTTCGAGCTGGATCTGCACCAGGGCAGCCAACCCGTCGAAGCCACGTCGCAGGTCGGTGACTCCGGCAGCCAGCCATACCCGTGTCCCCGATGGCAGGCCGATCATTGGCGCAGACTCGACAGCACCTGCTGCAGGGTCGCGGTATCAACAGCACCTTGGACCCTGACGGTACCACCGGCCAGTGTGATCTCGATCCGTCCCGTACCAGATGACGATACCGGCGATGTCGAAGCGTTGGGCACAGGCTCGTCCGCCACGAGCGTCACCGGCAGCAGCGAGACCGACTGCGCATCCTGCGCGGCGAGCAGATACTGGCGACGCCATTTGAAAAGTTGATTGGCATTGATGCCGTGCTCACGGGCGATCCGCGCCACCGATGCCCCAGGAGTCTCGCTTTTCACAGGTGTCCGCCTGTCGTTAAGTGGACGCCTATCTGACATCCTCGGCGGCTATCCTTACTGCTCAAGTAAATCGTGAAAAGACGGTATTGGCCGCACGCTTACGGACGAACCGGGACAGCCGACCTATGTCTGCCCGGACTGTGGTGCGCTGATGATCATCGTCGAGACCCTGGTGCGCGGACAACCGATCCGTGCGCCACCGCAACAGCGAGGCGCCGCATGAGCACTCGCGCCCACCGCATTTGCTGTCCCTATCGTTATCGACCAGCGCCGATACGGGCCGCTTTTGCCTTATCCCACCATGAGCTGCATTTTTGCGCGAGATGCAGACATCAGATCTGGCGCAACAGGGCTTCCATCGACTCTTTCAACGATGGCATTATCTGGATGACCGACCTTATCGTCACCTCATGCCAACGACGGATAATTCAAATCCCCATAGCCATGCGGTCTACCCTGACTCCCACGCAGCATCCCGCGGTTTCCTCC
>CAZCDY010000329.1:0-1536 GCA_964497145.1 uncultured Gammaproteobacteria bacterium
GAAGTAGACCTGCAGGCGGAACGGTGCCCAGGTCGGCACGCGCACGTAGCACAGGCCAAACTGCTCATCGATGAAGTAGAAGTAGTAATGCAGGCAAAGGGGGTATCCACTTCGCTCAAGTTGAGATACCTTCGGTGGAATGGGGGAGAAAGCACATCCGGTGGCCGGGGTCGACTACCCTCGGACGCTGCAGGAGTTTGAGGCATGGTTCGGTACTGAGGAAGGCTGCGCGGAGTACGTTCGACGGTTGCGCTGGCCGGAAGGGTTTCGGTGTCCCTGCTGTGGTCATCAACAAGCTTGGACCACGGCCCGGCAATTGCTTCACTGCACCGGGTGCGGCCACCAGACCTCGGTGACCGCCGGTACGATCTTTGAGGGCACGCGCAAGCCGCTTCGGTTGTGGTTTCAAGCCATGTGGTACATCACCAACCAGAAATCCGGCGTGAGTGCGCTTGGTCTGAAGCGTGTGCTTGGCTTGGGCAGCTATCAGACGGCGTGGGCCTGGCTCCATAAGCTTCGGCGCGCCATGGTTCGCCCCGGCCGAGACTTGCTGAGCGGCCGCGTCGAGGTTGACGAGTCCTATGTTGGGGGAGAGGAAGAGGGAGTGCATGGACGTGAAACCGAAACCAAAGCCATTGTGGTCATCGCAGTCGAAGTACATTCGCCGAAAGGCTTCGGCCGAGTGCGTCTGCGGCAGGTCCCCGACGTCTCCGGCCCAAGCCTGATCGGATTCATACGCGATGTAGTTGCCCCTGGCACGACCGTGATCACTGATGGCTGGCAGGGCTATCATGGGCTGTCCAAGCATGGCTACATCCACGAGCGGCGAGTGCTTTCCGCTAACCCGGAGCCTGCACACGTTGTGCTCCCCGGCCCGCACCGCGTTGCCTCTCTTCTCAAGCGTTGGCTGCTTGGGATACACCAGGGTGCGGTACGGCAACGGCAACTCGACTACTACTTGGACGAGTACGCATTCCGGTTCAACAGGCGCACCTCCAAATCTAGAGGGCTTCTGTTTCATAGACTCATGCAACAGGCCGTCCAAATCGATCCTGTACCGTATCGCGATATCCTGGCGATATCAGACAGCAACCGGACCACAGCGCGCGAATAGCAACTGGAGCGAAGTGGATACCCCCTTTCGCCAGATTTGGGGTCTGGGGTTTTTTGTGCCTTTTCATCGAAGTCTTTGTCTTTTTGTTCAAGATTTCGGGGGTGAGGGACTAAGGAAATTTCGAAGTCCGTTCCCTCCCGGGTTGCCGCGCCGGGGTTCGACTGCCCCCGGTCGGCGATCGGCGGACGGACCCCGGGCAGGATTCGCCTTGACGCGCTTCGGCGCCGCTGCGTTCCGCTCCGGTGAGGCAGTCGCCGCTTCGCCCCCGCGTTTTCGCCGGTAGCCACGGATCGAGCAACGGCAACGCTCAATCGTCCCAGCTCAAAGCGCCGCCGGTGCGATACTCGGTCGGGCGCGTCTCGAAGAAGTTCTTCTCCTTGCGGATCGATACCTGCTCGGACATCCAAGGAAAGCGATGTTCG
>CAZCDY010000329.1:1546-1967 GCA_964497145.1 uncultured Gammaproteobacteria bacterium
AGCAACTGGAGCGAAGTGGATACCCCCTTACCAGAAATTGTAAATGCTTTTTTGTCCTAGACAGGGAAATTTTTGCGCCTATCTTTCACGACAGGGATAAACGACAAGGTCCCTAATCTTCTTAAGGGGGTGGGCGGTTAGCTCCTCCTACCCCTACATCTTGTGACGTCACCAATAGTAGCCGTGCTTGATATCTGCGTCGGTAACAGGGCCAGTCGCGACGATCTGTTCCAGCAGTCTCCGGAAGACGAGACCACGACTGCGCGAGGTGCGCCGATTAAACCGAAAGGTGAATTCCTCCAGGTAGGACTGCAAATGGACGTCAGACACGGAGCCTTGGTGGGTCCCAAGAATCCACCGCTTCAGAAGACTCGCGATTCGATGGACACCTGGCATGGCAACGTGAGCCGGGTCACCGGAC
>CAZCDY010000330.1:0-1025 GCA_964497145.1 uncultured Gammaproteobacteria bacterium
CAGAGACGGCCTTTCTGCCGGCCGCGCTGGAGATCCAGGAGAACCCACCGTCGCCGGCCGGTCGAATGATCCTCTGGACCATCCTGGCTTTCTTCGTGCTGGCGATCGCCTGGGCGAGCCTTGGCGAGATCGATATTGTCTCGGTCGCCCAGGGGCGCATCATCCCGAGCGGGCACAGCAAGACGGTGCAGCCACTCGAAATCGGCACCGTGACAGCGATCCACGTTGCCGACGGTCAGGCGGTCAGGGCGGGCGAGGTGCTGATCGAACTCGACCCGAGCAGTGTGCAGGCGGATGTCGATCGCCTGCGGGCCGAGCAAGATAGGGTGCAACGCGAGATCCTGCGTCACCGACAGCTTGCCGACTGGCTTGGCAAGGAAACACCGCCAAACGACCAGCAGCTGCAGGCGGTCGATGACCGCCTGCTGCACCGTCAGTGGCTGGAGTTCAGCGACCGTATCGCGGTGCTGAAACGTGAGCAGGATCAGCAGCACGCCGAGCGCCAGAGCGCGCAGCACCAGGTCGACAAGCTCGAAGCCGTACTGCCGATTGTTACGCGCAAGGCCAAGGATCAGCAGGGGCTGGCGAAAAAGAAACTGTTATCCGAACAGCAGTACCTGGAGACGGAACAGGACCGCCGCGAGATCTTTCATGATCTGCGCACCCACAAGGGGAAGGTGGTGGAACTGGATGCCGCCGAACAGGCCCTGGACGCGCGGATCGCCTACACACGCAGCGAATTCCATCGTCAGGTGCTCGAAGGCCTCGAAGAGGCACAACGCCGACAATCCATGACAAGGCAGGAGTTGATCAAGGCTGAGACCCGGATCAGGGCACAGACCATCACTGCCCCGGTCGACGGCGTGGTCCAGCCGGTTGTTGCCCAGGACGTGATCGCGATTCTGGCAACGCTGGATATCGTCGCGCTGGACATGATGAACGAAGCGCAGATCGCGTTGTTGCAACGCGGAAATCAGGCGGCCCGTTCTTGGATGATTCGCGATGCGGTTGAAGTGATGATCGAA
>CAZCDY010000330.1:1035-1877 GCA_964497145.1 uncultured Gammaproteobacteria bacterium
CACTGCCCCGGTCGACGGCGTGGTCCAGCAGCTTGCCATTCACAGCGTCGGCGCCATCGTCACCCCGGCGCAGGCATTGATGGTGATTGTACCCGCTGGCGGTGCGCTCGAGGTCGAGGCCGTTTTGGAGAACAAGGACATCGGATTCGTTGAGGTGGGTCAAGAAGCCGAAATCAAGATCGATACCTTTCCCTTCACCAAGTACGGCACCATTGTGGGCAGGGTTGTCGATCTTTCTGATGATGCAGTGGCCGATGAGCAGAAGGGGTTGGTCTACAAGATGCGGGTGTTGATGCAGGAATCGACGATTCACGTCAATGGAAAACAGGTTGCGCTGAATCCCGGTATGACGGTGACGGTGGAGTCGAAGACGGGGACGCGGAAGATGATTGAGTTCTTCCTGAGTCCGTTGTTGCGGTATCGGGATGAAAGTGTGCGGGAGCGGTAGATTTGGAAATAGGGGTCAGACTGCAATTTACTTAGCAGCTGTGCATTAAGGTATGTGAAGGAGAGGCAAAGGAATGCCAAGACAGCCACGTTACAACCTCCCGGGATATGCTCAGCATGTGATTCAGCGGGGCAACAATCGACAGCCGGTATTTTTCCAGGAATCCGACCACAACCGCTACCTGCATGATCTGAATGAGGTGGCCGAGTCTGTGGCCTGCCTGATCCATGCCTACGTTTTGATGACCAATCATGTACATCTGCTGGTGACGCCTATGGCACCAATGGGTATCAGTCACCTGATGCAAGGGCTCGGGCGGCGTTACGTTGCTTACGTCAACGGCACCTACGGGCGCACTGGCACCTTGTGGGAAGGAAGGTACAAGGCCGGCTTG
>CAZCDY010000331.1:0-1873 GCA_964497145.1 uncultured Gammaproteobacteria bacterium
ACCTGCGCCGCCAGCATCAGCATCCGGCGCGCCAGGCCGGCACGGATGACGCTGGACAGCAGGTCCATCGACACATGCATGCCGTGGCGGCTGACCGCAGGAACGGCCGAGAAGATCGTGAACACAAGCATGTAGCCTGTCCAATCCGCGACCCAGGCAATCGGCACACCCAGGAAATAGCGCGACATGGTCGCGGCGAATGAAATGCAGGCGATGGCCCCCAGCGTCGCCATGCCCATCCACAGGCCGACATCACTGAGCTGATCGTGCCATCTGGCAAGCGGTTGCTGCATGCAAAGGTCCTTCCCTTGAGGGAGACCCGGCGAAGACCATCCGCCGGGCCCAATTTCGCTTACTCGGACAGAAGGCCCGCGTCCTTGACCAACTTTTGCATCTGCTCGGCGGCTTCGGGGTTGCGGGTTCCGGCAAAGGCCCAGGAACCGCTCACCACGGCCGCTTTCAGCGCCGCCTCGGCCTCGGGGGACAGCGACACGGGTGCGACGCCGCTCTCCTCAAGCCGCACGCGCTCTTCGTCGTTCAGCCGGGCATAAAGCGCCGGTGTCTCGTCCTCGACAATCTTCGCAGCCTCCAGGAACTGTGCCCGCGTCTCGTCCGACAGGCCCGCCCAGAAGGCCGGATTGGCCAGGATGATGTGCGGCGCGGTGCCCGGCACCCAGGTCGCGGCACGCATGGCGGCCATGCGCGGTCACCGGGTGACGGTTGCCGAGGAGAGCGGCAGCGTCGGCGGCCTTTTGCGACTGGCCGCTCTGGCCCCGGGGCGTGGTGAGATCATGGACGTGATCCGTTTCCTCAACAACGAAATCGAGCGGTTGGGCGTCTCGCTGCGCCTTAATACTCCGCTCGATGAAGCACTGGTCGATGCCGTGGCGCCGGATGCCGTCATCCTGGCCTCGGGGAGCCTGCCGGAGATGCCTATCATCAAGGGCCTGTTTACGACTGAAATGGACCTGTGCACGGTAACCGAAGTGCTCAAGGGAAAGATCACCGGCGACCGGGTGATCATCCTGGGCGGCGGCCAGGCCGGACTGGTGACGGCCGATTTCCTGGCGGAAAAAGGCCGCGAGGTGGCGGTGCTCAACCGGAAACGCCACTTTGCCGACGAGATGTCCAGCAACGACCGCTTCTACCTGCGGGAACGACTCAAACGCGACAATGTCCACCTGTTCAAGCAGGTCAGCGTAAAGACGTTTACCGACGACGGCGTCGTTTTTACCACCGCCGGAAATCCTGCCTCCCTGGAGGGCTTCGATACGGTGGTGGTGGCGGAAGCCATGACCCCGGTGCGTGACGCCAAACCCATGCTGGATCGGCGTAAAATCGATGTTTACGTCATCGGTGATGCCAAATCACCGCGAAATCTCATGTTGGCCCAGAGCGAGGCCGAAGAGATCGGCCGGACGATCTAATTTCATATTTCGAGCCATAAAAACCTTGTGCATGCTGTAACATACGCTGTACAATTAAATCGATTTTTATTAAATCACAAAACGGTTAATCACACGAACTAAGGAGATGGTGTTGCAATGACCACGCAGGAAGATGACGATCCTTATGAAAATGAGATGGACACGCCACCCAGGCGTTCACCGCGGACTAAGTTCAGGGAGTTCGACGATGATGAGAATGCGGCGTTAAGAGATAAACGTACCAAAAAACAATCGCGCCGGCCAAAAACAGGCAAGGATGATATCTGGCCTGATTCCGCTGATTGAGCTGGCCGACGGGTCACTTATTTAGCGGGGTGACTTGAATGATTGGCGCCAGGGTTAGCAGCGATTGTGGAAAAATCCATCGGCTGTGGCAGCAGCACTGGCCCCGGCCACTGTATAAGATGTCCAACTGATCGCGGCAT
>CAZCDY010000332.1:0-1858 GCA_964497145.1 uncultured Gammaproteobacteria bacterium
GGATGATACGACGTTTGACACGGTCGTGGAAACCCTGATCGGCAGCTGATCGGCAGCTGAAGTTCATTGAGGATCAGACCAGTTTCGGGTGCGTTTCGAAGCCGTACTTCTCGGGCAAGGCTCATGTCGGATTTGAGCACGGCTTCTGCAAACGACACTTCTCGGTTGAGAGACTTCAGCATTGCGGTCATCTCGGCGTGCCGCTTGTCTGGCACCGCGTAAAGAGGGACATCGATATGAGCATGGCGACCGGGTATAACGAGTCGTGCGCAGGTGGGTTTGGTCTTGAATATCCATTTCTCGCGTTGAGCGAGGTCGCGCAGGGCACCGTCCACAATTTCAAAGAACCACGCCATATTGTGCCGCGGCGCTTGGTTGATGAAGCCCATAGGGAGGTAGACTCCGTCATCCAAGTCGATTTCCTGCGACGGATGGCAAGGGTTATTGAGAGTGCCGTAGACATACGATCCTTGGCTCATGAATTTTGGTCGGATCTTTTCGATGAGATCTAGCTCTGCTTCATGAACCTTCTGGCTTAGATAATGGCGGGCTTCGGTGAAGGCGGCTCGTATCGCCTTGCGCACCTTACTTCGAGCCTCGCGCAGCATAGCGTCTTTGGTGGAACTGATATTCAATGAATTAATGAATCTGTCTGCATGGGTGTGCCTGTAGAACAGGCCGCTGGCGTCGTACATTGAAATATCCTCAGGGTGTGACAAAAGCTTGAGTCGGAGCGTGATGTTCCGTGTAGGGTCGGATTCGGTTGAATTCGGATTGGAAGGTGGTTCCAGCGAGAGCCAAGAGAGCTTTCGTTGCGGGTTTCTCTGCGTTATCAAGTCGAAGGTGCTGAGATTGTTCCTCGCTTGGGTTCTCGTCGATCTTTTGATAGTTGTCACCAAGCTTCTGGCACAATATGTGGTGGGTTACCTGTTCCTGGCAGGCCATCATGAAGTCAAACAGCCCACTTCCCCACGAGAGCAATCCCTTATCGAGAGGTTTACTCGGATCTGCGGTGACCTTCTTGGAAAGCGTACCGATGGCTAGAACTTTGATATCAGCATTTTTCGCTGCTGAGACGAAGTTCTCAGCTTCGTGCAATCCGAATATTGCCGGGGCATTGCCGACGAGACCACCGTCGACAAAAGTTTGGTTCTCAAATTCGTAGCTCGGTAGGTAAATCGGTGCCGCGCTAGTTGCCATCGCGACGTCGACCAGTCGCTGTTGGGTGTCGCGGAAGAGACCGTCGGAATGCGGGGTCTTAAAAAATTGAGGTCCGCCCTTAGACCAGTTGGCGGTGGTAATGAGGACGCGCGACTTTAGGTCACCGATTCGACGGTCTCCGAAAATCGCTTCTAATTGTTCCTTCAACGCTAAATTGCCGTGCTTTGATGCTGCGAGGCCGCGCTTCCATCGTAGCCCTGTGCGCTCTATGAGCCAGCGAGCGGGAATATTTAAGGGATGGGGCCGCATTGGTTTGAAAACCTCAGTCCCATGCTGCTGAAGCATTTCAACCAAGACGCTTGCGGCTATTTCCCGCGTCGCAAGCGCTAAGGCGAGGATGCCACCGATACTGGTGCCGCAGATCAGGTCGAAGTGAGAACCAAAGGGTTGTCCTGTCTCTTCTTCGATCAGGTGCGCGATTTGGGCGGTGAAGAGACCCTTATACCCACCCCCAGACAAGGCCAGAATGTGGAAGGGGTTTTGTTGGTTCGCGTTTTTCTCGGGTGTGGTTGTTGGGCCAGTTCGGCTTCCGCTGTCCATATATAGTGTTCGCTAGTCTGTTGACATACTACATGTAGTCACCAGACATTAGTTCACGGTTAGCACTCTGTCAATGCGAGTGCTAGTTTCGGGATCT
>CAZCDY010000333.1:0-1843 GCA_964497145.1 uncultured Gammaproteobacteria bacterium
AATTCCACATCGAAAACCGCTGTTTAGAATACATGAAGAGGAGCGCGTCGAAAGACTTCTGTAGGGAGGAGGCGGTCTTTAGCAACGTCGCAAAACACCTCATAGCGGCCGGTCGGTGAAGGTCAAACCACGTAGTTTTGAGGAGTGCTTTCGGCCACTGGCTCGCATAGCAGCACAGGCGCTCCATCTTGTTGCGCTCATGGGCATGCACCATCCACACCGATCATGGACATAGAGCGCTCGGGTGTTTGCAGTGTGCGGACTTCGCCAAACTCGATAGCGGGCTGGCTGTGTCCGCACTCGGGCAGGCCGGTTCCCGACGATCTGGTTGTGAGTGCGTCTGTTCGTTAGCAGTTTTCCGGCTGGTGAGCCGCGAATGCCGGCCGAAGTGTGTACCAACACGAATGCAAGCTATTCGATAGAATCTGAATGCAAGGAAACAACATTCGATAGGAGTCCTGTAAATGAAGTCTTCTGTAAATGTCCTGATTGTGCTGGTTGCTTTCTTTGGATTCGGGATTTGCCGAGCTGAGGTAACAGTTCCCCACGGAACAGCCGCGCTAAAGTCGCTTACAGAAGCGTATGTCGCCACGCTCGATAAGGACCTTCACCTGCAAAGTACCTTTTATACGCCATCCACACACTTTCGAGACCCTACTTCGGCATTGTTTGGTCCAGCGTGGGATATAACCGGCGGTGAGCAAATCATTCAGTTCTTTAAAACCGCCAGCGAGGACTCTGGAACGCTGGAAGTGGTTTACAAAATCACGAATATGCTTGTGGAAGGCTCGCTGGTCGTGGCGAATATCACTTCAACGGTAACCTCATGTGGTGTGGGTATCGGTTTCCCCTCTAAGTCATTTTCCGGCGACATCCATATGGTGATGGTGCTGAAGTTTGACGGAGAAAAGCTCAAAGAGAGAACCGACTATGTTGGGTATTCAACAGCATGGGACAAAATGGAGGCCATGAAGTCGACTTTGGGTATGCGTAACGACGATGTGCGATGCAAATGACCCTCACCAGTTCGTCACTGCGTTCATGAGTGGTGAAAAGACCAAGGTCACGTAGCCGGATGGCCGCTTCAATGTTGAGAGCAAGCGCTTCACGGCACGCCATATTCAACGGCTTTCTGCAGCGTCGGCTGGCTATTGCCGCTTCGGGTCGGAAGCGGTCTCTGGCAAAGTCGCAGAACACCTCATAGCTGACGGTCGTACTGAGCAAAGCTTGGGTCGGCTGTCGGCCAGGAATAGGTCTTGTGGCTTGTGTTACCGGAACATCAAAGCGAGGATTGTTCAGCATTTGTCTTTTGAGCGCACCTATGAATCTCGAAACCTTAGCTTTGATCGGCGAGTTTATCGGTGGAATCGCTGTCGTCATCACTATCGTCTACCTCGCCTATCAGACACGGCAGACTCGCTTTTTGCTGGAGCAGTCGAATCAGCAGCAGGCAGCATCAATGTTTTAGAAGTACTGCGATCCGACTGTATGCTCGCTTGGTGGGCGCGAGAGAAAATCGCCTTCAGTCCACAATTCGGGAAGATGGTTGACGGGGTTCTGAGCCTTGAGACAGCTCCCGCGCATCGTGCCAGTGAGCCTCGCTCCGGCGATCCTTAGAACGGATCATCGACGTCCGAAGCCCAACGACCATCAGCTAAGCTGCTGTCGATCGGTCTGCCCGTCGGCTAGCCTCCAGCCTGCCCTGATTCAATCGCCTTCAGTGCCTGCCCAGCCTGCTCCAGCAGGTCGTTGTATACGGGAATCCAAAGCGAATGCATGCCTATCCAATACTGCAATTGCTGCATTAATTCAGGTCTTGCACGAATGTGCTCCAAAATCAATT
>CAZCDY010000334.1:0-1831 GCA_964497145.1 uncultured Gammaproteobacteria bacterium
AGTCGGGCTGCTCCGGCTCCTCCTCGGCATTCAGGTGGTACAGGTTGCCGTAGAACTCGTCAAACCCATGTGCGGTCGGCAGGAACTCGTCGCGGTCGCCCAGGTGGTTTTTCCCGAACTGGCCCGTAGCGTAGCCCTGGGCCTTGAGCAGTTTGGCGATGGTGGGGTCTTTGGCGCTGAGGCCTTCCTTGGCGCCAGGCATGCCCACTTTGCTCAGGCCTGTGCGGAACACGCTCTGGCCGGTGATAAAGGCGGAACGGCCTGCAGTGCAGCTCTGCTCCGCGTAGTAGTCGGTAAAGAGCATCCCCTCGTTGGCGACACGGTCGATATTGGGCGTGCGATACCCCATCAGGCCCTTCGTATAAACGCTGAGATTGGACTGGCCGATGTCGTCACCCCAGATGACAACGATGTTGGGTTTATCGGCTGCGCTTACAGCGGAAGTGATGCCCAGAATAAATGCCATTGTCAAGATACTCAACACGATGAAATGGTAATCCTTTTTCATTTCAGACTCCCTGGCTAAAATGGTTTAGTCGAACTGGTTCGAATAAACAGGTGATACTGCCAAGATGGTATGTACGTGTTTGAACAGAAAATTAAAACGAATCACCAACTGCTGTGCGGTGAGCTTTTGGAAACACGATCAGGTGCTGATCGAAGATTGCATTGCCGTGGATACTATCAGATTATCTGACAGCCGGCGAATAGATAAACTGTATTCATCTTTTGCGATTAGTCAAATGCATTAAATTAACCTTCAAGCCTCAGTGCGGTTACCATTCTCCCTAAGGCCCTGCCGCCGCTTTTCAGTCGAAAGATACCGGCTGATATCCACCGCGTCAATCTGAACCGGGTTAAGGAACTGTTCTGCGTAGGTCCGGTAAACCCCGCTTTGCAGAAAAAGGTCGAACAGGTCGGCGTCGATGTGCTGGTCGTTGCGCATCAAGCTCATTATTCGAAGCGCGTCGTTTACCGTTTTCGGCTTTTTGTAGGGCCGGTCCGCTGCGGTCAGGGCCTCGAAGATGTCGGCGATGGCCATGATGCGCGCGGGAACGGACATCTCTTCTTTTTTCAATCCCCTCGGGTAGCCGGTGCCGATCATGGTCTCGTGATGGGCGCCGGCAATTTCGGCCACATTTTTCATGTTTTCCGGAAAAGGGAGGCGCTCCAGCATGATAATCGTCTGAATGATGTGTTCGTTGATCTTGAAGCGGTCCTCCGGTGACAGGGTCCCTTTGCGGATGCCAAGGTTGTAGCGTTCTCCCAGATTGTACTGGTATTCGGGGACAGTCATGTTGAACCCATGCGGGTTGCCATTGAAGGGGTCGGGGGTGCTGCGGGCAATGATGTGCTCGGGTTTGTCGGCCAGCACATGCTCGACCGCGGGCAGCGTGGGGGCCGGCGTCCGGTTTTTCAGTGTGGCTTCATCCTGGGAGATGCCCAGGCGGTCATCGAGGTGGCGCATCCAGGTGCGGGCGGCGATCCGATCGAGCCTTTCGATCTTCTCGTCGGCCATGAACTCGCCGCCGACGTTGCATTCGGCGACAAAGGCAAAGTCATCGGCGATCTGCCGCTGGCTTTCTTCCAACTGTGCCTCAAGGGCCGATCTGTCGACCTCTCCGGCCAGCTGCTTGCGGTAGGCATTGATCTGCGCATCCCGCAGCTGCCGGCCCTGCTCCGAGGCGGCGAATTCCTCGAACAGCTCCGCCGACTCCGACATCGCCTTCCAGACGGTGCCCATGTCGAGGAGGTTGACGAAGAAGTCGTTGGTGAGCGTCTCGGGACGGTCGGTGAAGACACCGTGCTTCGTCGCGCCGTGGTTGGCGCC
>CAZCDY010000335.1:0-1827 GCA_964497145.1 uncultured Gammaproteobacteria bacterium
AACCCCGAGGTTTATAGCCACATCAACCGACTCGGAGAACTTGACCGTCGCAAGCTCTTTGACCAGACCGAAGGCCTCGTCAGCGGCATACAGCTTTCCCGAATCGATCTTTCCCCGGATTGCCTTTTGGCGTTTTGACAACTTGGCCATTATTCGACCCCCTCTACATTCAGACCCATGCTCCGGGCAGAACCGGCAATGGTGCGCACCGCCGCATCCATATCCGCCGCTGTGAGGTCGGGCTCTTTCATTTTCGCTATTTCTTCAAGCTGGGCACGGGTGACATTACCGACTTTCTCGGTATTCGGGCGCCCACTGCCGCTTTTGACGCCGGCCGCCTTTTTCAGCAGGATCGACGCCGGCGGCGTCTTCATGATGAAGGTGAAGGAACGATCCGAATAGACGGTAATGACGACCGGGATCGGAAGACCTTTTTCCATGCTCTGAGTCTGCGCGTTGAACGCCTTGCAGAACTCCATGATATTGACGCCGTGCTGGCCCAGCGCGGGCCCGACGGGCGGACTCGGATTGGCCTCCTGGGCCTTCACCTGCAGCTTGATATAAGCCTGGATCTTCTTAGCCATGAAATACCTCTCAGTGGGTGCAATCGCAACGGACTCTCACCGCCGCTCCCCGGAAGAACAAGGCCGCACAAACGCAGCCCGCTCAGCAATAAAGCAACGCCCGCAGGCGCCACCACCAAATTCATTCAGCCTTTTTCGACCTGGCCAAACTCGAGATCGACCGGGGTCGAACGACCGAAGATCAATACCGAGACCTTCAGGCGACTCTTCTCGTAGTCCACTTCCTCGACCACGCCATTGAAGTCGTTGAACGGCCCATCGGTTACCCGCACCACCTCGCCGGGCTCGAAAAGCACCTTCGGCTTCGGCTTGTCCACACCCTCCTGCATACGCTGCAGAATGGCATCGGCCTCTTTGTCGGTGATTGGCGCCGGACGGTCGCCCGTGCCCCCGATGAAACCCATGACCTTCGGCACATCCTTGACCAGGTGCCAGGTATCATCGGTCATATCCATGTGCACCAGGACATAACCGGGGAAGAACTTGCGCTCGCTACGACGCTGCGACCCGGCCCGCATCTCCACCACTTCCTCGGTCGGCACCAATATCTCGCCGAACAGGT
This sequence comes from uncultured Gammaproteobacteria bacterium, assembly GCA_964497145.1. Lineage (GTDB taxonomy): Bacteria > Pseudomonadota > Gammaproteobacteria > Chromatiales > Chromatiaceae > Thiosocius. The sequence continues at coordinate 1,147 of CAZCDY010000335.1, forward strand.
CCTGCATACCGGCGCGCTCAACACGCTCCTGCAGCGACCGTTTCACATGACTCTCGAAACCGGAATAGGCATGCACGACATACCAGCGTTTCGACATATCAGTCTCCCTGGCCAGTCAGGGCACGCACAATGCTGAACAGCACCGAATCGATACCCCACAAGAACAATGCCGTTACCAATACAGCAATGGTGATGATCAACAATGTCTGCAAGGTTTCCTGACGCGACGGCCAGACCACCTTGCGAACCTCCGTACGGGCATCCGAGGCAAACTGCCAGATCGTGCGGCCCATCGCCGTCTGCAGCGCGACGAAAACAGCGGCACCGACCACGGCCAACAGCCCCGCCAGACGCACCCAAAGGGGCTGATCCGCGAAGCTGTAGAAACCATAGACACCAGCACCCAGAAGGACGACAACCACCAACAACTTGATGGTATCCATCCCCGACCCTGCTTCTTCCGTATTTGCGTTCATCACCAGCCGAAAATGGCAGGCCAAGAGGGACTCGAACCCCCAACCTGCGGTTTTGGAGACCGCTGCTCTACCAATTGAGCTATTGGCCTAGAAACACGAACGAGCCGCCCCTACGGGGCAGCCCGCCAACCTTATAAATGACTACCGCTGTCACTCGATAATCTTGGCGACGACACCGGCGCCGACGGTACGACCACCTTCGCGG
>CAZCDY010000336.1:0-1811 GCA_964497145.1 uncultured Gammaproteobacteria bacterium
TCTCTCTTTCTTCTCTTTCGAGCCGGCCCACGCTTTGCCTTTTTCTAGGCCCTGTTCGCTTGCATGTTCTGCGCGCACTCCACCAGCACCGTGCCCCTTCTTCTCCTGGTCAGCGGAAGAAGTGCCAACTGTCGTCAATAATGCCGATGAAAGAATAAGAACCGGCAGTTGAAATTCCTGCTAACCCGAATATTTCACCAATGAAAAGGGCAAAGCCCGTGTAGTTCGATAGAATTCGGGTGCTTAGACTGAAAATCGAACAAGGCTTTGCCCGTGACAGAATGTACCCAAGAGTCGTTTGCTTTTCCAGCTTGTAAACGCCGCCGGATCGAGGCGCAATTCGACGGTGGCAATATCACCAGTGACGGCGGTGTGCTGTTACTGCGCCAAGCCGATCGCCACCTTGGGTTGAGCACCACGGTGGCCAAGGCGTTGGATGACCCACGTCGTCGTGCCAGCTGTACGCATGATCTACCCAGCCTGGTGCGACAGCGCCTTTATGGCCTGGCGCTGGGCTATGAGGATCTCAACGATCATCACAGTCTGCGCCATGATCTGGCACTGCAAACGGCTGTGGAGCGCGATACGCCATTGGCCAGCGCCTCGACACTCTGCCGCTGGGAGAATCAAGCGGACCGGTCAGTCGCGGTGCGGCTGCATGAGGTCCTGGTCGAGCAATTCATTGCTTCATACCGTCGCGCACCCAAGCGGCTCGTTCTGGACTTCGATGCGACCGACGACGCAGTGCACGGTCAGCAGGATGGGCGCTTCTTCCATGGCTACTACGACCGCTACTGCTTCCTGCCGCTGTATGTCTTCTGCGGCAAACAGTTGCTGGTCAGCCACCTGCGCCCGAGCAAGATCGACGGCGCCAAGCATGCCTGGGCGATTCTCGCACTACTGGTCAAACGGCTGCGCCAGACCTGGCCGAAGGTACGTATCCTGCTGCGTGCCGATTCCGGCTTCTGCCGCTGGAAGATGCTGCACTGGTGTGAGCGCAACAATGTCGATTACCTGGTCGGCATTGCCCGCAATGACCGCCTGAATGTCCAGGCACAGCCCTTTATCAGCACTGCCGAGCAGCGCTTCCATCGCACCGGGCGAAAACAGCGACGTTTCCATGTCATGTTTTATGCCGCCCATAGCTGGGATCAGCGACGGCGCATCATCGTCAAGGCCGAGCACACCGCCAAAGGCAGCAATCCCCGTTACCTGGTGACCAACCTCAAAGCGGAGGCACAGTACCTCTATGACCGCCTGTACTGTGCGCGCGGGGAAATGGAGAACCGCATCAAAGAACAGCAGCTCGACCTGTTTGCCGATCGCACCAGCTGCCATGCCTGGTGGCCCAATCAGTTTCGCCTGCTGCTCTCAAGCCTGGCTTACACCCTGCTCGAAGCCATCCGCCGTCTTGCACTTGACGGCACCGAACTGGCCAATGCCTATGTCGGTACGATCCGCCTGAAGCTCTTAAAGGTCGGTACCGTGATCACCCGCAACACCCGTCGCATACGCTTCCTGCTGTCGAGTGCTTATCCCTACCAGCGGCTCTTTGCCCACGTCGCTGCCAGATTACAGCCGACGTAGCGAATCAACAGCGCTCCACTGGCGGATAGGCGGTCATACCGCAGGGTGGCGTTCGTCTTGGTACTGCCAAAATCGATCGCTACAGCCCTCTCAAGGCGCCTCACTGCTCTGTAGCAGTGACTACTCCCATCTCAGCATGCCCCAGACACCGAAAAAGCCAATCCATCCACTCCGGGTAGGCATACATCACCGCAAATCGGGCTGCTCATGCAACATTGCGGCTA
>CAZCDY010000337.1:0-1808 GCA_964497145.1 uncultured Gammaproteobacteria bacterium
GCTTCTGCCGCAACTGCCTGTCCAAGTGGTACGTGGCGGCGGCCCAGGAGCGCGGCCTGGAGATGACCGAGCCCGAGGCCCGCGAAATCGTCTACGGCATGCCCTTCCCCGAATGGAAAAAGCTCCACCAGACCGAAGCCACCGAAGACCAGATGAAAACCTACGAGGAAACCAAACCCCTCCACGCCTACATCAGCGGCCACAAGTAGCGCCGTGTCTGTAGGACGGAATAGCATAGTAGAACGCGAAAAGGTCAAAAGGACGCGTCACTCCGCGGGACCGCACGTCTAAATCACGAAGTCGGCGGTCGCTTGGACCGTCCCAACACCGGGCCTCCAAGGTGCTCGGGTCCGGAATGTCCGGGGTGACAACCAGGGCCCCCGTGGCAACCTAACCGGTTCGCTGAGCAGGCAGCCGGCGACCGCGTCGAGCCCATCGTCACGGTTCTTCCCGCCCGGCCGCCATTCACGCATCTCTGCTATGAACGGCACATCCCATACGCTGCGATGCGCGTGGAGTCGGTTCGCCGCCAGAACGGCATCGAATGCTTCCAAAATTCGAATATCCTTGTTCTTCGTCGCGGTCTTTTCAATGACCGGAACAGAAAGCCCAACCTCTCTAAACTGTTGCCGGAGCAAGCCAGGAAGGAATTTCCCTAGGCCATTGGTTTCAAGAGTAACCGCAGGCAAGTAAAATTCATGAGCAAAGGAAGTTATATTTCGGCACATTTGAGTAGCGGCTGGATTCACATCTCAAGTGCACCGGTTGAGGTTTTCGAGGAAGGCCTCGGCGGGTGTCTTAAAGCCGAGGCACTTTCTTGGTGTTGAGTTGAGTGCCCATGCGAGTTCGTCGATGTCGCGGACGGTGTAGTTTGAGATCTGGGTTTTTCTGGGCATGTCGCGTCTGATGATGCCGTTGGTGTTTTCGATGGTGCCGCGCTGCCAGGGCGAATGCGGGTCGCAGAAGAAGGTTTCGATGGCCAGGGATTGGGTCAGGTTGTGATGAAGGGTGAACTCCGGGCCGTTGTCGAAGGTGATGGTTTGCCTGGCCGGTTGCGGCAGAGAACCGAGGATCGTGCGTAACATCGTGTCCGTTTCCTGCGCCGTTTTAGTCTTCAAGGGAGCGGCGAGCGTAAAGCGGGTCTTGCGCTCGCAGAGCGTCAACAGGTTGCCTCGCTGAGTGCGAAACTGCATGAGGTCGCCCTCCCAATGACCAAACGCGTCACGGCCTTGGACAGCCGGTGGGCGATGGTGAATGGAGCGACGTCCGGGGATCGGTTCGCGTCGTCGCTTGAAATAGCGCCGCCCCCGCGTCGCCTTGGCTCTCGGCAGCAACCGATACAGCTTCTCGGCCCGCAGGCGCGGTCGGTAGATGAAGCGGTAGATTGTCTCGTGGCAAACGGTGTGCTCTGATCCTTCGAGCCTGAGCCTGCCGGCGATCTGCTCCGGCGACCATCCCATCGCAAGGCGGTCACCGACGTACGAACGCAGCGGGCTCAGGCGCTCGATCCTTGACGGCCGCCGTCGCCTGGACAGGGCAATCCGGTCCGCCGACGCCGGCTTATAGCCGCCCTTCGGCAGCGAGTTCCGACGCAGCTCACGTCCAATCGTGGACGCACTCCGGCCCATCAGATGGCCGATTTTTCCGAGAGATTTACCGGCTTCATGAAGCCGGTAAATCTCATAACGCTCGTCAATATCGAGCTGATCATAGTTCTTTCCCATCGCAACTCCGGAACATACCGGTGTTGCACTTGGAATGTGAATTTAGCGGCTTCGGCGCTTGGTTCTTAGAAAAGATGTGACCGA
>CAZCDY010000338.1:0-823 GCA_964497145.1 uncultured Gammaproteobacteria bacterium
AGACAGCAATTCGCCGGTTGCTCGATCCAGGACATAAAAGAAACCGTTCTTGGGCGCCTGCATGATGACCCGGCGCTGCTGTCCACCGATTTCGAGGTCGGTGAGGATCAGGTGCTGTGTTGCAGTGTAATCCCAGGTCTCCCCCGGCGTGGTCTGGTAGTGCCAGGCGTAGCTGCCGTCATCGGGGTTCAGAGCAAGTATCGAGGAGAGATACAGGTCGTCACCGCCATCCGGGCTGCGGATCTGCCTGTTCCAGGGAGCGCCGTTGCCCACGCCCACGTAGAGCAGGTTGAGTTCGGGGTCATAGGCCATGGAATCCCACACCGTGCCGCCGCCGCCAACGACCCACCATTCGCCACCGCCCCAGGTAGCCGCAGCCCGTTTCATGGCGTCGTTTTCGAAGCCGTCGGCCGGATTGCCGGGAACCGTGTAGAAGCGCCATGCCAGTTCACCGTTGGCGGCATTATAGGCGCTGATATACCCACGCACCCCGAACTCGCCTCCACCGTTGCCGATGATGACCTTGTCCTTGATGATGCGCGGCGCGCCGGTAATGGTGTAGGGTCGGTCGGGGTCGGTGGTCCGCACTTCCCAGTGGACCGAGCCGTCGTCGGCGTTCAGGCTGATGAGGCGACCGTCAAAGGTGCCGGGCACTTGGCAAGATACCGTTGGCTTACCATAGATAGTGCCGGCAATCGTAATCAGATTTATGCTTCTTGCACAGTGCGAAGTCCGAGTGATTGATAAAGTTGTAAGGTTTCCCCGGCGATGGATTTCCAACTGAACTTGCTCTCTGCCCGGCGGCGGCCGGCTTTTGCGTAGG
>CAZCDY010000338.1:833-1805 GCA_964497145.1 uncultured Gammaproteobacteria bacterium
GTCGGCGTTCAGGCTGATAAGGCGACCGTCAAACGTGCCGAAGTAGAGCCGCCCTTCGCTGTAGGCGACACCCCGGTTGACCACGTCACAGCAGCCGTGCACCGCCCAGGCCCTTGGCACCTGGGGGTCGTAGAACCACAGTAATTCGCCGGTTAGAGCGTCGTTGGCGTAGACCATGCTCCAGGAGCCGGTGGTATAAATCACGCCGTCGATCACCAGGGGAGTCGCCTCCATACCGCGGGTAGTGGGGTAATCGAAGTACCAGGCCAGCCCCAGGTCCGCGACGTTGCCCGCGTTGATATCCGCCAGCGGGCTGAAGCGATCCTCGGCGGCGGTGAGGCCGTGCATACGCCATTCGACGTCGGGGGCCACCGCCACGGCGGTTACCTCCTCTACCACGGCGACGGGTTCAGCCGGTGCGGGTTGCTGCTGTTCTTTTGAACAGCCCGCGGTCAGGGCGATGCATACTGCACCAAGGGCAGACAGGGATTTCACGAAATAGGTCACGATGGCGTTCCTGATCATAATTATTGGATTAGGGGGGTCATATTAGTCAAGCCGGGGACAATAACAACTATTGCAGGCCCCCCAACGCCCGGTCCAGCTTGTGGCCCACGACCGAGCCCAGCTCGCGGACCGCCTGGAAGCGGCGCGCCCCGGCCAGCACGCCCGGGCCACCCGCTCGCACACCTCGGTGAAATCGATGGTGGCACCGGCCAGAAACGGCAACGAGACACTATCCACGACCACCTTTTGCCCCAAACCTTCGAGAACAAGATCGTCCTCGGCGGGCTGATCCAGCCGGATGTCATACTGAAAACCCGAACATCCGCCACCTTCCACGGCGATGCGAAGAGCCTGACCCTGATCGCCGGCGCCTATTTCGCTCAGGCGGGAGAAAGCGCGCTCTGTCACTTTCGGGGGCAATTGCATCTTGGTCTCCTGACGGTTCCGTTATCCTGTGGCTTGCAA
>CAZCDY010000339.1:0-1797 GCA_964497145.1 uncultured Gammaproteobacteria bacterium
CGGCGCGTGCGTGTGGTGAAGACATCATCGATTTTGGCATGGGCAACCCCCCCCAGTGTCAGGCTACCTGTCGTGTCCCTGGATCGCGTATCTTAAATCTCCTTGGGGGCGGACGGAGTGTGTGATGCCCAGTTATTCTGATGAACGTCGAGAGGCGGTGGTGGCCAAGCTATTGCCGCCGCGTAATCTCTCTGTCCGCGAGGTCGCCCAGCAAGAGGGGATCTCGGAGCCGACGGTTTACAAGTGGCGCAAGGAAGCGCGTGAGCAAGGCCGTTGCCTGCCCAACGCCGGTGACGGAGGCACTGCAGCGTGGTCATCCAAGGACAAGTTCGCGGCGGTGCTGGAGACCGCGGCGATGAATGGCGCTGATATGGCCGAGTACTGTCGTCGCCGTGGCGTGTATCCAGAGCAAATTGCCGCCTGGCGCCAGGACTGTGAACAGGCGGCGAGCCTGTCGCAGCAGGAGCGCCGGCAGGAAGCGCTGGAAGCCAAGACGCAGCGTGAACGCATCCGGGAACTGGAACGGGATCTGCGACGCAAGAACGCGGCCCTGGCGGAGACAGCGGCGCTGCTGACCCTGTCAAAAAAAGCCAGGGCGATTTGGGGAGGCGAGGAATCATGATCAGCACCCCAGATCGCCAACAAGCCGTCACGCTGATTGCAATTGCACGCACCAAAGGTGCTCGCCTGGAACCGGCGTGCGCGGTGGTCGGCATCACGGTTCGGACGCACCAGCGTTGGACCCGTGACGGCGACGTGCGTGAGGACCAGCGCCCATTGATCGACCGGCCCACGCCCGCCAACGCCTTGAGCGCCGAAGAGACGCAGGCGATCCTGGATGCCTGCCATCGACCAGACCACGCCAGTCTGCCGCCGGAGCAGATCGTGGTGCGTCTCCTGGACGAGGAAGCGCTGTATCTCGGCTCGGTCTCGACCTTTTACCGGGTATTGCGTCGCCACGGCGAGGTGACCCACCGCGGGCGTGCCAAAGCGCCCAAGCGCCAGATCCGACCGACCACGTATCACGCCGTCGCACCCAACCGTTTGTGGAGCTGGGACTGCACGTGGCTACCCGGACCGGTCAAGGGAACCTACTACTATCTGGTGATGATCATCGACATCTTCAGCCGCAAGGTCGTCGGCTGGGAGGTCTTTCTGGGTGAGTCGGCAGACAATGCGCAGTGCGTTCTCGAACGTGCGGTCCTGGCCGAGCATGTGATCCAGCAACCGCTGGTGCTGCATGCCGATAACGGGAGCGCATTCAAGGCGGCGACGCTTTTGGAAAAACTCCGCGACATGAATATCGAGCCCTCTTTCAGTCGGCCGCGCGTCAGCAACGACAATCCCTACTCGGAGGCGTTGTTTCGCACCTGCAAATACGTGCCGACTTACCCGGTGAATGGCTTCGCCGCTCTGCCGGTTGCGCGGAACTGGGTGCAGGGCTTCGTCCGCTGGTATAACCAAGAACACCGCCACAGCGGGATCCGCTTCGTCACGCCCGCTGAACGTCATGCCGGCAACGACACCGAGATCCTCAACAGACGTCACGCCCTCAACGAAAAGGCGCGGAGTCGGAACCCGTCTCGCTGGAGCGGCAAGACCCGAAACTGGGAGCCTGTCGGATCAGTCGCCCTCAACCCGGCTCTTGAACCCGAAATTGCACCACTAACACTCGCAGCATGAATGTGCTCGGACGCGACATGTACCTTGACAGCCGCCGGACCGCAACTGGCTCAAAGGCAGTACCGGTGATGCCATCCACGTGGTGCTGTGTGCAGCCGGCCAGAATCTGCGCCT
>CAZCDY010000340.1:0-573 GCA_964497145.1 uncultured Gammaproteobacteria bacterium
GCGGTGAGGCCAAATCGACAATTGCCGGCATGATCTTCGTGATCTGGTGCGTGGTCACCGGTCGGAAGCACTATGTGTGCCTGATCATGGACGCGTTCGAGCAGGCAGGCGAGCAGCTGGAGGGCCTGAAAGCCGAGATGGATACCAATCCGCGGCTGCTCAACGACTGGCCGACGATCTGCGGCCGCGGGCGGGTGTGGCAGCAGGGTGTGATCATCACCCGCAACAATCGCAAGGTCCAGGCGTTTGGGTCGGGCAAGCGAATTCGCGGCCGACGGCATGGACCGCACCGGCCAGACCTGGTTATCGGCGATGACCTGGAAAATGACGAGAACGTCCGCAGTCCGGAGCAGCGCGATAAGCTCGAGTCCTGGCTGCTGAAGTCTGTACTGCAGCTGGGTGATGCCACCGGCAGTATGGACGTGATTATCATCGGCACCATCCTGCACTACGACTCGGTGCTCAATCGCCTGCTCAAAAACCCGCTGTGGCGACGCAAACGCTTCCAGGCGATCATCGACTGGCCGGCGCGAATGGACCTGTGGGAGCAGTTTGAAGAACGGCTGCTCAACC
>CAZCDY010000340.1:583-1762 GCA_964497145.1 uncultured Gammaproteobacteria bacterium
TTTGATAGCCGCCCCAACTATCATTGCATGCCAGGTCTTGCGAAGCGATGCAACGTCGACAGTCTTGTGAAAGTCACCATCGACATGAACGAGGTCACCCAGAGCGAGAGACAGGAAGCGATGGATGCCGGCAGCCGCGTGAGCTGGCCTTCGGCCCGGCCGTTGGTGCGGCTGATGGTCATACGGGCCAAAAGTCACCCAGCGTTCGACTCGGAATACCAGAACGACCCGATGAGCCAGAAGGACGCCCCGTTTGCGGGGTTGATCTACTGGGTCGAGCCGTGCCCGCGTTGGATCTACTTTGGCAGCGTCGATCCAAGCCTGGGCAAGCACGGACGCCGGCGCGATCCCAGCGCCATTCTGATCGGTGGCTTTGATCGCGAGTACGGGGTGCTGGACGTGATCGAGGCCGAGATCGCCAAGCGCCTGCCAGACCTGATCATTGAGCGCATCATCGAGCTGCAAAAGCAGTATCGCTGTATGGCCTGGGCCGTTGAGGCGGTCCAGTTCCAGGAGTTCATGAGGACTGAGCTAGTCAAGCGTTCGGCCAAGCGTCATATCCCCGTGCCGGCTGTTGGCGTCACACCTAACACCGACAAGGACCTGCGGATCGCCAGTCTGCAGCCGCACGTGGTCAACGGGCTGATCCGCTTCAATCCGCGGCATTCCACCCTGTTGGAACAGCTTCGCCACTTCCCGCTGGCCGATCACGACGACGGCCCCGATGCGCTGCACATGCTCTGGATGCTGGCCCAAAGTCGAGTTGGCGCAAACACAATCATTACCCGACGCCGCAGCGTGCGGGCGGACCTGAGAGGATACTGATGGACCTGAAAAAGATTTCCCGATCGAACTTGGCTCAGGCCATCGCGACCCGGGCCAGCGATCCGTATTTTACCAATGCGCTGCAGTTCCTCCCGAACCCGGACCCGATCCTGCGCAAGCTTAATCGGGATCAGGAGGCGTTTGAGGGCATCGCGATGGACGCCCATGTGCTTGGCGAGCTGCGCTCGGTGCGGTCGGCGCTGCTGGGCTTTGAGTGGCGGATCGAGGCCGGTGGTGACAGCGCGGCCGACATGAAGGCGCTGGCCTTGTGCGAGGAGGTCATGTCGCGCCGGCCGGCGCCGGGTATGCATTGGTCAGACGTGATCTTGACGATGGCGCAAGCCGTGTTCAAGG
>CAZCDY010000341.1:0-1755 GCA_964497145.1 uncultured Gammaproteobacteria bacterium
GGAGTGGCGCATGGATCGCAAGTCCGCTTCCACATCACGAAGAGCGGGGAGATGGACAACAAGGAACGACTGAAGATCAGAGAACCGGACGGATTCGCCGATATCGTCGTCATTCCATTCGATCTCGGTCAGGTCCGTTGCGGGGTTTCCGCCGCCCTTGATTTCCCAGGCGTAATCCTCAAGCGACAGGGTGCCCGCTTCGCGTTCACCGTTGTCAAGGCTCTCGCGCACACTGGGCTTGGGCCGGAACCGGTAGAAAATGCGTGCACGGTCTGCTCCGGTTTTCCACGTACTGACCAGTGCTTCTTCGTTCACCTTGCCCGCAAAGTCAGTGAGTTCGATGCCGATGAGCACCTGAGAAGGGTGCGAGATATCGAGTGCGGCGTGAATATCCTCGCGGATGAGGGAGCGGAAGACCGAGGGCAAAGCCACATCCAGGCAAATCTGGATAGCCCTGAACAGCGCGGTCTTGCCGGTGTTGTTCTCACCGATTATGCAGCAAAGGTCGTCATTGACCTTGATGTCCAGCTCTCGAAAGAGGCGAAAATTTCGAATGACAATCCGGCTAATCTGCATTTCGTGATGCCTCGCGGGCTTCCAGATTCCTTGTTTCCCTCATCAAGCGGCATCTTCCTTTTCGAGGCTTTCTGTCTTAAAAAAACTCCAAAGCCTACTGCTTCGGGGCCCAGAGAGTATGCGCGGGCCACTTTCTGATCTCCTGGACATCCCCAAGTCATACCGCGTCACTGCTTGACCTCATTGGCCGTCGGAATTTCTTCCGATCCTCGCCTGCCATTACAAAGCGAACGGCAGAGCCCAGCGATTGTTCAGGTATCGATCTGTTGCTGTCAAGCTCAGAACAAGAGCGGCCAATAAAAAGCACAGAAAACTGTATTAATGATACAATAAAAACTGTCTAGCATACACAGCACTGTGCCACAAGTTAAGAACACGTTAGGTGACATAATGCGGCGGCTGCAGGTCTCTCAAAACCGCCGCTTGACCTATCGCGACTTGGCAAAGATGGCCGGCATAAGCGAGCGAACGATGGCAGAGTGGATGCGAGGCGCTACGTCGCCTATGGCAATGAGTGGGCTGCTTAACTTGCTGTCTGCGCTGAAGGCGGACGACGCGAAGCAGGTGTTGACGCTTTGGCGGGAGTCAGCACAGGAAAACCCTAGCAATGTTGATACAACCAAGGAGATTCAGAAATGAATAAAGCCAAGCCTGAGCCGACCGAAGTGCGCTTTTATCGAGCAAGCGAGAAGCCTTATGGTGCCTTCAGCAATCTTTACCGGCGTGAGATCGAGTTCGAGGGCGAAAAGTTCGCGACGTCGGAGCACGCCTATCAGGCTGGCAAAGCTCGCAAGCCCGAAGTTCGGAAGTGGCTGATGGAGGCCCCCACCCCCGCGCTGTTAGCAATGGCCGCCCACGGCCTATACGTCTGGGACATCAATTCCGACTGGTCGAAGATTAAGTTCGACCGAATGAAACGTGTGTTGGAGGCAAAGTTTACTCAGCACGAGGATCTGAAGGAACTGCTCCTAAGTACGGGTACGGCGCGCCTGGTGGAGTCGGCGACAGTCAACAACGCAGTGAACCGCCTCTGGGGCGAGGTCAATGGCGTCGGCAAGAACAAGCTTGGCGAGTTGCTGATGGAAGTGCGCACCGAACTGGCTGCGGCCAGGAGCCCCGCAAAGATCAAGCCGGAACCAAAGGCTGTGACTAAGGGCGGCGCCTCGCAGTCGGGCGCGA
>CAZCDY010000342.1:0-415 GCA_964497145.1 uncultured Gammaproteobacteria bacterium
CTATCGAGTGGGAGACCGTGCAACGGATTATCGAAGTTGAGAAACCCGATGCACTGCTGCCGACCATGGGCGGTCAGACCGCCCTGAACTGCGCCCTGGATCTGGCGAGGGAAGGCGTGCTTGAGGCCCACGGCGTCGAGCTGATCGGGGCGACCAAAGAGGCGATTGACAAGGCTGAGGATCGCGAACTCTTTGACAAGGCCATGAAGCGCATTGGCCTGGAAACTCCGCGGGCGTCCTTTGCGCACTCGATGGAGGAGGCCCATCAGGTTCTCGACGCGATCGGGTTTCCCTGCATTATCCGCCCGTCTTTCACCATGGGTGGCTCCGGTGGCGGGATTGCCTACAACCGGGAGGAGTTCGAAGAGATCTGCATGCGCGGCCTGGATCTCTCGCCGACCTCAGAGCTGCTGAT
>CAZCDY010000342.1:487-1747 GCA_964497145.1 uncultured Gammaproteobacteria bacterium
CTCGATCACCGTGGCGCCGGCGCAGACCCTGACCGACAAGGAATACCAGATCATGCGCAACGCGTCGCTCGCGGTGCTGCGTGAGATTGGCGTGGAGACCGGTGGCTCGAACGTGCAGTTTGGCGTCTGCCCGAAGACCGGCCGTATGGTGGTGATCGAGATGAATCCCCGGGTCTCGCGCTCTTCGGCCCTGGCTTCCAAGGCAACGGGCTTTCCGATCGCCAAGGTCGCGGCCAAGCTCGCCGTGGGCTACACGCTGGATGAACTGGCCAACGATATTACTGGCGGTGCGACACCGGCCTCTTTCGAACCCTCCATCGATTACGTGGTGACCAAGGTGCCGCGTTTCGCTTTTGAGAAGTTCAACGCGGCCGATGCACGGCTGACCACGCAGATGAAGTCTGTGGGCGAAGTCATGGCCATAGGCCGGAATTTCCAGGAGTCGCTGCAAAAGGCGTTGCGCGGTCTGGAAGTGGGGGCGTCGGGCCTTGAGTCAATGCTCGGGCCCGATGACAGCGAGCCCAGTGACGAGCTGATCAGCGAGTTGATCAACCCCGGCGCCGATCGCATCTGGCACCTCGCCGATGCCTTCCGTCTGGGGATGAGCGTCGATACGGTTTACGGCCATTCGGGGGTCGATCCCTGGTATCTGGTCCAGATCCAGGATCTCGTGCACGAGGAACAGGCGATTGCCGCCGGTACGCTTGCTGACCTGAACGCCGACCGCCTGTATCGACTCAAGCGCAAGGGCTTTGCCGATCGCCGGCTTGCGGCGCTGTTGAACGAGTCTGAAACCGCCGTGCGCGAGCATCGCCACGGCCTGGGTATTCGCCCGGTCTACAAGCGGGTGGACACCTGCGCCGCGGAGTTTTTCTCCAGCACGGCCTATATGTACTCCACCTATGACGAGGAGTGCGAGGCCGAGCCGACCGATCGACCTAAAATTCTGGTGATCGGCGGCGGCCCGAACCGCATTGGCCAGGGCATCGAATTTGACTACTGCTGTGTCCATGCAGTGCTCGCGATGCGCGAGGATGGTTACGAGACCATCATGGTCAACTGCAATCCCGAGACCGTATCGACGGACTATGACACCTCGGATCGCCTCTACTTCGAGCCCGTCACGCTTGAGGATGTGCTGGAGATTGTTGCCAAGGAACAGCCCGAGGGCGTGATTGTGCAGTTTGGCGGACAGACACCGCTCAAGCTGGCGCGCGCGCTGCAGGCCGCCGGCGTGCCGATTATCGGCACGACTCCGGA
>CAZCDY010000343.1:0-1740 GCA_964497145.1 uncultured Gammaproteobacteria bacterium
AAGAGCGGTAAGTTCGACCCTAAGATCTATGTTGACGAGTCGCTTTATCGCCTTGAGCTTGAGCGCATTTTTGCGCGCACCTGGGTTTGCATGGGTCACGAGTCGCATATCCCGAATTCGGGCGACTTCACGACCGCCTATATCGGCGAGGATCCTGTGGTCGTTGTGCGCCAGAAAGACGCCAGCATCCGCGTGTTCCTGAATCAGTGCCAGCACCGCGGAATGCGCATCTGCCGCGCCGATTCGGGCAACGCCAAGGCATTTACTTGCACCTACCATGGTTGGGCATACAATCAGGGCGGTGATCTGGTCAGCGTCCCGATGGAGAAGGAAGCCTTCGGTGGTTGCCTGAACAAGGCAGAGTGGGGGCCGAAGCAGGCGCGCGTCGAAACCTACAAGGGTCTCATTTTTGCGAACTGGGATGCCGACGCGCCGGGACTCGACGAATATCTGGGTGATGTCAAATTCTACATGGACATCATGCTCGACCGCTGTGAGGCCGGAACCGAGGCGATACCTGGGATCCAGAAATGGGTCATTCCCTGCAACTGGAAGTTCGCGGCCGAGCAGTTTGCTTCGGACGCTTATCATGCGGGCACCACCTCGCACTTGTCCGGCATCATGGCCGGTGTGCCGGAGGATGTGGATATTACCCAGGTTGCCCCTCCGACGGATGGTTTGAATGTCCACCTGGAGAACGGCCATGGTTGCGGCCTCTTCTTGCGCAACCCGATGTTCTACATGACTATTGTTGGGCCGAAGGTGACGGAATACCTGACGACCGGGCCAGCATACGAGGAGGCAGTGCGGCGTTTGGGTCAGGGACGAGCGGACGTGAACCTTTGCCATACCAACGTCTTCCCACATGACACTACCAAGCTCACGGTGCAATTCACTGACGGTCTTCTTACCTTTAATAGCCAGCATTTTATCAATATTAGCTCATGGTCAGCAGAGCGTCGAGTACGTGCACGCGCACATTCTCGGCGGGCGGCGTGTTCGAGCAGGATGATGGCGAAAACTGGTGCGACATCCAGCAAGTGCTGCAGGGTCATGTTGCACAAAACCAGAAGTTCAACATCGAAATGGGCTCGCATACAGTGACGGCCGATAATCCCGAGGGCTTCCCCGGGCTGAGCTTCGCATACACCTATAGTGAGGAGTCGGCGCGAGGCCTGTACCGTTATTGGACGCAGATCATGACCGCACCGGATTGGGATGCAATCCGCCGGATCGATCAACGGCCGCTCGCGGCAGAGTAACGTTCAATCGGCGGCAAATGTCCGCTTATGTATCAAACGTCTGCCGATACGCCTCGGCAGACACTTTACGATGAGGGAGGAATAAGATGCTCGATGATACTTTCAAGGCTGCCTTCGAAAGCAAGCCCAAGGCCGTTTCTCTGGAGCTTCAGCATGAAGTCGAACAGTTCCTGTATTGGGAATCCAAGCTTCTGACGGATCGCCGGTACAAAGAGTGGTTCGGCTTGCTGGCTGAGGACCTTCACTATTGGATGCCGATCCGCTCGACGAAGATCATGCGCGAAGTCGCTCAGGAATATACCGATGAGCAAGGCTTTGCCCATTTCGACGACAACTGGTACACAATGAAAGGCCGGATTCGCAAGATCCTGTCCGATGTGGGCTGGTCCGAAAACCCGGCCTCTCGCGTGCGTTATCTGATCGGGAACGTCATGGTCGTTCCGGAAAACGAGAATACGATCAATGTCGTTTCGGCGTC
>CAZCDY010000344.1:0-519 GCA_964497145.1 uncultured Gammaproteobacteria bacterium
CAACGCGATCGATCACGGCCTTGAAACCACAGAAAAGCGCCGAGCCGCAGGTAAACCTCCCAGTTCCCGAGGGGCAGGATGCCGAGCGCCGATACCGCGGTGATCCGTTCCAACTCGTCGAACTGCGGAAGACCCTGTTCTATGAGGCTGACCACTGCGGAACCCTCGCCCGGCCAAATCGACAGTGCATACATCGCCCGTCGCCGGAAAACCGATTGCGTTGCGGGATCGCTTATTAGCTCCTTTAGAATGTCCGCATCTTCCGCAGCCGCCCGTTCGACGATCGCGTCCAGGCGTTCCCTGTCATCGGCCTCGAGTGCAAGCCGGATTTCCTCGGGCAGTTCGGCCATGATTCAGATCCTCAGCATTCTTCGACGTCCGGGTCGTCCAACACATCATCGCTCTGGCTGTTGCTCAGATTCGGCGGCAGGTTGGTTATGTTGGCGGTCGGTGTGAACATCAGATTGTTGCTGTTGGTCGAGTGGCGCAGGTCACCGACGACGTGCCCAAGCTCATGGG
>CAZCDY010000344.1:529-1738 GCA_964497145.1 uncultured Gammaproteobacteria bacterium
CAGCGCCGTCCTCAGCGCGTTCTGCCCGGAAAAATCGATCATCCGTTTGCGAGCATGGCCCAACGCGACGTGCCCAAGCTCATGGGTAAAGGTCCACGGACTGGCACCTCCTCCCACCCAGAAACCGCGTCGACCCGCCGGGTGCGCTGCACACCCTGCAAAACCGGCAACGTCTCCGGCGATGTAGTAACACACCACATCCGCGCCCATATTGCGGCCGAGGTCGAACAGATTATCCTCTTCATTGCTTACGCTGTGCGCGGTGCTGCAGTCGTTCTGATTGAGCAGACCGTTGGTACCAAGCAGATTGGTCGTGACCACGCGGCTGCCAGTGGGATAAACCCAGCCTGCCAGCTCGTTGCGCCAGACGATATTGGCATTGTCCAGGTCGCGCTGCAGGTTGGCATTCTGACCGGCGGTCGAACCGGTCGGCAACACGGTGACCAGCGCCACGCGTACGAACGGTCGGTTTTCGATCTCGTCGAGCCGTGCCAACAAGGAACGATTCTGAGGATTGTCGTTGCCATATACGCCCAGGGCGTCCTGGCGGATCGACAGTCTGCCGCTCTGACCAAGGCAGTTCTGTAAGATATTGCGCACGCTTGCCATCAGGCCACCCCGGCTACTGTAGCGATACCAGGATCGGGATCAGGCCACTGCCGTCATCAAGCGGCGCCATAGCCTTGCCGATGACTGCGCCGAACGCCGCCAGCGGGTCGTCGGCACGCATGGCATGCCCCGGGGTTTGGGAGGTCGTAAGCAGGTCACCCACCTTGACCGCTCGATCTGTCGCATCCACCAGGCAATAGGTGCGCCCGTTCAGTGCCACTGGCATCCGCGTTCCCGGTGCGCTGGTGCGTCCAAGGATAATTCCCGGGCGCAATTCCCCGGCACCAGAGATAACCCCGGCGACGCGTCGATCATAGGCCCGCGCACACGAACACAGCTTGCCCGAATCGTCGATGACCATGACGGTACCCGGAGCAACATCGTGTTTGCCCGCAATCTCGAAGTCCTCAGCGGTATCGGCATTTTCGAGGATAATATCGCCGGCATCCCCATTCAGATGAATTGTCTGTGTACCGCTGCTGTCGCGGATAAACAGATCGCCATCCACGCCGTCGCCGCCCAAGCGTAGATTGCCCTGCTCGCCATCGATATGTACCGAGGCAGAAGCAAAATCATCGACATTGTTCTGACCGGCACGAT
>CAZCDY010000345.1:0-1735 GCA_964497145.1 uncultured Gammaproteobacteria bacterium
TCTCAGATCGGTCAGGTTGGTCACAAATTCTTTGACGACCCCCTGCGTTATCCCGCCGATCATGCGCACAATGCTGATGCCTTCCATGATTTGAAAGATCCAGCGCAACGTCGGGTTTTTGATGGGTTTATTCACCTGATTGGGTAACGTCTCTTGCGTGTTTTCCAATGTCTCTCGTAGCCGATACTGCGCGACATTGTAGACCAGTAGACACAACGTCATCACCATCATCAGCGCCTCAATGCGCTGGGGCGATTTGAGAAAAATCGAGTCGACCATAAACCACGGGTCTTTCAAAAACCGGAACCCGCGCTCTACCCCTTGCTGCTCTTTGTACTCGCGCAACATCTGCTCATCGGGGTAGCGGTCCCGATCCAAATCGTTCGTCGCCAGAATAAACCGCCCCTTGGCATTTAACGCCTTCGCGATCGCCGCCTCGTCACGACAGCCCGTGCCCACTAGGCGGTAACCCACCGTCACTTGCTCCGTCCCCGCGCGCGGCCGTCCCGCGGTCGGATAACGCGCGATCGCTTCCACACCCATCGACAGCGTAAAACGCGGGTAGCGCTTCAACACCGGCGTTAACGCCTTCCACGCATCGGCCTCACAGCGGAACCGCTCGTTGTGCAGATGCCATAGCGTTTTATCGAGTTGCGTTTGCTGCTTGGTGAGCTGTTTCTCTAGCGTCTTTTTCTCGCGCCGATACGCTTGCTCGGAATACACTAACAGCCAACGCTGATCGACACCGCCGTAGCGCGATACCGTGCTCGCCGTGCGATAGCCGCCCCCGCGCTCTATCCAGTCGATCTCCTCCGATGCCCTGCTGACTAACGCTTTGGCCGCGTTGATCGTCTCCGGTACCCGACATAACCATAGATAGTCATTCTGGGCCAGTAGGTTATCCTTGCCATACAGGGCCGAATCGGCAATCCACTTGAACGCGGTTTCCACCGCCACTTGGGATTGAAACGCTCGCACCCGGTCAATCGTTTCGTGAAAGCTTACCTTATCCGAACTGTTCCCATTGAGTGCGTCCATCCACAGCGGTATATCGGCCGGACCATTGACCACCAGCGACAACACCGCCTGCTTCAGATCCGGGCGATGATCCTTGGAATGGCCGTACGTTAGCTCAATCGCCTCTGCGCCGTCGCTGTTCGCATACTCACCGTGCACGCTCAAACTGGTCGAATCCAGGTGGTTGCAGCTGGTCAGCAACCCTTGTTCTAAGGCAATACGAAACGCAATCTGCGCAAACAGGTCGCTGGTGCCAAAAGCGGCGATTTCATCCAGCGTTTGGCCCAGCGTATGATCGGTCAACATCGACGCTTCAATCCCTTCGCCCAACAACTTCTCGACCGGCTTATTGGCAAAAAACTGCGGCGTTAAGTATAAGCGTCGCTGGGTAAACCCCAGACCGTTTAAGATCATCGCCACCACCGAGGTGCCTGCGCTCACCACCCGCTGGGGATCCGCCGGGCCTAACACTTCGTTGAGTTTCTCGGCAATCCCCAAGTCTTGGCAGACTGCCGCCACTAAACCATGATGATCTAAATTCACGCTCTGCAGTTCGTCGCCAGCGACTTCCATCACACACCTTCTTCACGAATCTTAAGGGCCTACAGGCTAGCATCACCGCCTCGACCAGACCGCAAATAGTAATAACTAAAAATCAGCTTTAGGGTCTCGGAATGTGGGTAATAACGGCAGTTTATGCTTGAAATGCGGAAAGTAC
>CAZCDY010000346.1:0-1725 GCA_964497145.1 uncultured Gammaproteobacteria bacterium
TTGCCGCCGCGATTCGCCACCTCCTTGACGTTCTGCACCGAGCCCTGGCTCTCTTCCACGGTGACGATGATGTCGCCGCCCGAGCCTGCTTTCATCGCCTCGGCGATCTGCACCGCCATCTGGTAGTAAGACGAAGTGGATTTCGCCGATTTATAGGTGACCCGCGTCTCCGCATGGACGATGCTCGCCGTGCACAATACCGCGCCCAGGGCAGCCAGGATCAGCGTCTTCAAACAGGTCTTCGGTCGGTTCGTTCTCTTCATGGGATCACCTCAGTTTGTTGTTCGTTGAAAAATCAAACAATGTATAGCAGGTGCAGAATCCTGCACCATCCGCAGCGCGCGAGCACGGCCAGTATGCAGGGCCGGCGCCGGGGCAACACAGTTCATGCGACGGCTATCAAGGCCGGCTCATCAAAATGGCGGACTTCGCAATTGTCGCCGGGGCCACCCCGGTCGATGACGACGAAGTCACTTTGTCTGTCCATGGCCAGCAGCGGATAATGCCAGATCCCGCGCCGGTAGTTGACCCCCTGCCGGCCGTTGCTAAGGAAAAGCTGCAGCGCTTCGACCTCGGGCTGTCGCGCCACCAGTATCAGGAAGGGTGTGTGCTCCAGGGGTATGAATGCCTGGCTGCCCAGCGGGTGCCTCTCCAGGAAGGTGATCTCGACCGGACCCTGCCTGGGGAGGGCGCGGAAGATATTGAGCAGCGGCTGGCCCGCGCCGGAGCAGACGTCAATTCCAGCAAGATCGTGAAAACGCTCGGCAAAGCCGTCATTGATGGTGAAATGGGTGGCGCCCTCGGTCTCTATGACATCGCCGTAGGGCGCGAAGCCGGCTTTTGTCAGCGGCTGCGCGGATAACCTCGTCCCGGTCACGCTAAGACCTCGAGACCAGGCCCCACAGGCGCAGGCGTGCGACGCCACCGTCTGGATGGATGCAGAAACGGACGTGGCTGACCGTACCCAGATCGTTGATCTGGTCTTCGAAACCATGCAACCGGTCGGCCTGCAGCGGCTGCACCGGCAGCAGGGTTTGCCAGTACAGACTCTGGGCGGCTATTGCTGCGCTGCCGCTGCCAGTCGCATTGGCCGCCTGCAGCGAACACTGGGCCGGATAATTGCCCTTGAAGTGCATGGTATCGACCTCGATCCTGGCGATTCGGCCGCAGTGGCCGAGGGCGATGATCGCCCAGTCGTAACCGGGCTGCCGGCGCCGCCGGGTCTCCCAGCCATCGCCCATGTTGAGCGCATTCCCCGGCGCAATCAGGTTGTCTATGGCGCCGAAGTGGGCGTCGTTGCAGTCCAGTGCCTGGCCGCCGTTTTCCAATGCCGCCAGGTCGATAAATTCGTCGGGGGCAACCTGCGTCCAGTCCTTGTGGATTTCACCGTACACCCGCAACCGGGCGATGCCACCGTCGGGAAATATGTTAAGGCGCAGATGGGACCAGACCCGGTCACTGTCCACCGCAAAAAAGTTGTCGGTGTCGCCCTCCAGGTCGACCGCGGGCAGCAGCCGGCTCCACTCGGTGTTGTGATCGGGATCGCCGTCGACCCGACAGACCTCGATGGAGGCCGAAGGCGGGTAGTTGCCGGTGAAGTGACGGGTGCACAGGTTGACGCCGCGGATCACCCCCGCCCTGCCCAGGCGCACGATGCTGTGTTCGTGGCCGGGCCGGCGCCGGCGTCTGGTCTCCCAGCCGTCCATCCACTTGCCGTGATCGTCG
>CAZCDY010000347.1:0-1041 GCA_964497145.1 uncultured Gammaproteobacteria bacterium
CGGCCATTATTTACAGACTTTGGGTCAAATTGACCTTTTCGAGTTCCGCTAAACCGCTAAGCTTGCTCAAACCTCATTGACTTGGAATTTAATTATACCGTATGGTTTGTTGGTGGCTTTCTGGAAGAAAATCACAGTTGGATAATGATACCTGAGCTGAACTCAGGCCTAAGGGAGGAATGAAATTGTTTG
Organism: uncultured Gammaproteobacteria bacterium; assembly: GCA_964497145.1. Taxonomy (GTDB): domain Bacteria; phylum Pseudomonadota; class Gammaproteobacteria; order Chromatiales; family Chromatiaceae; genus Thiosocius. The sequence goes on from CAZCDY010000347.1 coordinate 193, forward strand.
AAAAGACCTTAAAAGCCTCAGCCTTGTCGACCTCTGCTTTGCTTGTTGTAGGCGCGATTACTGCTGGTGTCGCAACGGCTGAAACGCTGACATTGAACCAATATGTGCTTCCAAAGCACGTGGTGGTTAAGAACGGCACTTTGCCGTTGATCGAGGAAATCAAGCAGGCCACCGAAGGCGAGCTTGATTTCAAGCTGTTTACCGGCGGCACACCACTTAGCGCGCAGGCAACTCTTGGCGGCCTGCAGGCGGGCGCAGTCGATGCCGGGATGGTGATTTTGACGTATCATCCCGCTGAGTTTCCTTTGGTGCAATATCTCAACGACCTTGCGGCGCCCACGGGTGACACCCTCGTCGTCGCCGGAGCATTTAACGAATACGTCATGACCAAATGCCAGCGCTGCCAGGATGAATTCAAGGCGGCAGGCGTTACCTTTACTGGCTCGTATACCGCTGCGCCGCTCAATCTAGTCAACCGAGAAGTCTATCGCACTCCCGAGGATCTGGTGGGCAAGCGGGTACGGATTCCTGGCGGTGACTTCAACTCGCGTTGGGCCAACCATTTCAAGCTTTCGCCTATCAATGTGGGTGGCTCTGAAGTCTATGAGATGATGAACCGCGGCGCGGTTGATATCACGCTCAATCCCGCTGCAATACTTCAGACACATTCGCTTGGCGATGTCGCCAAAAGCGTGATCACCCTTCCCGTAGCGATGCATCGCGTCTCGTCACCCTACGTGTTTTCGGTCGAAAGCTGGGCCAACCTGACAGAGCAGCAGCGTCGTGCAATCCTCGATTCGGCAGCAGTCGCGATGATGCGCATCACCGGAGCCTACCTCAAGGATTCCG
>CAZCDY010000347.1:1053-1712 GCA_964497145.1 uncultured Gammaproteobacteria bacterium
AGGGCAATTCGAGCGGATCGGTTCCGCCTTGGTGGGAATGACAGCCGTGATCGTGCGTGCCTCGAGCCCGGCGAAGACCTTGAGGCCGCCATGGCCGAATTCCTGGAGGGGGATCTGGAGACAATCTATCGGATCGGCCGCGAGCAATACCAAATCGAAGACCCCGAAAAGGTCCGCGATGAATTTCTTGCCCTGATCGAGAAGTGGAAAGGCATTGCCGAGGAAACCGGGCGCGACCCTGAGAAGATGGGCGAGCGTCTGCGCCAAAACGCCTATTCTGAACTTGACGTTTCAAGCTACGGCCTCTGAAACCACTGCGACAAGGAGGCGTCGCGCCCTACCGGCGGCGCCCCCAGACAACACCGGATCCCATAAAACGCATGGCCTACAGGCACATCCAGACCGAAGAGGCCAACGGCATTCTGCTGATCGCGCTGAATGAGCCTGCACAGCGCAATGCCCTCAGCCTTGAGATGCGCGCTGAACTGGCCGAGGCGATCGCACAGAGCATCGCTGACGGCGAGCGACACGAGGAAAAGGTTCTCGGTCTGCTCGCGCAACCGCTCCTCGAACGCCGCCCTGAGGGCGTCGACGTCGATCGACTCGAGCAGGTCGTAGAGCTCGACGTCGACGTTGCCGTGCACCAACTTCGCGCCCAG
>CAZCDY010000348.1:0-1709 GCA_964497145.1 uncultured Gammaproteobacteria bacterium
CCGGATCGGCACCGGCCGCTTCCGCCAGCTCGTCCATGATCGTCTCGACGACATAAGCGGTGTGCGTATGTCCGACCGAGCGCCACCAAAGCACAGGAACACCAACTTGCGGATGGTGAACATCGACGGACCAGCCCGGAATGGTGTAGGCCGAGTGCTGCCCAAGGCCCTCAACAGAAGACGCATCGACGCCGTTGTTCACCATGAACTGTTCGAACGCGGTGCCGATGGCGATACCCTGCCCCACCACGCGCTGCTCCCACGACGTGATATTGCCGTCTGCATCGAGACCGGCGCGCACACGGTGCATGTGCATCGGTCGGTAATACCCGCCGCGCACGTCGTCCTCGCGGGTCCAGACCAGCTTGATCGGTCGAGCTTGCCCATGGGTTTGCAGCCACGCTTGCGCAATCATCGCCGCCTCGGCCACGTAGTGGCTATCATAGATCGCACGCCGCCCGAATGAGCCCCCGCCCCAAAGGGTCTCGATTTTAACCGATGCAGGGTCAATACCAAGAACCTGAGCCCCGATGTTCTGGTCCAGGGTCTGGATCTGCGACCCGGTCCAGAACGTCGCCTCAGTGCCGTCGAACAGAACGGTCACGTCTATCGGCTCCATCGGAGTATGCGCGAGATAGGGGAAGAAGTAATCGGCTTCGATCACTTTCACCTCTTCGGCCTGTGAGACTGCGGCGTTTTCGAAGACAATGCCTTCCTCATCAAGCAATGCTGTGTATTCTGCACGCAGTTCTTCCGTGCCACGGTTTTCGGCCTGTGAGAAATCCCATTCAGCGGAAAGAGCGTCGCGCGCCTGAATTGCCTGCCAGGTTGACTCGGCGATCACCGCCGCCCGATCCGGCAGGCGGATCACGTCGATCACGCCGGGCATTGCCCGCGCCTCAGCGTCATCCAGTCCGGCCAACGCACCACCAAAACGCGGACTGCGCAGGCTGACAGCGTACATCAGCCCCTCCATCGCCACGTCCATCCCGAACATGCCCGTGGCACCTTGGGTCTTGCGCGCCACATCCACCCGCGGAAAGGATTTGCCGATATAGACCCATTGATCGGGCGATTTCAGTGTCACGCTGTCCGGCACGCTCTGCTTCGCCGCAGCGACCGCCATATCGCCCAGCGTGGCTTTGTTCGCGCCGTCAGTGATCTCACCGTTTGATATGGTAATTCTGGCAGGATCAACGCCCCAGGTCTTGGCTGCCGCCGCGACAAGCATCGCTCGTGCCGTTGCACCGGCTTCACGGTATTGCTGCCAGGAGTTGGGCATCGCGGTTGAACCACCTGTGCCCTGCACACCCAAGAGAGTATTGGCATAAAGACCGGTATTGGCGGGCGCAAATTGTGTTGTGACCTGCGCTGCATCCGCATCAAGTTCGTCTGCAATCAACGTAGCCAAACCTGTAGCGGTCCCCTGCCCCTTGTCGAGGTGCTTAACAATTACGACAACAGTGTTGTCAGGACGAATATGGACAAAAGGTGTGGCCAGACTGTCCGGGCCAGCCTGTGCTGTTGCTGCGGTCGGCAAAAGCGCACCACCCAGAATGAGACCACCCGCCGCGCCTGCGCTCATTTTGAGAAAGCCCCGGCGCGTCGTACCCCGAGCGGACACGGCCTGTGAGATAATTCTGTTCAGCATGTTAACCCTCCACAATTTCGGATGCGCGATGGATCGCCTTGCGGATCCGTGCATAGGT
>CAZCDY010000349.1:0-1695 GCA_964497145.1 uncultured Gammaproteobacteria bacterium
GATGGTTTCAGTGGTTTCAAGGTTATAGCCGGGGGGCGGAATGATCAGGCCAAAGACCAGATTGCGGTTGCCTTCAGGCAGATATTCCAGACGTGGCAGAAAGGCCCAGCTGGCGACGGCTGCGCCACCGGCAATCAAGGTCACCATGATGATACCGATTGTACGGATGCGGACCGTCATCCGTACATAGGCCATGACGAGATTACGGAACCCCCGCCCCAGGTGGTCGATCCCCCAAAGCGGGACCATCTTTTGATCATCGCGGCGCAGCAAACGGCTGGCCAGCGCGGGGATCACGGTGACCGCAACCACCAGCGACAGCAGCACAGACACCGAAATCGCCACCGCGATATCGCGGAAGAGTTGCCCTGCCTCAAGCTGCATCACCAGAATGGGCACAAAAACCAGAACGGTCGTCAATGCCGACACAAGGATCGCACCCCAGACCTGCTTGGCCCCCAGATAAGCCGCCTCGCGCCGTGAATACCCGGCCTCTCGCAGGCGGTAGATGTTTTCCAGAACCACAATCGCGGCATCCACGATCATACCCACCGCAAAGGCGATGCCTGCCAGCGAGATGACGTTTAACGTGCGCCCCGTGGCGGCCATCACCACGAAAGTCGCGACAATCGACACCGGAATCGACAGCGAGATGATCACAACCGCCCGCGGCGAGCGCAAGAAAAGCATCAGGATCAGTGCCGCGAGCGCACCACCGATATAGATATTCGTGGTCACAAGATCGATCGCACCTTCGATATAAATCGTCTCGTCATAGACCTGTTGCAGGATCAGACCCTGATCTGTCATCGGCCCTGCCTGCAACTCGTCGAGCACCACGCGGAGTTCTTCCATCACGGTGATCACATTGGCGCCGGATTCGCGGACCACATTGAAGGCAAGGCTGGGTTCTCCCTTGAACCGCAGCCGCGCGGTCGGTTCCTGATAGGCAAAGGCCACATCTGCCACATCACTGACACGTACCCGCCCGATGCCACCGCTTGCTGCATCCGAACGCAGCACAACATTGCGGATCGCATCCTCGGTGTTCAGATTGCTTTCCGTGCGCACGATATAGCGCCGCTTGCCTTCATCCACATCCCCTGCAGAGATTGAGATATTCTCGGCGCGCAGCCGCTGCACCACCTCCGGGACTGTCAGGCCAAAGCGCGACAGGCGTTGCGGGTCCACCACCACCTGCAATTCGCGCGTCACCCCGCCAAAGACGTTCACAGCGGCGACACCGGGGATCCGCTCGACACGGTCCTTGACGATGTCTTCGATGAAATCACCAAAGTTCGGCATGGGTTGTGTATTGCCTTCGGCGGCCGTGATCAGCACCCATGCGATAGGGCTGTCGTCGGCGCCAGAGGTGTTCAGCGTCGGCTCATTCGCTTCCGCCGGATAGCCACCCACGCGGTCAAGGCGGTTGGAGACCAGCAAGAGCGACTGGCTCATGTCCGTCCCGATGGCAAATTCAAGCGTGACCTCGGCCTGTCCGGTGCGTGAGCGGGACGTCATGATTTCAAGCCCGTCGAGCCCGCGCAGGGTTTCTTCCTGCGGGTTCACGATCTCGCGCTCGATTTCGGACGGAGCGGCACCGGGCCAGTTGGTCGAGATCACAACGATGGGTTTGCGCACGTCGGGTGCAAGCTGGATCGGAATTTGCGTGAGCGCAAGCGCACCAAACAGGAC
>CAZCDY010000350.1:0-1694 GCA_964497145.1 uncultured Gammaproteobacteria bacterium
GCGAGCAGCTCGAGTAAAGCGGGGACGGGCCGCCAACAGCCGCTACGAAGTCATGCGCGGACTAATGCGCGCAGTCATGTACGAAGTGATCCCTGAACCTACACTAATTGGTAGTAGCTCCACAGCATTAACTCTGGCTACACTTCTGCTATTAATGGGTCGGGAGGCGCCGGCGCGCCGCGGAGCAAGATTATGGAAGCAGTCGCAATGGCTCAACCGGAGTCGGTCATTACCCCCAGCGTGTGGCATCACCTCACCCATCACGGGCAGGTCGATCAGCAAAACCTCATGACCGTCGTTCGCGGTCTCGGCATGCGCATCTGGGACCAGCACGGCAAAGAGTATCTGGATGCGACCTCCGGCGGCGTCTGGTCTGTGAACGTGGGCTATGGCCGGGAAGAAATCGCCGATGCAGTCCGCGACCAGCTGGTACAGATGTGCTACTTCGCCCAGAGTCTGGGCAGCGAGCCGGCCACCGCTCTCTCAGCCAGACTGATCGAAAAGATGCCCGGCATGAGCCGGGTCTACTTCGCCAACTCCGGCTCCGAGGCCAACGAAAAAGCCTTCAAGATGGTGCGCCAGATAGCGCACAAGAAATACGGCGGTAAAAAGAAGTACAAGATCCTCTACCGCGAGCGCGACTACCATGGCTCCACCATCGGCTGCCTGTCCGCTACCGGCCAGGAACAGCGCCGGGATCAGTACGGCCCTTACGTGCCGGATTTTGTCGCCGTGCCGCACTGCCTCGAATACCGCTCCCAGTGGGGTGACGTCGACAATTACGGTGCGCGGGCCGCGGCGGCTATCGAGGAAGTCATCCTGCGCGAGGGCCCGGATACCATCGGCTCGCTCTGCCTTGAGCCCGTGACCGCCGGCGGCGGCGTGATTCCCCCGCCCGAGGGCTACTGGCCGGCGGTGCAGGAACTCTGCCGCAAATACGACATTTTCCTGCACATTGACGAGGTGGTCTGTGGCCTCGGTCGCACCGGCGCCTGGTTTGGCTATCAGCATTACGGTATCGAGCCGGACTTCGTGAGCCTCGCCAAAGGCCTGGCCTCGGGCTACGCGGCGATTTCGGCCATGGTCACCAGCGAGCGCGTCTTCGAGGCAATTCACGAGGACAGCGGTAACCCGACCATGGACTACTTCCGCGACATCTCCACCTTTGGCGGCTGCGCAGGAGGCCTTGTAGCAGCACTCAAGAACATCGAAATTATCGAGCGCGAGGGACTGGTAGAGAACACGGCCCTGCGCGGTGAGCAGCTGCTGGAGAAACTCGAGGCGCTCAAATCCCGGCATGCCGTCATCGGCGATGTGCGCGGCAAGGGGCTGTTTATCGGCGTCGAGCTGGTGTCGGATCGCCAGAGCAAGAAGCCCGTGAAGGAAGCCTACGCAGCGGCAGTCGCCGGACACTGCCTCAAGAACGGCGTGATGATCGGGCGCACCAACCGCAGCTTTGAAGAGTTCAACAATACGCTCTGCCTGAGCCCCTCGCTGATCATCGGTGATGAGGAAATCGAGCGCATCGTCACGGCCATCGACAACGCCCTGACCGAGAGCGATCTGAGCCTCGCCTGAAGCACGGGTACCTCATATCACTGCCGCTAATGACCAACGCCTCTGCCTCGAAATCGGCGAGGCAGGCGGCAGTCCTTTGAGCTGCTCGCGCATCTCCAGCGACGCCCTCACACTAT
>CAZCDY010000351.1:0-725 GCA_964497145.1 uncultured Gammaproteobacteria bacterium
GGAGGCGTCAGTGCGAAGACAGGACGCGGGGATTCGAAGACCGTCACCGGACCCAGGTCTTCGAACCCTGACAGAAGATCGTTGCGCCAGGGGTGGTCGAGACCATCGGACATCCAGAAAACCTCGGCATCGACGTCGAGCGAGGCGGCCCAGGCGACGACCTTGTCCGCATCCGGCACCCAGGGCGCTGGAGCGATGCTCGGAAGGCCCTGGCGCACCGTCTCGGCGGCCTGGAAACTCGGGGCCGCGGCGGGAAGATCGGTAAGCGTCACGACCGCAGCGGTTCGCCCCGCGCGGGAGGCCTCGGCGAGAAGATCGTCAAGCCGCTCCATCCGCCGCGGCCAGTCGCGCGCATCGGCCCATGTGCCATCGATAACAACAAGAAGCGGGCCGGTCCCCGCACGCTCGACCTGCGGGTTGAGCACCGGTCCGGAGAAACCCACGATCAATGCGGCGATAACACTGCTCATTGCCAGCCGGCTGAACGATTGATCCATGCGGTCTGCAAATCGGTCCAGACGATCGACATCGACATTGACCCTGAATGCACCTCTCCTTATGGCTCGCAGCAGTTGCCGGAGGTCTTTCGGAAGACCGGTGAGCAAATCAATAGTGCCGGTAAATCCCTGCCAGCCACGCTTTGCCAGGGCATCGGGGGTAAAGCGGGCCAGCATGGCACGGTGTAGGAAGGGGGCAGCTTCAGCCACCATATCGAAATCCGGATC
>CAZCDY010000351.1:735-1693 GCA_964497145.1 uncultured Gammaproteobacteria bacterium
CGCAGCTATCTGCATGGCCAGCATCAGTCGATACCCATGCTCGAACGCGAATGGCTGGCCGGAAATACCGAGGGCCTGACCGCACTCTCGGGCGGCAGGGCAAGTTCATGGTCGCGCAATAGTGTGGTCAGCTCGGCAATCATGGCCGACAAATTGATCTGTTTCAGAGAGACGCCGTGGTATTGATCCACGAAGGCGTCGATCTCGATCGACAGCGCCTGGGTATCCACCCGGACATCACCCGCCCAATCAAGCAGCACCTCGACGACCCTGCCTGCATTCCGCTCTACCAGACCCTGGAGGAGGTCCACCACCTGATTACGCCGCTCCTCGGAGAGGCGTCCAACCATACCGAAGTCAATGAAAGCAATACGCTCATCCGGCAGATAGAAGACATTACCGGGGTGAGGATCAGCGTGGAAAAAGCCATCCTCCAGGATCATCTTCAACACGACCTGGGCCCCGTGCCGTGCCAGGACTTTGCGATCCAAGCCGGCCTCATCCACCGCTTCGAGGTCTCGGCCAGGGATGCCGTCCATATACTCCTGGATGTTCAATCGCTCGCCGCTCCACTGCCAGTAGACCTTGGGAACAACGATCTCTGGATGATCCTCAAAGCTGGCGGCAACCCGCTCTGCGTTCCGGCACTCTGCAGCCAGATCCAGCTCGCGGCGCAGTGACAGGGTAAACTGGCGCACCACCTCCTGTGGCCGGAAACGCCTGAGGTCGGGGGCCTCTGTCACCGTAATCTTCGCCAAGCGCTGCAACAAACGCAGGTCTGCCTCGACCGTCGGCCGGATTCCGGGCCGCCGCACCTTGACCACAACCTCTGTACCATCCTCCAGGCGGGCGCGGTGCACCTGGGCAATGGAAGCGGCCGCCAGCGGCTCGGGATTCAGCTCCGTAAAGATTTCCTCCGGCACGCCTCCCAGATCTGCTTCCAACTGTTGGCGGATTT
>CAZCDY010000352.1:0-1645 GCA_964497145.1 uncultured Gammaproteobacteria bacterium
CCGTTAAACGGAAAGTGCATGACACCGAAAGGCTTCAGGGTCTCGAGACCCTCCATTCCCATGGCCTTCAGGGTGGCATACGAGGTCGGGCCCTGCAGTGACAGCGCTGCAAACTGCTCCGTCACGTCTTCAATCGTCAGCTGGTCGAAGCCCAGCGCGCTCTTGCGCAGCCACGCCAGGCTCGGGCTGCCGCAGGTCAGCATGTACCGATCCTCGCCCAGCCGGAATATGGTGCCGTCGTCGATGATGCGGCCCTCGTCGGTGCACCAGCAGCAGTAGGTCACGCGGTCGATGTTCAGCTTGCGAAGGTCGCGGGTCACCATCCGATTGAGCATGTCCAGCGCATCGGGGCCGCTGACCATGTACTTCTGCATCGGGCAGATATCGTAGGTGCCGCAGAAATTGCGGATGCAGAAGTACTCGTACCCGGCATCGTAGTAATAGTCGGCAAACTTGTAGCCGTTCCATGTGGACCAGGCGTCCCGCAGGTTCATCGGCGCCTGCCGCTCATGGAAATGCGAGAGCTTCAGGCGCTCGCCGGCATAAGGATCTTCGGCCTTCGCCCGCTTACTCGTCATAGCAGTCATCCTCCGGTACGCTGTTGGGCCGCTTCAGGTCCATCAGGATCTCGCGGGCGGCGTTGGCGCCGCAGGCCGAGGAAACGCCGCCACCCGGGTGTGTGGACGAACCGCACATGTACATATTCTTCACCGGCATGCGGTATTGCCCGTATCCGGGGAACGGCCGGTTGAACAGCAACTGGTCGATGGTGAGCTCGCCCTGGAAGATATTGCCCTCGGTGAGGCCGATCTCGTTTTCAATCTCGTGCGGCGTGCGCACCTCCATGTGAACGATGAGGTCCTTGAAGCCCGGGCTGTGGCGCTCGATCTTGTCGATCACGGTCTGGCCGAACCGGTCGCGCTTCTCCGGCGTCCAGGGGCCATCGGCGAGTTCCGGTGGGCAGTACTGGATGAAATTCGACATCCAGTGTTTGCCCGGGGGTGCCACGGTGGGATCCCAGGCCGAGGGTATGATCGACTCGATAAACGGGTCGTCCGACCAGGTACCGCGCTTCCAGCTGTCGTAGGCGCGCTCCATTTTCTCCAGTGAGCCCACAAAGGTCTGGCCACCCCGATTGATGTAGTGGTTCTCCGGCACGTTGTTGAACTTCGGCAGTCCTGACAGGGCGATATTGACCTTGCCGGATGAGCCGCGAATCTTGAAGTTCCTGGCACGCTCGTAGATACCGGCCGGCAGGTCATTCCTGTCCATTACCCTGGTAAAGGTCCGGCGCGCGTCCAGGTTGGAAACCACGATGCGCGCGTGGATCTCTTCGCCATTTTCCAGAGCGACACCTACAGCCTCTGCGTTATTCACAAGAATCTGCCGCACGCCTGCGCCGGTGCGGATCTCGCCACCGTGAGACTTGCAGGCGCTGGCGAGCGCATTGGAAATCGCACCCATGCCACCGCGGGCCAGGCCCCAGGCACCGACGTTGCCATCCACGTCGCCCATGACGTGGTGCAGCAGGATGTAAGCGGAACCCGGCGAGTAGACACCCAGGGCAGTACCGATGATGCCGGGACTGGCCATCGCCGCCTTGACCAGGTCGTTTTCGAAGTAGTCCTCGAGGAAATCCGCGGCA
>CAZCDY010000353.1:0-439 GCA_964497145.1 uncultured Gammaproteobacteria bacterium
ACGACACACAGACCGTGACCCTGGAGACCCCCAACGGCAACAAGTTGGTGCTCGATGATGACTCAGGGTCGATCACGGTGGAGGATGAGAACGGCAACATACTGAAGATGGAAAGTTCGGGCATCACACTGGAGAGTGCGGCGGATATCAACATCAAGGCCAGTGGTGACGTGAATATCGAGGGCATCAACCTCAATGGCTCGGCCTCGGCTCAGGCCAAGTTCGAGGGCAGCGCCGGAGCGGAGCTGTCGTCAGGCGGCAGTACCACGGTCAAGGGTTCTATCGTCCAGATCAACTAGCGCGAAGCGAGGGGAGGGAAACCATATGCCAGCAGCATCATGCACACCGCGATACCGGTCAGTCCGAAGCCCAGCAAAGGCCGCCGCCCCAGGCGGTCGATAAGCATGATCGCCACCACGGTGAAAACCAGGTTCACCAG
>CAZCDY010000353.1:449-1642 GCA_964497145.1 uncultured Gammaproteobacteria bacterium
GGGCCCGGTGAGCCGACGGTATTGATCGGCGGCATGCCGGCGGCCGTTGCCGGTGACAACCATGTCTGCGTGATACCGCCGAATGTGCATCAGCCTACGGTCAGTCCATTTCCGATGGGCAGCACGAGCGTGCTGATCGGCGGCAAGCCGGCCGTCCGGGTGGGCGACACCTGTCTCTGCGGTGCCGCCCCGGCAGTGGGCTGTCCCACGGTCATGATCGGTTAACGGTATGGCAAACGACCGCTCATTCCTCGGTACCGGGTGGGGATTCCCACCGCTCTTCTCACGTGGCAGCGGTGGCGTCGCGATGACCGCCGAGGAACAGGACATTCGCGACAGCCTGACGATCCTGCTTTCAACCCGGGTCGGCGAGCGTGTGATGCAACCGAAATATGGCTGCAACCTCGATCGCCTTTTGTTCGAACCGCTGGACAGCGGCCTGCAGGCCTACATGCAGGATCTTGTGCGCACCGCGATCCTGTATTTCGAGCCGCGCATCATCCTCGACAGGGTCCATCTTCAGTTGCAGCAGAATAAGGGACGGGTGGATGTCGAGCTGGACTATCGGGTTGCGTCCACCAATACCCGCTACAACTTCGTCTACCCCTTCTACCGTGAAGAAGGCTCGGAAGTGAGCAAATGAGCACGCGACGCTGCAATCCACACCCGATCGAGAGTGACGGCACGAGTCGGCGGCAGCGTGCGGTAGCTGCGTTGGATCCGGCAGAGAACCCTGTTGACGGGCGCGACATCGGCAAACTGATCGCCTATGCCGAGCGTTATGCCACGGTGCTGCAATTTTGGAATGACGCCAATCAGGCTGACGGCGACTGGCAGGATTTCATTGCGAAAGACGTGTCTGCGCTGCTGGCACGCATAAGCCAGCAGGATATCCCTGCCCTGCGGCGTCGTTTTGAGATCTTGCGTGCCCAGGTGGAGGCAGCATCGGGTGCCCAGCTGGCAGCCGGGTTCAACGCGATCTACACCGACTTCGCTGTCCTGGCGACGCGGTTGGATGACTGGTACAAGGCCGCCTTGGACTCTCTGAAACTGCGCACGTTACTGCAAGGCTGGATAGCGTCCTCCCTGGCAAACGCGATGCGCAGTGTCGTCGCCCAGGCGCGCCAGGCGCAGCTGGTAGACCCAAGGATTGTGGTGCCTGCGGTCGATGGTCTGGGTGGGCTGTGGCAACT
>CAZCDY010000354.1:0-1606 GCA_964497145.1 uncultured Gammaproteobacteria bacterium
GACCAAGTGCCCCTACACGCCGCCGCACGAGTGGAACATCGATTTTCCGCACCTGATGCTGCGCGGCAAAGCGGTCAAGTACAAGAAAGGGGATGTGAAGACGCGCGATCGCATACTTACCAGCACCGATGCGTTGGGCAGTTTTGCCGGCATCCCGATCATTGCGCCGACGGTCAACGCGGTCAATAAGCTCAAACCGGCACGCAAGCTGATGGACAAAGTACTGGGTGTGCACCCCGAGGCCAAATTGCCGGAGTTCCACAGTGACAAACTGCGCGGACGCCTGAAAAAACGCATCGGTATGGCGGCCGAGGGTAAGCCGGCCGGGCGGACCAAAGGCAAGGTGGCGCTGTTCACCACCTGCTACGGCAATGTCAATGAACCCGGCGTGGGTGAGGATTTCGTCGCCGTATTCGAGCACAACGAGATACCGGTCACCATCGCCGAGAAGGAACAGTGCTGCGGCATGCCGAAGCTCGAACTCGGTGACCTGGACTCGGTGGAACAAGCCAAGAACGCCAATATTCCGGTTCTGGCCCGGCTGGTAGACGAGGGCTGGGACATCGTCGCCCCGATACCATCCTGCGGCTTGATGTTCCGCCAGGAACTGCCCCTGATGTTCCCCGACGACCCGCAGGTCCAGAAGGTGGCCGCGGCGATATTCGATCCGTTCGAATACCTCATGATCAGGCACAAAGAAGGGATGCTGAAGACCGATTTCAAAAATCCGCTGGGCAAGGTGGCCTACCATGTGGCCTGCCACCAACGGGTGCAAAATGTCGGGTTGAAGACGCGCGATATGCTGGCGCTGGTTCCCGGCACCGAGGTGCAGGCAATTGAGCGCTGTTCCGGCCACGATGGCACCTACGCCGTCAAGAGCGAGTTTCACGAGCACGCGATGAAGATCGGCCGCCCGGTTGTGAACAAGGTCAAACAGATGGAGGCTGATCACTACGGCAGCGACTGCATGATGGCCGGGCATCACATCGAGAATGGCCTGCGGGACGGCAGGCAGCCGGAGCATCCGATGACGCTGCTGCGCACCGCTTACGGCATCTGAGCACGGTCCGACAAAATGACACGCACGACCAGGAATTCGCTATGCCACAGTTGAACAGAGACGACCTCTTCAGCCTGGAAAAGTACGCGGCCATCAGGCCGCAATACCGGCAGGAAGTCATGGCGCACAAGAAAAGCCGCCAGGTACAGATAGGTCCCCACGCCACCCTCTATTTCGAGGACCGCATGACCATCCAATACCAGGTACAGGAGATGCTGCGCATCGAACGGATCTTCGAGTCCCAGGGCATAGATGACGAATTGGAGGCCTACAATCCGCTGATACCCGACGGCAGCAACTGGAAGGCGACCTTCATGGTCGAGTATCCCGATGTGGAGGAGCGCAGGCAGGCGCTGGCGCGCCTGATTGGCATAGAAAAGCGCGTCTGGGTGAAGATAGAGGGTTTCGATCCGGTATTTCCCATCGCCAATGAAGACCTGGAGCGCGAGACCGAGGAGAAGACCTCTTCGGTGCATTTCCTGCGTTTCGAGCTTGACCCGACCTCGATCGCCGCGGCCAAGTCAGGTGCGGCCATCCGCATGGGTA
>CAZCDY010000355.1:0-1589 GCA_964497145.1 uncultured Gammaproteobacteria bacterium
CGACTGTATCAGGTGGCCCCGATCTCGACCAACCTCATCCTGTCCTATGTCGGCGAGCATATCCTGGGTATGCCGCGGTCGTTCTGAGGCCAGGGACCATGAGTGAGATCGACCTTGACGCGCTGGCACCCTGGCTAGGACGCACTGAAACCAAAGAAGACGTCCTGACGCACGGTCTGATCGACAAATTCCGTGCCACGTTCGGTCCGCATCTTTGCGGCGGAGCAGGTGATGTCCCGCTGGGGATTCATTGGTGTATTGCCCTTGATACCGTGCCAGCTGCCGCTCTGTCAGACGATGGCCATGCTGCAAGGGGTGGGTTTCTGCCCCCTGTCCCGCTGCCAGCCCGTATGTGGGCCGGCGGCGATGTTACACATCTCACGCCGCTGAAGATCGGCGAAGCCGTCACCCGCCGCTCGGTGATCGGGGATATAACGGCCAAGCAGGGCCGCAGCGGAACGTTGGTCTTTGTGACCGTAGAACACGAGTATTCGAGCGGCGGCCGGCTTTGTATTCGGGAGAAGCAATCGATTGTCTATCGCGAGATTTCCGCGCCCCGCCCGGTCAAGAACGCGCCTGACGCGAGTGACCCCACCACGCTCAGATCGAGCCTTGCACCGGATCCGGTGCTGCTGTTTCGCTATTCGGCGCTGACGTTTAATGCCCATCGCATCCACTATGACCACGTCTACGCCACCGAAACCGAAGCCTACTCTGGGCTAGTTGTACATGGCCCATTGCAGGCGACGCTGCTTCTGAATCTGGCGGCGGAAGCCTTGAAGCCGTCGCCCCACCGTTTTTCTTTCCGGGGACTTGCACCGCTGACCCTGCCCTGCGAATTGCAGTTGCATAGAGAAGGGGCCGAAACCTCCGGGACAGTCTGGCGTCAGGATCAAAACGGTCTTCGAAGTTTTACCGCAGAATACGCGGCCGACTGATTGGTCTTCTCTTGTAAAGGATTCAACTGCTGACTACGGGCTGTTGACGTTCAGGATTCCCTAATCCGTTGACTTCTGATTCGAGGTTGCAAACAGCGGAGAAACGGATCGACGCGATCTTCGATATTGAACGTGAAATCAATGGCAAGGACGCAGGCACACGTTTGGCCGCGCGACATGAATGATCACGCCCATCGGTCAAAGGTCTGCGCAGCTGATTGATCGCTGAGCGCGGCAAGCGGTCGAAACACAACGGCGTCGCCAAAGCCATCGACTACTTCAGCACCCCCAAGCATGGATGGCGGATGTGCTTGCCCGCCTTCCAAACATCACAGTCTCGCGCGTGCATGAGCTGCTCCTGTGGCACTGGAAGGCTGAAGTTGAAGCTATCAAGGCCGCGTAGCCGCGGCTCTCGCCGGATGCTTACTCCGTTTCTGCGGTTGTCGCAGACGATCGGAAAGCGATTTCAGCCGTCCTTTTGGTTGATGATCAGTTCTGAATTCTCAGGCAGTTCCGAAACAATGCTCACCTCGTCGGCGCGGATTCGTGCATGCAGTTTGAAGGTCTCTGCTGCGGCTGTTTCCGCTGCAGAAGCATCGGCACCGTCTTCCAGAACAAGCGAGAGGCGGATCATGTCGCGATCGTTCTCGC
>CAZCDY010000356.1:0-1578 GCA_964497145.1 uncultured Gammaproteobacteria bacterium
AGTTGCCTGCCCCGTATGAGCCGCCCAAGAGGACCGACAGGCGCGGCACCTTGGCAACCGACATGGCATAGACCAGCTTGGCGCTGTCTTTGGCAATGCCGCCGCGCTCGGCTTCGGTGCCGACCATGAAGCCCGAGATGTTGTGCAGGAACAAAAGCGGGATGTTACGTTGATCGCACATCGAAACGAATTGCGCACCCTTGAGCGAACTGTCGGACAGAAGCGCTCCATTATTGGCCAGAATGCCTACTCGATAGCCGTGGATGCGCGCGGTGCCACAGACCAGCGTGTCGCCCCATCCGGGCTTGAATTCTCGGAACTCGCCAGCGTCGATCATGCGCAGCAGAACTTCTCGCATGTCATAGGGCTGTTTGCGATCAGCGCTGATCACGCCAAGCAGTTCGGAGGGATCGTGGGCGGGCGCTTCGGGGGTCTGGTCCGGTCGCATCGGGCGCGACTGGCCAAGCTCGGCCACGATGTCGCGCATCAGCGCGAGCGCATGGTACTCGTCCTCGGCCAAATGATCAGACACACCCGATACGCGCGAATGCATCTCAGCCCCGCCCAACGTTTCGCCATCGACCTCTTCATTGATTGCCACCTTGACGATTGAGGGACCGCCCAGATGGATGCGCGCGTTGCCCCGCACCATGATGACTTCGTCCGACAGGGCGGGGATATAAGCACCACCGGCCGTGCAACCACCAAAGACCGCTGAGATCTGCGGCAGGCCGCTCGCTGACATGTTGGTCTGGCGATAGAAGGAATTACCGAAATGGCGAGCATCGGGAAAAACCCGGTCCTGCTCTGGCAGATAGGCACCGCCGCAATCCACCAGATAGAGGCAGGGCAACCGGTTCTCGGCTGCGATTTCCTGGGCGCGAATGTGTTTTTGGACGGTCTCGTGGTAAAACGAGCCGCCTTTCACCGTAGCATCGTTGGCGATCACAATGCAGGGCAACCCATGGATAACGCCGATGCCGGTCACGATCCCCGCGCCAGGCACCTCATCCCCATATTGCCCGTAGGCCGCGAGCGACGACAGTTCCATGAACGCAGTTCCTGGGTCCACCAGCAAGTCGATCCGTTCACGCACCAGAAGCTTGCCACGTTTGCGGTGACGTTCAACCATGTCGGGGCGTCCGCCCGACGTAGCCCCTGCGATCCGCGTGCGCAGCGTGTCAACCCTCTCGCTTTGTGCTGCATGGTTGCGGACGTAGGTTTCGAGCATTCCGTTGAGAAAAACATCGGCATAGGCAGAGGCCAGTGCATCGACGCCGCCACGAGAGGGGTCGAACCATTCAAGCGTGGCGTTCAGTGCACCGATAAGCATCAGGCGCAATCGGCGAACATCGACATCGGCCCTCAACTCACCGTGCTTTTGCAACCGTGCTAGCAGATCGTCCCACTCGTTCTCATAGGCACGGCGCGCGGGCAAATTCGCGTCGCGTACCGATTGTGGAACCTGCCCGAAGATCCGCACGTTGGCCGAGGAATAGTCACTCACATCCAGAAGTGCGCGAAGATGCGCACTGATGGCCGCGCGCAAGACAACCGAGGCTCCGGCGGTATCGGCTT
>CAZCDY010000357.1:0-1565 GCA_964497145.1 uncultured Gammaproteobacteria bacterium
GTCCCCTCACTGTGCGTGAGGGCGCGCTTGACGTTATCCGCCAGCGGTAGCTCCTTGACCAGATCATTCATCGGACGCGACATCATGGCGTCGAGCACCGACAGCAGGCCAACCGTATACGCGGTCTCCGGTACCCCGGTCGCGCAAAGGCGGCAGAGTCGTTCGCACAGGTTGGCGCGCAGCAGTCCAAGATTGAGGATCTCGATCGGGCGGCTGCCGAGGCCGGCCATGGCGAATAGCGTGGCCCAGGCGCGGATGCGGGCGATACCCATCAACACGACGGCACGCTGGATGGACTCGATACGCGCACGCAGGCCAATGGCTGCCGAGTTGACCCAGCGCAGCACCTTGAAACTCAGTCCCGGGTCTTGGCTCACGAGTTCGACGATTTCGCTCATGACCACGTCCGGGTCGTTCAAGCGCGCCAGCAACTGCATGACCATGGCCGCGTTTTCCCCCACCCGCTGGGATTGCACCAGGTTGGGGTGCGCGAAAAAGTAGCCCTGGAAATAGTCGAATCCCAAGGCTTTCAGCTGCTCATACTGCTCGGCTGTCTCAACCTTTTCGGCCAGCAGCTTCGCGCGGGTGGCGCGCAGTTCGGGCATGCGCTGCGCCAGCTCCTGCATCCCGTCGGGCCTGATCTCGACCTTGATGTAGTGCACCAGGGGGAGGATCGGCGCCAGTTCGGGCTGAAAACTGTAGTCGTCCATGGCCAGTTGATAGCCCTTTGCCCTCATGTTGGCGATGCCCGCAAGGAGTGCATCGTCCACCTCGACGTTCTCCAGCACTTCCAGAACCACATCCTTCTGCGGGAACGGGATCGGCGGCATATCGACAAAAAAATGTCGTGTGAGATTGATGAAGGCCTTGTGCGGACCCGCGATGCGCTGCAGGCCGATCTCCATGAACGCGTTCAGCAGGGTTACGGAAGACGCCTGGTCGCCATCGGAGATCGAGCAGTTGCCCCCGGCGTCGCGGTACAGCAGCTCGTATGCGAAGACCTCGAGATCGCGGTCGAATATGGCCTGGCGACCGACCTGTATGGTTTCCGCGGGTCTATCGGTACTGGGGCTGGGGGCTTGCATGGAACCTTTGATGTGACCGGTTTTTCTTTGTTCTCCGGATAGCGACCCCGAGCCCGGGTGCTTGAGCGGTTTCTGGTTGAGGTCAAGCGGCTCACGGGGCGTTATCATGAGACGCAGGGGCCTGAGTCGGATACCACATGTTGCGCCCGGCTTCAGCGCCCGGCGATGCAATCGCCTAAAGGAGAATATTGATGATCAACGGCATACTCGATTTTTCATGGTGGCAGCTTATCCTGGTGGCGTTGGGCATGACCCACGTCACTATCGTCGCTGTAACCGTCTACCTGCACCGTTGCCAGGCCCACCGTGCCCTGAACCTGCATCCGGTGCTCGCACATTTCTTCCGCTTCTGGTTATGGATGACCACGGGCATGGTGACCAGTGAGTGGGTCGGGGTGCACCGGCGGCATCACGCCCGCTGTGAGACCGCGGAGGATCCGCATTCGCCTCAGGTGCTCGGGCTGCGCAAGGTGTTGTGGG
>CAZCDY010000358.1:0-1556 GCA_964497145.1 uncultured Gammaproteobacteria bacterium
GGCGTTGGCGATAAACACGGGTGCAAAGTGACTTTGCAGACGTTTACCGGCGATCGCGAGAAAAGTCCCGCTGGCGCCGTAACCCAGCAAGGCGAGGCTGATTGCAGCCGCAACCAGGTGATGCCAATGGATGATGGCGAACAGGCGGGTGAGCAGGATCTCGTACGCGAGTGCAGCAGCGGATATGAGACCGACGGCGGTTAACGGGGCTGCGTATGCGTGCTTGCGCATGGATGGGTGCCGGGTCCGATAGGCGTCGTGCTGCTCAATGTTGGCCGGTCAGCGGTACGAAGGTGACCGGGATGATCTCACGAGTGGTGACCACCCCATCCGTATCACGGCTCACCAGAACCAGCTTCTGGGTCACGTATCGACTACCCACAGGGATCACCATGCGTCCGCCGGGCTTGATCTGGCGGATCAACGGTGGCGGTATATGGTCGTTGGCGGCGGTGACGATGATGGCGTCGAAGGGGGCCGCCTCTTCCCAGCCGAAATAACCGTCACCGATTCGTGTCTTGACGTTGCCATAACCGCTGTCGTCCAGCGTCCTGCGGGCCCGTTCACCCAGTTCCCGTATGATCTCCACGCTGTAGACCTCGGCACCCAGCGCATCCAGCACGGCGGCCTGGTAACCCGATCCTGTGCCCAGCTCGAACACCCGGTCACCGGGGTTGAGTGCCGCCAGTTCGGTCATTATCGCTACGATCAGGGGTTGCGAGATGGTCTGTGCATACCCGATAGGCTGGGGCCGATTTTCATACGCACGCTGCTTTTGCGCTTCCGGGACGAACTTCTCGCGCGGTACTTTCCACAGGGCGTCGCGAACCTCGGGCGACAGTTGGTCGAACCCCAGCTCGGATCGAAGCGACGCGACCTGGTGCTCCACCTCGCTCCATAAAGCGAGCCGGGCACTGTCGAGGCGCTGATCCGCTGCGGCCAGCCCGGTGGCGCCGGCAAGCAGCGCCAGGGTGATCATTGCTGTCTTTAAACCGGTGCACATCGTCTTTGCGCCTCCTGTCCAATCGGGCTTCCTTCTAACATTATGGACCGTGACAATCGGATTGAGACAGTGGCTTGGCCAGACATGAGGGCATATTCTGAAAACCGCACCTGATTCCTAAGTCTGGCTGCTCTCCGCCTATCGCGCCGACGGCCATGCCACCCGCCCGGGCTGCTCGGCACGTAGTTGGCGTATTGGAGAGCACGGTGATGGGCATAAGTTAAGGTATTGCAGAGGCAAGGGCTTATATCGGTGACCTGAATGCCCTGCAAGCTTTCGACTGCCAGATGGCTGATTATTTCTGGCTCAGTCCCCGGGTCGAACTCGGCCATCGACCAAAATGCTCGGGTATCTCTGCAGGAACTTCTGAATGCGGCCCACTGCTGCCGGTGGCAGGTTTGCCCCAAGAGAAAGCCGACTCGTTGAAAGCGGAAGCTGCCATTCGGATTAGGCGACGGAAACTTTTCCGCTACCTCCTAGCGCTTGGTGTAGCGGCAAGGCAGTTCGAGCTTCTGACACTCCGGGCTCTACCCGCCCGACGGGTTTGCTCCAC
>CAZCDY010000359.1:0-1536 GCA_964497145.1 uncultured Gammaproteobacteria bacterium
TGATGGATCAATTGCAGAGAACTTTACCTGCGTGTTAGCGTCTCGTCCGACAACGGTGTCGCGGTGCGCCGTAAGCTACCCGGAGGACCCTTGTTTGAAAAATACATCCAAGAAAATCGTCGTAATGCTGCTGATTTTGTCAATGAGCCTGCTGGGTCTACCAGCGGTTGGTCTGGCGGCGCCGATCGGTACGGATGCACTCGTACAGCTGGATCAGCGAGGCCAGCTTCTATCGCAAGTCCAGACACAGCTGGCCCGCGACGACGTACGAGCGCAATTCCTGGAACGCGGAGTGTCGCCGGTTGAGGTTGATACGCGTGTTGCAGCGTTGAGCACCGAAGAACTGCAGATGCTGTCGATGCAACTGGACGAATTGCCTGCCGGCGGCAGCCTGTTGGCCGTGGTCGGTATCGTGTTTGTCGTCCTGCTGATCCTCGATCTGACCGGCGTCACCAACGTTTTCACCAAGATCTAAGCTTGCGCCGCGACCAGTGACGCCCCTCGTTCGGTCGCTGACCGCCGCCGCCGCGTTGTCGGTGGCGGCTTGCACAACCAGGCCGCCGGCCCTAACGGCAATGATGCCGGACGTCACGAAAACCATTGAGCTGAGCGACACCCCGTTTTTCCCACAAGAAGAGTATCAATGTGGTCCCGCAGCTTTGGCAACAGTCCTGAATGCGGCGGGCGTTGCGGTGGCACCCGATGATCTCGTCGATCAGGTGTATCTACCGAAGCAGCATGGCAGTCTGCAGGTTGAACTGCTGGCGGCGACGCGCCGTGCCGACCGTATTCCCTATCAGATCGAGCCAACTTTGGACGCGCTTCGTGAGGAGCTGGAGGCCGGCCGTCCGGTCCTGGTTTTGCAGAACCTTGGTCTGGGCTTTTTGCCGGTATGGCATTACGCGGTGGTGATTGGCATTGACCCCGCTGGCGATTACGTGACCCTGCGCTCTGGAATCGAACATCAAAAGCAAAGCCGTGCCACGGATTTCCTGCACAGCTGGCAGATGGCCAGTAACTGGGGCATGGTAGTCCTGTCGCCCGGTGAGATGCCGGCGTCGACGACCCCACGGCGTCTACTTACCGCGGTGGCGCAGGCCGAACCGATGTTGTCGATCGCCTCGAGGAAGCGCGCATACCACGCTGCACTTGATCGTTGGCCCGGGAACATCACTGCGCGCTTCGGCTATGCACATGCGCTCCACGCGGCAGGCGAGCTGACAGCAGCGGAGAGCGGATACCGAGACATTGTCAATCAGTATCCGCGGCATGCGGCGGCCCTGAACAACCTCTCCGAGGTGCTCGCAGATCGTGGCTGCTACACACAGGCCAATGCAATCGCCAGACGTGCATTGGCAATCGCGACTGAGGATCAGCCGGCGCTGGTCGCGCCGATCAGTGAAACGCTTCATGGTTTCCCGACATCACGGGACGACGAACCCCGGTGTACGCAGGTCGACGGGGCTTTCCGCGGTGGTTAACTTACAATTAATACTCGATTAATCATAAAGTTACGATAGCAAGATGGCGGAGAGG
>CAZCDY010000360.1:0-1524 GCA_964497145.1 uncultured Gammaproteobacteria bacterium
CCGCCCATGCCGGGCGAACTCATCGGCATGCCGGGAACCGTCAACCCGCGCGCCACCGGTTGTTCTGCCAGCAGCCGCGTGATGTCCGCGGCAGGCACGTGGCCCTCGATAAAATAGTCACTTATGATCGCCGTGTGACATCCAGCAAGTTCCGGAGCGATTTGTAGCCGGTCTTTGAACGCATAAAGCGCATCCTGATCGACATCCTGCGCCTCGACCGTGAAGCCCGCTTGCCGGACATGATCGACCCAGGCGGTACAGCACCCGCAGGTGGGGGTTTTCAGGACTTTAATGACCGGTTCTGTGTTGGCCAGTGCTCGCAGGGGGAGTGTGGCAGCCGCTCCGGCCAGCAAAAATGTGCGTCTTTTCATCATGTGTTCCTTTTCGAATTATTCGAAATCGTAGAACTGTGTGTTCGAGAGTCCAGAGGCTGTTCCTGCTCTGTCGGCGTGAGGGCGGATGTATCCAGGGCGTGCCCGCTTGCTGGCCCGCGAACGGGCTGGATCAACATCTTGTCGACCCAGAGGTCGCGCGTCGTGCGAAACTGCTCGATGCCGATCGTCATTCCCTCGTGGCCCTTCGCGGGCTGGGCAACGTAAGTACCCATGAGGCGGTCCCACCACGGCAGGTTGAAGCCGTAGTTTGAGTTGGTTTCGCGCGGATCGACAGAATGATGCACGCGGTGCATGTCGGGTGTGACGACGATCCATCTGAGCCACCGGTCGACCGGTCTCGGCAGGTTGATGTTGGCATGGTTGAAGAGGGCAGTGGCGTTGAGGATGATCTCGAACAACAAAACCGCGACGGCGGGCGGACCAAGCGCTGCCACCAGGGCGAGCTTGATCGCCATCGAGATGAGGATCTCAATCGGATGGAAGCGTAATCCAGTGGTTGCGTCGAAGTCGAGATCGGCATGGTGCATCCGGTGCAGGCGCCACAGGGCCGGGACGGCGTGGAACATGACATGTTGCAGATAGATCGCCAGATCGAGCAGCAGCATGGACAGGATCACAGCCAACCCGAAAGGAGCCTCGATAATGTTGAACAGGCCCCAGCCCCGCTCCTCGGCCAGGACCGCCAGACCGACGGCCAGGATTGGGAAAGACAACCGGAGGATCGCCGTATCGATCACGACAAGTGCCAGGTTGTTCGACCAACGGATGACACGCGGAATGTCACGCCGCCGACGCGGGGCGGCGAGTTCCCAAAGCGCCATGGCGGCCAGCACACTCAAAAACGCCGTCAGACGAATCTCCGGCTCTGCGGCTAGTATTATGTCCATCACAGTCTACGGCCCTTCTGTGTTAGGGCTTGGGTGCGGATGCGCATCTCGCACATCAGTCTTTTCTTGCGCAGCCTTTGCAGCCGCTATCTGGACTATATCAAGATCCCGCGCGTGGCGCTCGTCGAGACACTCTGTTTCGAGCTGCAGCGTGACCATGTGAAACCCATGCTGTTCCGTCAGCCGCCGATAGGCCCGGTTCAGCAGGTCCGCGGCCTCTGCGGGCTCACCATGGCGGATAT
>CAZCDY010000361.1:0-1510 GCA_964497145.1 uncultured Gammaproteobacteria bacterium
GCCCAAGCGACCTGCGGGATTCTGGCGCCATAGAGCAGGCCGCTCACGTCGTCGGCCATCGCCGGATAGCTGTGCTCGGACGTATGCGGGGACTGGCCATGATTGCGCAGGTCGGGCACCACGATCACTCGCACATTGCCCGCCACATGCTCCTGCTGCCGATTCGCGTGATTGACGCACTGGACCTTGTAGATCTCCGGGAAACCCTGCAGCACCAGACGTTCATAATCGAACAGAGTGATCGCGCGCCCCTTGTGACGCAGGCGCTCGCTGACACGCACATTGAAGTCGTCGTCGCCCTCCGCTACCCGTCCACCGAACGAGGCATAAGGCTGACTCACCTTTTTCACCATCGCCATGCGCTGTTTCAGCTTGGCGATGGAGCCGGCGGCCAGTGGCGTCGCGAGATGGGCTGGATCATTGCCCTGATCGAGCAGGCTCGCGGTCAAGGCCTGGGTATGCAGCGCAATCAACCGACAGACTGCCCGGCTGTCGCGGGCCACACAGGCCCTGATCCAATGTATCGAGGATGGCAGGGTCTGATTGTTGTCGCTCATCTGCTTTGGCAGGACGAAGCGGATGATGCCGGACCGCAGCAGGCCGTTGCTGCCGTCGGCGAGTATCTCGGTGGTCTTGAAATCGTGCCAGACATCATCGGCGAGATAGGACCACACCACGGGCTGCACCGGCAGTTCGGGATCGGCACTACCCTCTGCCACCTGGACCAGTATAGAAAGATTTTTCGATCCCGCGGACAGGTCCAGATCCTTGAAACCGATATACAGCGTGCCCTCGGCCGTGCGCGTCGAGCCGCTCGCACTGTTTACCTCGAAGCGCGGCAGCAGGCGTCGTTCGACCGGGACCTTTCCCGGATCATCAACGTCTCCGATCGGCCAGATCTCGCGTCGCCCAAACGGCCAGATCTGAAACAGCTGTTCCACCCGCCCGGCAAACGAGTCCACACCCTTGCCGCGGAACTCGATCTCCTGATGGGCCTTGTAACTGAGCCTCAGTTCGGAGACCAAAGGGACATAGGGGGCGTTGGGGATAAGGTCCTTTTTCTGATCGATCGCCGCTGATGCCAGCATGATCGGATACAGGGTATGCCCGAAATCACGACTGTCGAGCCGCAGTTGCATAAAGCCCTGGCGCATTCCGGCACTGTACCGACTGAAGTTACCCAAATCGCTGTTGCGCTTTAGCAAAGCATCCCCGGAACACTTGAGGCAGCGCGTGACCGCCGGCGGACTGTTGCTGTCGCCAGTATCGTCGAACAGGGCGATCGAGTTGTCATCTCGCCATGCCCCATCCTTGAGAAAACTGGGCACGGCCGTGAAATCCTGATTGCCGTCAGGCTTGGCCGAATCGTACTGTGCGTAGTGTTCGGCGAAGTTTTCTGACGGCAGATCCGCCCAGGATAGCTGCAGACGGACCTCATCCAGCTGTTTGCTGAACACCTCCGGACTACCGATCAGTAAGGTACTGCCGACCTTGGGGACCGGACCAAACG